>NZ_JBGCCI010000001.1:0-529585 GCF_041262125.1 Flavobacterium sp. 28YEA47A
GTGCGCAGATCTCTTCGATCCGCCTTGCTCTCTAATTCTTTAATTTGCTGTCAATCCAATATGTCTATGAACGTGTTCTTCTGTATGTTTCCGCCTCTCTCGAAGCGGCTGCAAAGGTAACACTCTTTTCGAATCCTGCAAGCTTTTTTTGAAAAAAAATTTTCTTCTTTTTAAAAGCCCGTTACCGTTTTTTGCGGACGGCAAAGATATGACCCTTTTCCGTTTCCCACAAGCTTTTCCGAAAAATTTTTTTCCCCTAAGCTGGTATGCATTTTCTATATGAACGTCGCCCTGATTGCGGGTGCAAAAGTAAAAACCTTTTTTGATTCCTGCAAATTTATTTTTGGAAATTTTTATCCCCTTCCTAAATCCGCTTACTGTCAGTATTTACCTATGAACTTCGCCTTTATTGCGGGTGCAAAAGTAGCACCTTTTTCCGCTTTCGCAAACTTTATCCTAACTTTTTTTAAACTTTTTCGCAACACTCTGGTAAACAGAACTCTGCAAAATCGCTTTTTTGATCCCTTTGCAAGCACAAAGCATAAACCCTCAAAAAATAAAGGAAGTGAATTGTAAAGCGTGCTATTTCTCCTAGAAAACCAAGTAAATTTATCTACCTATATATAGGTATACAGACAAAATCAGGGTGAATTCAACCAAGGAGCAATAAAAAAGGCCGCTTTAAACAGCTGCCCTCTTCTATTTTGGATGTAAAAATCTTATTATGTTTTAGACTTCGCTACTTTCTCATTCCATGATTTGGCTAATTCCTGATAATTAATACTGATACCTGGGTTTTGTTTTGGGAGCCTACCTTCTTCAAAAGCTCTAACCAATATAGTTTCAATTAGAAAATCCTCTGGTACATTATAAGGATTGTATTGTGTTTTTAAATTTATGCTAAAAACACGGGCGGTCTTATTGGCCCAAAAAGCTTTCCATCCGCTTTTTTGCTCCTTAATAAGATCAAAAGTTGTCGAACCTGTTTGCCTATGGATAAGCTTTACCAAAATTTGCCCGTCTCTTCTTGACAATTTCTTGAGTTGTCCTTCAAATTCATCTTCAAGATATTTCTCTACAATCTTAAAGTACTTCTTCTTTTCTTTCTCAGTCTTTAATTTGGCCATCCCCTTTTCCAGCGCAACCAATCTGTCGGCTGCTGCTTTTGCAAAAGGATACACCCTTTGCACTCTTCTTTGCAAAATCAGGAAGTTCTTTTTGCTTTCTTCATCAATCTCTCCTTTTAATATAAGTACTTCATCAAGCTGTACAACTTTAATTGTATCAGGCTCGTTTAAGTACTCATCATTTTTATCAACCTGCGCATGCAACGCATTTGATAAAAGAAACAGGAAAAAGAAATAGTTTATAGCTTTCATTAAGTTTGATTTGTTGTGTAAAATTATATAATATATGGATAACTGTAATTTCAAATTTATAATTTAGCAAAAAATAATAATATGGCATCAAAATCTATACTTAAGAAGTCTTCACTTGACTTTCTGGAAAACTACCTTAATAATGCATCGCCTACCGGATATGAATCCAGCGGTCAAAAAATTTGGATGGACTATCTAAAACCATACGTTGATACTTTTATTACGGATACCTATGGAACAGCTGTTGGAATCATCAATCCTGAAGCAGACTATAAGGTCGTTATCGAAGGGCATGCTGATGAAATTTCATGGTATGTTAATTATATTACTGATAACGGTTTAATTTATGTAATTCGGAATGGTGGTTCTGATCACATGATCGCTCCTTCAAAACGCGTCAATATTCATACCAAAAAAGGAATTGTGAAAGGTGTTTTTGGCTGGCCGGCAATCCATACCCGAAATCGCGGGAAAGAAGAAGGCGCAAGAATCGACAATATTTTCATTGACTGTGGCTGCGAAACAAAAGAAGAGGTTGAAAAACTTGGCGTTCATGTTGGCTGTGTTATTACCTATCCTGATGATTTCATGGTATTGAATGAAAACAAATTTGTTTGCCGAGCCATTGACAATCGAATTGGCGGCTTTATGATTGCTGAAGTAGCACGACTGCTTCATGAAAACAAAAAGAAACTTCCTTTCGGATTGTATATTACTAATTCTGTCCAGGAAGAAGTAGGTTTGCGTGGCGCAGAAATGATTACCAAAACAATCAGACCTAATGTTGCTATTGTTACTGACGTTTGCCATGATTCGACAACACCAATGATTGATAAAAAAATTGAAGGTGACACTCAAATAGGAAAAGGGCCCGTTGTGACTTATGCTCCAGCTGTTCAAAACAATCTTAGAGAATTAATTCTGGATACGGCTGAAGAAAAGAAAATCCCATTCCAAAGATTAGCTTCTTCAAGAGTTACCGGAACTGATACGGATGCTTTTGCATACAGTAATGGCGGTGTTGCTTCAGCATTAATTTCCTTGCCACTTCGTTATATGCATACCACTGTAGAAATGGTTCACCGCGATGACGTAGAAAATGTAATAAAACTTATTTATGAATCTTTGCTTAAAATTAAAAACGAAGAAACGTTTACCTACTTCGGTAAATAATACCTTATATATTACATGAAACAAAAAGTCCCGTTATTGATGAGATAACGGGACTTTATTTTGATTGATGATTTCTTATGCTTTTTTATGAGCTTTTATAACTTCAGCAGCTTCTGTAGCATTAGACAGTTCAGCATGTTTTAATGCTGTAAATCCTTTTTCATCTTTTGTGTTTACTTTCGCTCCACTTTCCAAAAGTAGTTTCACAATTTCTACCTTATTGTAACGTGCTGCAAACATTAATGGAGTCATTCCGTTTGAAGTAGCGTTGATATCTGTACCGAACTCTATCATTCTTTTTACAGTTTCAACATCACCTTTAGCGATAGCCAGACATAAAGGGCTTACGTTTTTAGCTTTTACAACAGTGTTTTCTGTTAGGGAATTAGTGTTAGCTGCGATAGCAACATTTCCAAATGCAAGTAATGCAATTCCTAAATAAACGATTGATTTTTTCATGATGATTGTGTTTTAAATTATTTTTTGATTTGATTGTTAAATAGTAGACGACCAATTTTTTCTTTTGTTACAGTATTTTCTCATTCTAACATAACTTTAACATATCACGGCTTATATCAAATTGTTTTTCACACTACAAAGAACAAAAAAACCACGCAAAGCGTGGTTATCAGAGAATTATGATTTTGTTAGATTATTTATTCAAAAAATCGAGTACATTTTTTTCGATACGTTCATCAATATTGGATATATCGGCTTTAAAAAATTTCTCTCCTAAAATATTTTCATAAAGTTCAATATATCTTTCTGAAACCGATTCAACGTATTCGTCTGTCATTTCCGGAATCTGCTGTCCTTCCTTGCCTTGAAATCCGTTTGCGATAAGCCATTGCCTTACGAATTCTTTCGATAGTTGTTTTTGTGATTCGCCTCTCCCCTGTCTTTCTTCGTAGCCTTCTTTATAAAAATATCTTGAAGAATCCGGTGTATTGATTTCATCAATCAGTACAATTTTTCCTTCCTTCGTTTTTCCAAACTCATATTTTGTATCAACCAGAATCAAACCTCTATCGGCTGCTATCTGTGTACCTATATTATAAAGGACCTTTGTATAATTTTCTAATACTTCATAATCTTCCTGTGATACAATCCCATTTTCTAAAATTGCTTCTCTGGAAATATCCTCATCGTGCTCTCCATTATCAGCTTTGGTTGTTGGTGTGATAATAGGTTCCGGGAATTTATCATTTTCTTTCATACCATCAGGCATTGCAACTCCGCAGATTTCTCTTTTGCCTGCTGCATATTCTCTCGCAGCATGACCAGACAAGTAACCACGAATAACCATTTCAACTTTAAACGGTTCACAAAGATGGCCTATTGCTACGTTTGGATCTGGTGATGCAATCAACCAGTTTGGTACAAGATGTGAGGTCATTTCCATAAATCGGGTTGCGATCTGGTTTAAGATTTGTCCTTTGTATGGAATTCCTTTTGGCAATACTACGTCAAAAGCCGAAAGTCTGTCGGTAGCAATCATTATCAAAAGCTCGTCATTAATATTATATACTTCACGTACTTTTCCTCTGTAGACTGATTTTTGCCCCGGGAAATTAAAACTGGTAGCAGTTATGGTATTGTTCATTTTTTGTGGTTGTTGTGTTGTTTGTAAAGATGCAAAAGTAATTCGTTTGGCAGAGATACACAAAAGAAAAGGCTCGAAATAATACCTGTGATTGGTACTTTCGAGCCATACTTTTTTTATTGTCTTTTTTTAAAACTACCAGCCTAGTTTTTTACAATTTTGTAGGTCTTGGTTGTAGCTTCTGTATTTATCTTCACTAAATAGGTACCCGGTGCAAGGCCTGAAACATCAACTTGTTCTTTATCTAATTTGCTTTGTTTAACAACTTCTTGCCCCAGCATATTATAAATAGCAATATTGGAATCTTCTTTTAGACCTGATATGTTTAGCATATCGGCAACAGGGTTAGGAAATAGTTTTATTTTTTCCTCAGACAAGTCTCCAACTCCTAATGCTGGAGGCGTTACCGTAAAATTAGCCACGTCAAAATTTAAAACTTTAGGATCTGCCCAAATTCCGACACCAAAATAAATGGTCTGGTTGGCTGCAAGATTGGACACTGTAACCGATAAGGTTCCTGTAGGAGTATTGAATGATCCTGAGTAGGCTCCTGACAGGCATCCTGAAATCACAGTTCCATTACAATCTGAAAAAGCCATCAATCCCATATATCTGGTTTTGATTAAAATTTCAAAATAGGCTGTTTCTCCTGCAACCGGGCCAGATGTGTATTTAAATAAATAATCATCGCCTTGAGAGATAAATACGTCATCAAAACAAGTGGTATTAAAATTTAGCGTACTGCTATAACCTCCAGTACCCTGGCAATCGGGTGCCGAAGTCACCCAATTTCCGGGACTTCCATTTCCAAGACCCGGCGTCACAATATTAGATTGTGTAAATCCATTCGTTATGGGAACCGCATTTGCGCAGGAGTACTGCGCATAAGAAGCCAGCGCTCCCAGAAAAAACATAAAAAGTAATAAAGTAATTTTTTTCATAATATGAGGGTTTAAATATTATGAATCAAATGTAACAAATTATGCTTTACCATAATAAAAAACAAAAAAGCAATACACTTATTTGCGTATTGCTTTTATTTTTTGTTAAAATACCACAATTATATATTAGTCGTGGTTCTCTATCTTTTTATAAGCATCAATTACTTTCTTAACTAATCTGTGGCGAACAATATCTTTATCATCAAGATAAATAATACCGATTCCGTCTACATCTTTTAAAATCAATAAGGCTTCTTTTAATCCGGAAATTGTCCTTCTTGGCAAATCAACCTGACCAGGATCGCCCGTAATCATGAATTTGGCATTTTTCCCCATACGTGTCAGGAACATTTTCATTTGAGAATGTGTCGTATTCTGAGCTTCATCGAGAATGACGAATGCATTGTCGAGCGTACGCCCACGCATGAACGCCAAAGGTGCAATTTGTATGATTCCTTTTGTGATATAGTCTTCCAGTTTTTCGTTTGGCAGCATATCGCGAAGCGCATCATACAAAGGCTGCATATACGGATCCAGTTTTTCTTTCATATCACCCGGAAGGAATCCCAGATTTTCACCAGCTTCTACTGCCGGACGTGTAAGGATAATCCTTTTGACCTGTTTCTCTTTTAATGCTTTTACAGCCATTGCCACACCCGTATAGGTTTTTCCTGTTCCGGCAGGGCCTACGGCAAAAACCATATCATTTTTGTTTACGTTATCAACAAGCAGCTGCTGATTTGGTGTCATTGCCTTGATAATCTTTCCGCCAACGCCGTGTACAAGAATTTTATCATGGTCGCCCATTCTTTCAATCTGTTGGACGCCACCTTCGATAACTCTTTCAATAACATTATCATCAATATTGTTATATCGTGAGAAATGGAGCATCAGACGCTGGAAGCGATTTTCGAACTCGTCTAAAACTTCTTTTTCTCCAAAAGCTTTAATTGTAGTTCCTCTGGCAACAATTTTTAATTTAGGGTAGTATTTCCTAATAGTTTCAAGATGAGAGTCTTGAGCGCCCCAAAAATCTTTTGGAGCAATATCTACTAATTCGATGGTTCTTTCGTTCAAAAGCTATAGTATTAAATTAAAAATTATCTGGCTATTTTGTTAGCTTTGCATATCTCAAATTTAATAAAAATTTAGGCGCACTGGCGTTAATGTTATAAACAATTTTATGTCAATAATTACCCTCACGACCGATTTTGGATACAAAGACCACTTTGTCGGTTCTTTAAAGGGTAAAATTTATTCTGAATATCCTGAAGCCAGGATTGTGGACATCTCACATGAAATTGACTTGTTTAATGTTTCTGAGGCCAGTTATATGATTGGCTCTTCCTATCCGAGCTTTCCAAAAGGTACTGTACATATTATAGGTGTAGATTCTGAACTGCATCCCGAAACGCAGCATATTGCAATGCTGTGGAACGACCAGTACTTTATCTGTGCTGACAATGGTATACTGAGCCTTCTGATACAAAAAATAATTCCACAGAAAATTGTTTCGATCAATATACACGACCGACTGGGCATCAATGCTACGGCTATGGACGTTTTTGTAACCGTAGCCTGCCATCTTTCAAGAGGCGGATTGCTAAATGTTATTGGGAAAGAGATTACTAAAATAAAAGAAGTCACAGAACTACAAGCTGTGGTCAGTCAAGATAACAGTTCGATAAAAGGCTATGCTATCTATATTGATCATTTTGGCAATGTGGTCACCAATATTTCCAAGCAGCTTTTTACGAAAGTTGGAAAAGGAAGAAAATACGAAGTCAGCTTTAAGAATTATAAGTTACGAACTATTCTACCGAATTATTCTTCGATTGTTAATTTTGAACAGAATTCAATCAAGTTTTACGAAGGAAAAGAATTGGCTATTTTTAATGAGGCAGGGTTTTTGGAAATTGCGATATACCGCAGCAACCCTAATTCTGTGGGTGGCGCTTCGAGTTTATTGGGTTTAAAGTACCGTGATTTTGTCAGTATTAATTTTATTTAGCTTTATGCAGCAGGCAATAGGCCTTACGCGATAGACAAATCAGAAATCACAAATCATAAATCTAAAATCACCTATTATATATACTATGTTTGTACGAATTGTAAAATTGTCTTTCCACGAAGAAAACATTCCTGCTTTTTTAGAAAATTTCGAATTAATGAAGGAAAAAATACGAAATGCTCCCGGAAATCGTTTTCTAGAATTATACCAGGACAAAAACAACAAGAGTATTTTTTTTACCTATAGTTATTGGGAAACCGAAGAAGATTTAGAAAACTATAGGAAATCGGCACTTTTTGATAACATCTGGACGTTTACCAAAAAATTATTTAATGACAAGCCTGAGGCCTGGAGTGTGGATAAGCTGGCATCGCTTGAATGATTTGGGATCTATGATTTATGATTTAAAATTTTAGATTTTAGATCTTTATTTGGATTTTAGAATTTTGGAGTTATGATTTTAGATTTTAGATTTTTGGTGTAACTTGCCCCGTTATCAAAGATTCAGAAATCAGAAATCAGAAATCAGAAATCAGAAATCAGAAATCAGAAATCAGAAATCAGAAATCAGAAATCAGAAATCAACTATCCACTAAACACTATCAACTATAAACTATTAGATGAAATCAATTTTACTACGAGAAATCAAATCCTTTTTCGGTTCGCCGATTGGTTATTTGGTAATTGCTATCTTTTTGCTGCTCAACGGACTTTTCCTTTGGGTTTTTGAAGGCGATTTTAATATCCCAAATTCCGGATTTGCTGATTTGAGTCCGTTTTTCACATTAGCTCCCTGGATTTTGATTTTTCTTATTCCGGCAGTAACGATGCGAAGTTTTTCGGATGAGAAAAAACAAGGAACGATTGAATTGCTTTTTACAAAACCATTGGGTATCTGGGAAATCATTAACGGTAAGTTTTTTGGAGCTTTCCTATTGATTGTAATAGCTATCATTCCTACCCTTATATATGTAATGGTTATTTCCAATCTTGGAAATCCTGAAGGAAATTTAGATTTTGGAAGTACATTAGGTTCATATTTTGGATTGCTGTTCCTGATTGCATCCTATACTGCTATCGGAATTTTTACTTCGACGCTTTCTGAAAACCAAATTGTCGCATTTATCTTATCCGTGCTTTTGTGCTTTGTGTTTTACTTTGGTTTTGACGGTATTTCAACCTATGCAGAAGGATTCGACCTTATCGTTTCATCGTTTGGTATGGACTATCATTTCAAAAGCATGAGCCGTGGTGTTTTGGATACGCGAGACATTCTTTATTTTATAAGTATTACGGTATTGTTTTTATCTCTTACAGCTTTTAATCTTAAATCTTTAAAATCCTAATGAAAGCCACTAAGAAAAAAAGCCTGAAGCAGCTCGGCATCATTATCCTTGTCCTGATTGCAGTAAATATTGCCGGAAATTTCTTTTTTAAGCGTTTCGACCTTACGAAAGATAAACGTTATACCTTGTCGAAGAGTACGCTTGACATGATCAAAAAGGTCGACAAGCCACTTTATATTGATGTATTTCTTGATGGACAGTTTCCACCTGAATTCAAACGTCTCGAAGGAGAAACCAGACAGATGCTTGAGGAATTCAGGGCTTATAACTCCAACATCATTTTTAATTTTACGGACCCATTAGCTGATGACTCTAAGGCTGAGCAATTTGTATCGGAATTGGCAGGGCTTGGGTTTACACCTACTAATATTCAAAGCAATAAAAACGGAAAAAAATCCATGATACAGGTTTTTCCGTGGGCTATTGCAAATTATGGTACCAAATCGGTTCGTGTTCCTTTATTGGTTAATAATTTTGGAAACAACGCCGATGAAAATATCAGCAAGTCTGTTCAATTGCTTGAATTTGCATTTGCTGATGCGCTTACAAAACTGGCCGTTACTGAAAAGAAAAAGATTGCCGTATTGAAAGGGAACGGTGAACTTAATGACAAATATCTGGCTGATTTTGTTCTTAATTTAAAAGAATATTACATGATTGGAGAGTTCAATCTGGATTCGCTTTCCAATGATCCGAACAAAGTCATGCAGAATCTGGCTCATTTTGACGCGGCAATCATTGCTAAGCCTACTGAAGCTTTTAGCGATTCTGAAAAGTATATTCTTGACCAATATGTCATGAATGGCGGTAAAACGCTTTGGCTTATCGATAAGGTAGTTGCCGACATTGACAATCTTCAGAATGAATCGCAGTCAACTATGGCTTTTCCAAGAGAACTGAATCTTGATGATATGTTCTTTAAATATGGTATCCGTATCAATTATAATCTTGTAGAGGATTTACTGTCGACACCAATTACGGCGCGTTCTGAAAAAGGTGACTTCCCTATCGACTGGCTGTATTCACCAATCGTAAAATCGGGAGAAAACCATCCGATTAATAAAAATGTTAATCTGGTTAAGTTGGAGTTTGCCAATCAGATCGATACTCTGAAAAACAATATCAAAAAAACAATACTTCTTAAAAGTTCGCCTCAATCTAAAGTTGTGGGAACTCCAGTAGAAATTAGCCTGCACCAATTTATGGACCAGCTGAATGAAGCTGAATATACCAAAGGAAATCAAACCTTAGGCGTATTGTTAGAAGGAAAATTTACCTCTGCTTTTAAAAACCGTGTCAAGCCTTTTAAAGCAAATCAGGCAACTGACGAAGGAAAAGACAACAAGATGATTGTGATTGCTGATGGTGATATTATCAATTATATGTATGTCAATAAAAAGCCTTTGCAGAACGGAATCGATCAATGGACACAGCAGGTATATGGCAATAAAGATTTCCTGATGAATTCTATGAACTACTTGCTAGACGATACAGGACTTATCAACATTAGAGGTAAAAATGTAGAGCTTCCATTGTTGAATGAGAAAAAAGTTTCTGAGAATTATACCTATACCCAATTCCTAACTGTTGGATTACCAATCCTCATTCTCGCTATTTTCGGATTGGTGTTTACCTATCTTAGAAAGCGGGCTTATAGCAAATAATGTTAATAAATTGGTTTTGTTTTAGAATTAGTTTAAGATATATTTGTGCAATGTAAAATATTTGTAGTTTTACAATCCTTATTAAATAAAAGACGAAAATGAAGTTTATAGTATCGAGTTCCTACTTATTAAAACAACTGCAGGTTTTAGGAAGCGTTATCAATAGCAGCAATACTTTGCCAATTCTGGATAATTTCCTTTTTGAATTGGATAACAAACAATTGACCGTTTCTGCATCCGATTTGGAAACCACAATGTCTGCTACTTTAGAAATTGATTCTACAAGTACCGGAAGCGTTGCTGTTCCTGCAAAACTGCTTTTGGAAATCTTAAAGACTTTCCCGGAGCAACCGCTTACTTTTACTGTAGAGGAAAACAGTACTATTGAAATCAGTTCTAATTCTGGTAAATATGCATTGGCATACGCACCAGGCGAAGAATTCCCGAAATCTGTAAATCTTGATGATCCGTCTTCAACTATAGTTCCTGCCGGAGTTTTGGCTACTGCTGTAAGCAAAACTATTTTTGCTGCTGGAAACGACGATTTGCGTCCGGTAATGTCTGGAGTATTTTTCCAATTCTCACCGGAAGGACTTACGTTCGTAGCTACTGATGCTCACAAACTGGTAAAATATGCCAGAACAGACGTAAAAGCATCTCAGGTAGCTGATTTTATCATGCCAAAGAAACCTTTGACTATTTTAAAGAATATACTAGGAACTTCTGAGGCTGAAGTTAAGATTGAATACAACGACTCAAACGCTACGTTTTCTTTTGACAACTACGTTTTGACCTGCCGATTGATTGACGGGAAATATCCGAATTATGAGGCCGTAATTCCAAAAGAAAATCCAAACAAGCTAATGATTGACCGTTCGCAATTCCAAAGTTCGGTTCGTCGTGTTGCTATTTTCTCAAATAAGACAACTCACCAGATCCGTTTAAAAATTGCCGGAGCTGAATTGAATATTTCTGCTGAAGATATTGATTACTCAAACAAGGCAGAAGAACGTTTGACATGCGATTATCAAGGAGATGATATGCAGATTGGATTTAACTCTCGTTTCTTAACTGAAATGTTGACCAATCTTCAATCAGACGAAATCATGCTGGAAATGTCATTACCAAACAGAGCAGGTATTCTGACTCCTGTTGACGGACTTGAAGATGGTGAGACAGTTACGATGCTTGTTATGCCCGTAATGCTTAATAATTAAAACTTTTTCCATGCGCTCTATCATCAAAATATTTCCTTTCCTGGCTGTATTTCTGTTACTGTCTTGTTCAAACGACGATGGTAGAAAACTGGGCGAAAATGGTTTTACTTTTAATGGCGCATTTCACGTATTGAATAACTCTTTTGTTACGGATGAGAATATCGTGGATGAAACTCCAAGTCCGATTTCTATCGTGCTTTCCAATGTAAATCTGAACGATTCTACTGCAGTATCAAACATCAGCAGGGTTTATTTTGATTTCAACGGTGTAAATCTGGAAGCCGGAACTATAACCGATATTTCTAATTATTCTATACAAACCGGTGGTGCTTATGTGAAGAATACAGATAATGAGAATTATACGTATGTTGATGGTACCTTTTTACTAAAAAGTTCAGAAGCGGGACTTACTGCTACTGAAAAAACAGTTACGATTAATTCTGTAACGGAAAACAAAATCGACCTGACTTTCCTATTTACCCGAGCAGACGGGCAAACATTCAGCGGAAAGTATAACGGATTATTTACTGACTTGAGCAGTACTGAATAAGCTATAACCAACCCTTTATACCAAAATGCCGTAGTCTCTTTGAGCTACGGCTTTTTTTATAGTTGATAGTTGGTAATGGTTAGTTGATAATGGTTAGTCGATAGTTGTAAGTGGCTAATATGAAGTTTTTGCACTAAATAAAAAAATTACAAAAGTTTACTTTCAATGACTTACTCTCTTACATACAAAATACATAAACTTAGCACCTTAGAGCCTCAGTACCTTAGTACCTCTATAGTTGATAGTGGTAAATGATTAATGTGGAATTTTGCATCAAATAAATTCGCTTTCAATGACTTACTCTCTTACATACAAAATACATAAACTTAGCACCTCAGAACCTTAGTACCTTAGCAACTTTATTTATTACTAATCCGAATCAATTTCTTATTCACAAACTCTTCAATTCCCAATTCCGAAAGTTCCCGTCCATAACCGGATCGTTTCGTTCCGCCGAAAGGCAGATCCGGACGTGATGCCACATGTTCGTTTATAAAAATCATTCCTGTTTCGATCTGGCTCGCTACTTCGACGGCTCTTTCAATATTTTCGCTGAAAACAGAACCGCCCAGACCAAACGTAGAATCATTTGCAAGGGCTATTGCCTCTTTTTCGTCTTTTACTTTATAGAATGAGGCTACAGGTCCAAAAATCTCTTCATGATAGGCAACCATTCCAGGTTTGATATCTGTTAGTATAGTCGGTTCATAAAAGGCACCTTCTCTAATGATTCTTTTGCCTCCTAATACAATTTTCGCTCCTGACTTTACGGTATCATTTACTTGTTTTTCGATTTTTTGTGCAGCATCTTCGCTACTTAACGGGCCAACTTCTGTATCTCTTTCCATCGGATCGCCTACTTTTAGTCCGGTGATTTTTTCTTTGAATTTTTCAAGAAATTCATCTGCAATTTTACCAACAGCTATAATCCTTTTTGAGGAAGTACAGGCTTGTCCCATATTACCGAAGCGTCCTTTTACAGCACTTTTAACCGCTTTTTCTATATCGGCATCTTCCAGGATGATAAACGGGTCGCTACCGCCCAATTCCAAAACTGATTTTTTCAAATTTTTTCCGGCAGCTTCTGCTAAACTCGCTCCCGCCTTTTCACTTCCGGTAAGAGACAGTCCTACAATTCTTGGGTCTTCTGCCAACTTAGCAATTCTTGAACTGGACAGGAATAAATTTGTATAAATTCCTTCATCCGCTCCTGCTTCCTTAAAAATTTCTTCGATAGCAGCGGCACATTGAGGTACGTTTGAGGCATGCTTAACCATGATTACATTGCCCGCCATAATATTTGGCGCGGCAACTCTTGCTACCTGATTATATGGATAATTCCAAGGTTCAACAGCAAGTATAATTCCTATTGGTGTGTAACGGACAAAGGCTTTTCCGTCTTTTATTTCAATAGGTTTGTCTTCTAAAAAATCGGCGGCATTTTTCGCATAATATTCATAAACCGAAGCACACATTTCGACTTCGGCTTCGCTTTGGGCAATCAGTTTTCCCATTTCAAGCGTAATCAATTTTGCCAATTCTTCTTTTCTTTTTCTGTAGAGAGAAGCAACCTTCATCAGAAGTTCCGCCCGTTGTTTTATGGCAACGCTTTTCCATTTCTGATAGGTCATATCCGCCTGAGCAATTTTCTTCTCCACCGTTTCTATGGAAAACTCTTCAAAGGATTTGATTTCTTTATTGTTATAGGGATTAATTGTCTTAATAGCCATTTTTAAAATATTTTAGGAGTATAGAGTCTGTTCTTTAGAAGCCGTTTTCGTGAAGCGCCAACATCGGGATATCAATCTTATAAGAGATTTTTTGGGTAAGACTGGATGTAAAAAGATCTTCCCAGAATCCTCTTTTTTCTGTGAGCATGGTCAACAGGTCAATATGCTGGTTATTGATAAAGTCTTGAATCGTTTCCTTAACATCGTCATGAGGAACAACAAAAAACTGAACCGGCCATGCACTGCATCTTTCTTCCCATGCTTTTATATCTTCGTCAGAAAGTGACGTAAATGATTTTTTGACGTACAGGCTTTTTATCGTAGCGTCAAATTTCAATGCAATTTCGACCAGACGCTCTAAGGCTTCAAAATCCTTTTCTCTATACAGATTAGTAAAAGCAATCGTTTTGATTTTTTTGTACTTGGCTTCTATGGGAATACTTAATACAGGAGCAGTAAGTGAAGTAATCGCCTCGCCGGCCTGCGAACCAAAAATTGAATCAAACCAACCTGAAACGCCGCTTGTTCCCATTACTACCAAACTGATATTGTGTTCGTGCACTACATCTTGCATAGCATACGTCAGGTCACCTGATTTGAGCAGATGCGATATCTGGATATGTCCCATTCCGTTATTCGCAGCAATTTCTTTTAAATGCGGAATATAATCTTTGAAATGCGACATCTGCTGTATTTCTAGCGTGTCGTACATTTCTTTAAAATTAATCGGGATTTCAGCTCCATCGATAATTGGCATATCAAAAGTGTGAAGCAGTATAATTTCTGCTTCCAGTGAATCTGCCATTTTTAGCGCATATAAAAAAGCGTTGTCTGCAATTTCGGAAAAGTCGGTTGGAAAAAGGATTCGTTTCATTTTTCAGTTGTTTTGTACATATAAAGTTACAAAAAAGTACAGCCTAAAGAAAATCCCAGAAGCAAGTTTGCTTTTATTTAACATACAACTTGCCTTTTTGCTCATAGCAACTTTACTCCTATCTTTGCACAAAATATATATTATGGTTTCACAAGATACTATCGTTGCCTTAGCTACTCCATCTGGAGCTGGAGCGATTGCAATTATCAGGGTTTCAGGAAAAGATGCCTTGACGATTGCTGCATCCGTGTTTGAGTCGGTTTCAGGAAAAGATCTCCTAAAACAGAAGACACATACCATCCATTTGGGACATATTGTCGATGGCACGAAAGTATACGACCAGGTATTGCTTTCAATTTTTAAAGGTCCGAATTCTTATACAGGTGAAAATGTGGTGGAGATCTCCTGTCATGGTTCCACATACATTCAACAGCAGATTATCCAATTATTGCTTCGCAAAGGATGCAAAATGGCGGAACCGGGCGAATTTACACTTAGGGCTTTTATCAATGGCAAACTGGATCTTTCACAGGCTGAAGCCGTAGCCGATTTGATTGCTTCGGAAAATGAGGCTTCACACCAGATTGCCATGCAGCAAATGAGAGGCGGCTTTTCGAATGAAATTGCCAAACTCCGTGAAGAGCTGCTGAATTTTGCTTCTCTTATCGAACTCGAATTGGATTTTGCCGAAGAAGATGTCGAATTTGCTGATAGGACACAGTTTTATGATTTGCTGGAACGTATCGAGTTTGTATTAAAAAGGCTGATTGATTCGTTTGCTGTGGGTAATGTTATCAAAAACGGAATTCCAGTCGCTATTGTGGGCGAACCGAACGTAGGGAAATCTACGCTTCTGAATGCTTTATTGAATGAAGAACGTGCTATCGTTTCAGAAATTGCCGGAACAACACGCGATACGATTGAAGATGAACTAGTCATTAACGGTATCAGCTTCCGATTTATTGATACTGCTGGAATTCGTGAGACTAAAGATGTAGTAGAAAGCATCGGTATCAAAAAGACTTTTGAAAAAATAGAGCAAGCTCAGGTTATTGTTTATCTTTTGGACAGCTCGGGGATTTTAGATATAAGATCTGAGATTTCTGATAAGCTGCAAAATGTGAAGGTTGAAGTGGAAAAAATAAGAAATCAGTTTCCGTTAAAACCTTTGGTTATTATTGGGAACAAGGCTGATACGCTTAGTGAATCTCAAATCCAAAATCTCAAATCAGAAATTCCTGAAATACTTTTAATTTCTGCTAAAGAAAACACCAATATCGAAGCCTTAAAAGAACAACTTTTATCTTTTGTTAATACGGGTGCTTTGCGAAATAATGAAACCATTGTGACTAATACAAGGCATTATGATTCGTTATTAAAAGCATTGGAAGAAATACAGAAAGTAAAATTTGGGCTTCAATCTAATATTTCAAGTGATTTGATGGCTATTGATATTCGACAGGCTTTGTATTACTTTGGAGAGATTACAGGGCAAGTCACGAACGATGAATTGTTGGGGAATATTTTTGCGAATTTTTGTATCGGGAAGTAGGAAGTATAAACAACATAAAGCACAAAACAAAACCAGTTAAAAGCTCATAAAATAGCGATTTAACTGGTTTTTTATTTTATAGATAGCTTAAAAACAACTCCTATTTAATCAACATTTTAATCATTCCATTAATCAAACGTAAAAAAAATCATACATCTGAGAATCCTATTTTTTTATTGATTATCTTTATTGGTATCGAAGGACTTTGAATACTAATTCCTGGTTAGTAGTAATCTAAACTGAAAAGTATGCTTTCAACTTTATCTCGAAAAATGCTAATGTGCCTTACAGGGCTTTTCCTGAGCTTCTTTCTCCTGATTCATTTTCTAGGAAACCTCCAACTGTTTTTACCACAGGAACAGGCACATCTTCAATTCAATGCGTATTCCCATTTTCTATCAGGAAACATCCTTATTAAATTAGTTTCGTACATTTTGTATGCAAGTATTCTCCTCCATGCAATCGAAGGATTGATTATTACCTTAAAAAACAAAAAGGCAGGTGGAAACTACCAAAAGGAAAATCGAGGAAGGGCGAGCAAATGGTACTCAAGAAATATGGGAGTTTTAGGAACACTGATTTTAATTTTCCTTGTCATCCATTTCCAGAATTTCTGGTATGTCTATAAATTTGGAAATCCGCCTTTGGATGCCAATGGAAATAAAGATTTATATATTATAGTAGTGACTGTTTTTCAGCAATGGTGGTATGTCCTTATTTATGCCGTCTCGATGATTGCTTTATGTTATCATTTGATTCACGGAATTCACAGTGCTGTCAGGACTTTGGGATTGTACCATCCGAAGTTTGTAAGATGGTTCCAACGAGTTGGTATAGCCTATTCTGTTATCATCAGTATAGGATTTGCATTGATGCCTATTTACATATTTTTCACTTACCGCTAAATTGAAATAGTATGGTTTTAAATTCAAAAATACCCGAAGGTCCTTTAGAAAAAAAATGGGAGAACTATAAAAAAACAGCTAAACTTGTAAATCCTGCCAACCGAAAAAAACTGGATGTCATTGTTGTGGGAACAGGTCTGGCTGGAAGTTCCATTGCTGCCTCATTGGGAGAAATGGGTTATAACGTAAAATCATTCTGTTTTCAGGACAGTCCGAGAAGGGCGCATTCTGTTGCCGCACAAGGTGGTGTAAATGCCGCAAAAAACTACAAAAACGATGGCGACAGCGTCTACCGAATGTTTGTTGACACATTGAAGGGCGGAGATTTCAGGGCTCGGGAAGCCAATGTGTATCGAATGGCAGAATGTTCACTAAACCTGATCGATCAGGCCGTTGCACAAGGTGTTCCCTTTGGAAGAGAATATGGCGGTTATCTGAACAACCGCTCTTTTGGTGGCGTCCAGGTAAGCCGTACTTTTTATGCCAGAGGACAAACCGGGCAGCAATTACTATTGGGTGCTTATCAGGCTTTGATGAGACAGGTTGGTAAGAAAAGTGTCCAGCTGTTTTCAAGACATGAAATGCTCGACCTGGTTGTGATTGACGGAAAAGCAAGAGGAATCATTGTCAGGAATCTGGATACGGGAGCAATTGAACGACATGCCGCACACGCCGTGGTTTTGGCTACCGGAGGCTATGGCAAAATATATTATTTATCAACTCTGGCAATGGGATGCAACGGTTCTGCCATCTGGAGAGCACATAAAAAAGGTGCACTAATGGCATCACCAAGCTGGATACAGGTACACCCTACTTCCCTGCCCCAGTCTGGCGATTATCAATCAAAATTAACGCTGATGTCCGAATCGTTACGAAATGACGGACGGATATGGGTTCCCTCTAATGAAAATGAAACCAGAAAAGCGAATGATATTCCAGAAAATGAAAGGGATTATTATCTGGAAAGAAGATACCCTGCATTTGGAAATTTAGCTCCAAGAGATATTTCTTCAAGAGCAGCGAAGGAAAGAATTGATGCCGGTTTTGGGATTGGTCCGTTAAAAAATGCGGTGTATCTTGATTTTTCCAAGGCCATCAAAGAACAGGGAAAAGAAAAGATTCAGGAGAAATATGGAAATCTTTTTGATATGTATCTTAAGATTACCGGATATGATGCGTATCAGGAACCGATGATGATCTCTCCGTCTGCGCACTTTTCGATGGGCGGGCTTTGGGTAGATTACGAATTAATGACAACCATTCCGGGGCTATTTGCCTTGGGAGAAGCTAATTTTGCAGACCACGGAGCCAATCGACTGGGAGCCAACTCATTATTACAGGCTTCTGTCGATGGCTATTTTATCGCTCCATATACCATAGCAAATTATTTATCCAATGAAATTCATACCGAAAAAATAGCTACCACTACTCCAGAATTTGAAGAAGCTGAAAAGAATGTGAAACAGCAAATTGAAAACTTCATCAATATCAAAGGGACAAAAACGGTAGACTACTTCCATAAAATTTTAGGAAAATTGCTTTATGATTATTGCGGTCTGGCACGGAATGAAGAAGGATTAAAATATGCTATCCAAGAAATCAGGAAACTAAAACAGGAATTTTATAAAGATGTAAAAGTTTCGGGACAAGGAGATGCAATGAATAGCGAGCTCGAAAAGGCTGGCCGTGTTGCAGACTATTTTGAAATTGGCGAACTGATGTGTTATGATGCGTTAACCCGGAATGAATCCTGTGGCGCCCATTTCCGGGAAGAATTTCAAACTCCTGATGGAGAAGCATTACGGAACGATGAAGAATTTCAATTTATTTCTGCCTGGAATTGGACAGGTGAAAATAAGGAACCTGAGCTCGTCAAAGAACCCTTGATTTTTGAAGAAATAAAGCCAACGGTAAGAAGTTATAAATAAGAAAAAACATAGGAATTATGGATTTACACCTGAAAATATGGAGACAGAAAGACCGTCAAAGTGAAGGGAAACTGGTAAATTATGATCTTACAGAGCTTAATCCCCATATGTCATTTCTGGAAATGCTGGATACATTGAATGAAAAACTGATTCTTGAAGGCGATGAACCCGTAGAATTTGACCATGATTGCCGTGAGGGAATTTGTGGACAATGCGGGATGATGATCAACGGTATCGCACACGGTCCTTTGAAGCAGACAACCACCTGCCAGCTTCACCTGCGTTCCTTTAAAGACGGTGAAACGATTTTGATAGAACCTTTTCGGGCAGAGGCTTTTCCTGTCAAAAAAGACCTTAAGATTGACCGGTCTGCATTTGACCGAATTATCTCTTCCGGTGGATTTGTTTCAATAAATACAGGTCAGGCTCCTGATGCTACTGCCGTTGCCGTTACGCATCAGACAGCCGAAAAAGCATTTGATGCCGCAGCATGCATTGGTTGCGGGGCTTGCGTGGCTACCTGTAAGAATGCAAGCGCAGCTTTATTTACATCTGCAAAAATTTCCCATATGGTTACGCTTCCGCAAGGAAAAGAAGAACGCAGCGAACGTGTCATCAATATGGTACAACAAATGGATTCTGAACACTTCGGACACTGCTCGAATACAGAAGCCTGTGAAGTCGAATGTCCGCAGGGTATCTCTATTTTGAATATTGCAAGAATGAATTATGAATATAACAGAGCTTTGTTTTTCAAGAAAAAATAAATGTTGAATACGTAAGAAAATACTAATATTTTAGAAACATTAAATTTTGGCACAGATTGTGTAATCGAGTATTCATCTAAACAATTACTTTATGAAGCTCCTTTACCTCTTTTCTGCACTTTTGTGCCTTAATGTATCTACTGCCCAAACTATTAAAACCTTTAATAAGGGCAAGGTTGTCCAAAAGAATTATAATGTTAGCGTGCCTTACGAGGATATTAACGGCCTGGTAATCATACAAACTGTTATTAAAGGCAAGACCTATAATTTTATTGTCGATACCGGAGCTCTGAGTGCCATTTCGCAGGAACTGTATAATGAATTGGGACTACAATCGGATAATAATGGGCTGGATGTTGGCGATTCCAGCAACCTCAGACAGAATATGAAGCTCGTAACACTGCCACCTGTTCAGGTAGGCGATATTACCTTTACTGATGTCCCTGCTGTGGTTACCGATAGCAGTTTCTTTTTAGAATGCCTTGGAATTGACGGATTTATTGGTAGTAACATGATGCGTAATAGTATAGTGAAATTTTCATATAAGGATAAGACGGTTAGTTTTACGGATAAACTGAAAAACTTTAGTACCGATAAAAAGAAAAGTGCCCATTTATTAAAGGACAAAACACAAAGTAATCCTTACTTAAAGATTGGCATAAAAAATAATAATATTGACGCAAGTGAAACCATCTTGTTCGATTCTGGAATGGTTGGGCTATATGATTTGTCATTAGCCGTTTACGAAAATGCTTTGTCTCAAAAGCTTGATCTTTTTTCTGTAGTATATCAAGCTAAGGGAGCCTTTTCACTAGGCATACATGGTGTTGAAAGTCAAAAAGAACATTTCATGCTATCGATGCCCGAACTAAATTTTGCAGGAGTTAGCTTTAAAAATATTACCGCAACAACTACCAGCGACACCAAATCAAGAATAGGAAGCAAAATACTATCGTATGGAGATGTTGTAGTTGATTATCCGGGCAGGCAACTCTATTTCAATCCTTACCAGGATGGAGCAATAGATTTGGCCGAAAAGAACTGGCCTGTGCAACCTGTAATCAAAGACGATAAATTTGTTGTTGGTATAGTCTGGGATGCTGCATTGAATGACAGAATTAATGAAGGAGATGAAATACTACAATTTGGGGAATTTGATTTTTCAGATATGAATCCCTGCGAATCATTCAAATTGAATAGAAAACCTCAGACGGATACCGCCATAATGGTGCTGAAAGACATAAAAACCGGTGAAATTAAAAACGTAGAGCTGGTTAAAAAATAAGTTTATCAGCTTCTTTCTTTTGTAAATAATATGAAAACAAAAACCAACCCATTAGAGGTTGGTTTTTTATATTAACTATCATAGATCTTCCACTTCTCCATATTAAATAAATAACTCCCTATCTCCAGGAATTCATTTCATAATTTAAAAAGTTTATTTTCATATCTTCTATCCTGTTTTTAAGGGATTTAATTCCTGTACTTACATATTTTTCCTTTTCAGATTCGTTTAACGTATACAGAATGTCAAATCCCGGAGTTGGTTTAGGAATGGGAACAGATAATGTGATACTATTGTTTTCTTCATAAACATAATAATGCCAATCTTTTTTTTCTATTAGTTTCTTAGTGTTCATTATAAACAATTACTTTTTATTCATACTATTGATACTCTTTGTAAACAACTTCTATAACTTTTTGTTTTTCAAAATCATTGCATTCATAAATGACACTTTCAGGTCTTAGTGTGTGTTGTTTATTTTCATTTATTTCTCTATATGTTTTCTTGTGGCTTACATCCAGTTAAAATTAAAGGCTCTACATTTAGGACAGTTTATATACTCTCCTTTCAAATTATCAAAATTGCAACGATTGCAATGTCCCGTTTTTTCGTTTATATGCAATACAATATATTTTGCATCATGAAGACTGAGCATATGCTGTTCTCTTAGATACATCATGCCCTTCATAGGATTGTTTTTTACCATTTCAGACAGTTTGTCTTTTTCTGAGGTACTAAAATCCGGGCATTCGATTCCTTCTTTTGGGAGGCATTTGGGGCATTGTATTTTCATTAGAGAATTATTTTCTATCTTAATAATTGTTCTATAAATTGTTTTATTTTCTCCATACTATTTTAGTCTTCCCAAAATTCTTGTCCTTTTTTATCAATATATCCCCATTTTGAATTTCCCGGAATATAGTAGTCAACTCCCCATCGTTCATGAACAAATGGATTAACGTCCGGCATGTCGGTTACTACTTTTGCAATATCATATTCATAATTAAATCCGAAGTAGTATTCTTTGTTGTACAATCTTTGCCCGCTACTATCAATATGATAAAATGCTTTGGAATTTTTCGCAACCATGGATGTTCCTTCGTCAAACTCGCTGGCAGAAAAATAATTGGCCTTAAAAATCACATTTCCATCCCTGTCTTTAAATCCAAAATATCTGTCCTTTTCAAATTTTATCAGTTCTTGATTTTTCTTAAGTTTTCGGTTTCTATCATCAGAATAAGGTCGCCCTATTTCATTCCAAACCGCATTAAGATCGTCATATTTGGGTTCAACAACAATTTCGCCTTTTGAATTTACAGCTCCATAATGATGGTTTGGAAAGCAAACAATACACTTGTCATCTTGAAAGCCATCAGCTGTTAGTGCCTGAAGTGTAAAGACACTTTCGCCGAAGCGATTTATAAATAAACAATTATCTGTCGATTGTCTTTCTTCCACATTTTTATCATCAATAATCAGTACTGATATTTCTTTTTTAGTAAATGGGAATACGCTGTCTGCAAGTGGTGATATCTGTTTTCCGCTTGTGTTGATCCAACAGCGTTTATCAGCAATTTTCACAAGAGCCAGATCAAAATTTTCTTCGCTAAACGGAAAGATTACATCATCATAAATACAGTCAATAAGTATCGACTTCTCAGCATCTGAAAAGCCCCATTTGTCTATTTTTCTATAGGGTATTGGATATTTCATCATTTCGTTACTATCGATTGTTTTACAAGCTGATAATTGTATGCAGATATTTGTAGACGCATAGCATTATAAATAATAGCTATTCATCATCTCCAATAATTTCAGCCAACAGATCTATTTTACGCCACTTTTTCAGGGCTTTCTTTGAAATGTTTTGTGGTACAGGAGTAGTACGGTCGTTACTGAAATGGGTGAAATTTGAAATAAAATCCTCCAGGCTGTCAATTTCATCTTCAAAAGTTTCGAGAAAAGATTCTGAACTTAAAAGATTTATAATCGCAGTATAGGCTTCGTCGTCCAATCGGTATTCGTCGGTAATATCGATAATCGCATCAAGTAGTTCCTGATTGTTATCAAGGTCGTCATTAGCGGTAGCGATAAGCCTTAGCACTTCGGTAGATGGCGATTTATAGTCTTTGTTATCCACCATTTGTTTAATTTCCAATACGCAGGAAAGTTCAAAAGGCACATTGGTATTGTATTCGCCTTCAAAACCCAATTCTTCAATTATGCCTTTCCAGTGTACATCAACTTTGTTGTTTTCGATTTTTTCGAATGTGATTTCATTGTCCTTGATACCGTTGTGTCTAAACATGTAAAAGGTAAACAGATCTTCATCGGTCACATAATCATAGGCGTCTTTTATATGGATTGTTTTCCCTACAAGTGATTGCAAATTGCCCTGCGTAGCCATCATCTGCTCGCAACGGATATTCCCGCTATGATTTCCTTCTATAAAAGGAGCTTCATCACTTTGTACCCAAATATCCCAAACGGTACAAACGGGTTCTAAATCTTCTTGGTTGTATTCTTTTATGAACGATTTCTCAGTATCGATGGGGAATATATAGTCTTTGATTTTTAGGGTATTCATTGGGTTGGTTTTTCCAAATGTAGAGAAAAAAAGGTTTGAATGACTAAATGAAAGATTTTTTCTACAGAATTATATATTCATAAATTATTTATTAATCGATACTATTTTATCTGAGTTATTGTATTTTCAATTATGGTAATAATGAAATAATAAATAAAATGGTACTTGTTGATAGTTTAGTGAGTTTACTTCAAAAATTATCCTATTTTTGATTTTCTAAAAGCGTAACAAACCAAAACAAACTACCACCTTACTGATGTTTACTACCAAATCTTCTCAATTCCTAAAGCGAATTTTTCTTATACTCTTTTTAGCCAACCTATCCAATGGTTTTTCACAAAACAAAGCAGTAGACAGCTTACAGACCTATACAAAAAAAGATACCATAAGGGTTAAATTATTAAATGCAGCAGCTCTTAAAATAATGAGGAGTGATGCTGATAAAGCATTACAGCTATATAAAGAATCGGAACAGCTCTCTGAATCCTTACAGTATAAAAAAGGAAAAGCCTATAGCTTACTGATGTCGGGTAGAACCTATTCAGGAAAAGGAGATTATCAAACTGCTATTAGTTATTTTAAGAATTCCATGGAGGTTTATGAGGATTTAAAGATTAAGGTGAGTGTCGCCAATTGTAATTTGAACATTGGTATGGCTTATTACGATCTTACCGATTATCCAAAAGCCTTGGAATATCTTAAAACTGCCACAGAACTTAGTGAGCAATCCGGTAAATTAAAAGTGGCCTCAAACGCTTTGATGATTATTGCCATGATTCATAACACTCAGGGAGATTATGACAAAAGCCTTGACTATTATAAAAAAACAATAGTGATTGATGAAAAGTTAGGAGATCGAAAAGGGCTTGCTATTACTTATATCAATTTGGCAAATCTTTATAAACAGCAAAACCAACCCACTCTTGCTTTAGAGTATTATAATAAATCCATAGAGATCAGCAAACAATTTAATGATGAATATAGCATTGCTTCCAATTTAAACAACATTGGTACGATGTATCAGGAAATGGAGAATAATAAAGTCGCTCTTTCTTATTTATATAAATCATTAGCCATCTTTGAAAAGCTAAAAAAAGAAAAACAGGTTATGGGTTGCTTAAGCAACATCGGTATTATCCTTATGACGGAAAAAAATCCTAAAGCCTTAGCTATATTTAAGAAAGGATTAAAACTAAGCCAGGAAGCAAATGAAACCTTTGCCGTCGCTTTTTTCAATAACAATATAGGTGCTTATTACTTTATGACTGAAAACTACGATGAATCGCTCCGTCATTATGAAAAAGCAATAAAAACATACAAGCAGATCGGAGCTCAGCGGGAACTGTCTAACAGTTATTTGAATATGGGCAGGATTTATTTTGCAAAAAAAGAATATGACAAAGCAATGCAGTTTGCGAAAGAAGGTAGTGATATTGCTAATGAACTCAAACTCCTGAGCCTCCAAACGGATTACTCCCTTTTATTTTCAAAAATCTATTATGCTCTAAAAGAATATAAGTTGGCTTATGAGAGCGGACAAGAGCATAAAGAACTGAACGACAGCCTGTACAAAAAAGAAACATTTGATAAACTGGCGGAAATAAAATACGAATATGCCTATAAAGACACCTTAACTACGGCAAAGAAAAGCGTAAACACCTTAAAGAAAACGGTAGCCGTTTCTCAATTGCAAAAAAAGTGGCTGATTGCCGGTTTTATAGGCCTTTTGATTGTTTTGGGCTTCTTAGTTGCCTTATTAAAAATCAGACGAGTAAAAATGCAGAACCAACAGCTGCTGTTGGAACAGAAGTTACTGATTACACAAATGAACCCGCATTTTATATTCAATTCCATACAAAACATCAGGAGTTTGATTAATAACAGACAAAATGATGAAGCGGTAAATTATTTGGGCAAATTTTCTAAACTAACCCGACAAATCCTTGAACACTCAAATCAGAATTATATTTCATTGGCTGAAGAAGTTGAGATGCTTGAGAACTATCTTACCATACAGCAACTTTTGTATGAAAACAAATTCGTTTTCAATATCCGTATAGAAGAAAGCATGGATACCGAATCCATATTTTTACCGCCTATGTTGGCACAGCCCTATATTGAAAACGCCATTAAACACGGGTTAAGCAATACTACAGAAAACGGAAAAATTGATGTCCATTACTATCTGAAAGAAGAAAAACTCTATTTTGAAGTGACCGATAACGGTAAAGGATTTGGTACAGATGAGAAAATCAGCAACCACAAATCACTGGCCATGACCATCACCAAAGAACGTTTGACATTCTATACTAAAAACAAAGATTTTGTGGTACAAACTAACAATGTTATCGCTTCTGATGGAAGTATCGAAGGAGCCAAAGTTGCTTTTGAGGTTCCTTATATCTATGAAAGTTAAACACTTATTGTTTTAGGAGCATAAAAAGTACAAATGGGATGTTTTTTGGTGTAAAACTCTCAATAGTTATTTCCATCCTCCTCCCAAAGCGGCATAAAGATTTACTACCGCCTGTAGTTGCTGTAACTTATCTGTAATAGCACTTTGTCTGGCACTTAAAAGACTCTGTTCTGAAGTAAGAACATCGGTATAATTCGTATCGCTGGTATATTTTAATAATTCTTTTGTAAAGTGGACAGCCTTTTCAAGATTGGCAATTTGTTCCATTCGGTCAGGCATTTTTTCTTCTACCATTTGGTACTGATACAGTGCATTAAATACTTCTTGTCCGGCTGTGAGCAGTACTTTACTATAATTGTATTCGGCAGCCTCATAATTGGCCTGCGCTATTTTTAACTTTTGCTTGTTAAGGCCATTATTAAAAATGGGCTGTGTTAAGCCTCCCACAATATTAGCGAGAAAATTACCTTCACTAAAAAAAGATTTTAATTGCGTTGAATATAAACCGGCTTCGCCTGTTATTGTAATGGCAGGATAAAAAGATGTCCTGGCAATATTTACCTGTTCAAAATAACTTCTAAGTTGCAGTTCTGCCTGTTTTACATCGGGTCTATTGGCAAGAAGCTGTACCGGAAGTCCGATTGATAATTCGCTATAGGTTTGTTGATTAAAAAGCGAATCTCGTTTAATAGGGCCTGGTGTTCTGCCTAACAATAAAGACATGGTGTTTTCTGTTAGGTGAATATTATTTTTTATATCCGGTACTGTAGATTTTACCGCATAATAATTGGCTGCACTTTGTACAACAGCCGCACCGGTAACTACATCACTATCTTTCAGTACCTTCATTGTTGCTGCATCCTTGGAATATACTTCTAATGACTGCTGGACAATATTCAATTGTTCATCATAAGCAAGCAGCTGATAATAGGTTATTGCTATATTGGCAACAAGTTCGGTCTGCACTGCCTGTTTATAAGCCTCACTAGCCAGATAACTGGCATACATTGATCTTTTAGTGCTCCTAAGTTTTCCCCAAATGTCGACCTGCCATGATGAAAGTGCATACAACTGATATATTTCCTTATTAGGAGCCTGCTTATCGGAAGGATGATACGCACCTGCCGAGGCGCTTCCTGAAAGCGAAGGCAAAAACGCCTGTTTGCTCTGTACAAAATTTGCTTCCGCCGCCTGTAAATTGGCCGCCGCTATTTTTAAATCCAGGTTATTATTAATTCCCTCGCTAATTAATTCCTGTAGTAAAGGATCTTTAAAAATTTCTTTCCAGGAAAGTGTAGCCATATTGGTTTCGGATTCCGTTACCTGATTTCCATATAAATTATCCGGAACAGACTGCTTGTTCACATACGGTTTGGTAATATCGCAACTATAAAACAATGCTGAAAAAGCTGCACCATATAAAATAAACTTATATTTTTTTCTCAATTCTGTCATGCCTTTCCAATGTAAGATTATCATTTATCTTCAACAATCAACTCGTCGTTTCCATCGTATTTATTAGACTTTATTTTCTCTTGCAATCCCTGGAAAATCACGTACAATCCGGGTATCACAAATATTCCGAGTAGGGTTCCAAAAAGCATTCCTCCAATAGATCCTATACCAATAGATTTATTGCCATTCGCACCTACTCCAGAAGAAAACATTAAGGGCATTAAACCAAAAATAAAAGCCAGGGAAGTCATTAATATAGGTCGGATTCTGATTTTAGCTCCTGCGAGTGCGCTTTCAAAAAGTCCCATTCCTTCATTTCTTTTTTCTAAAGAAAATTCTACCATCAAAATAGCATTTTTGGCTAAAAGTCCTATAAGCATGATCATACAAATCTGTACATAAATATTATTATCTATTCCAAACAGTTTTGCGAAGACGAATATGCCGCTCAGTCCCACCGGCAATGAAAAAATTACTGCAAACGGAAGAATATAGCTTTCATATAGAGCACTTAGCAATAGGTAAACAAAACAAAGGCTTAACAAGAATACGATAGCTGCCTGAGAACCGGAACTTTGTTCTTCTTTACTGATACCGCTATATTCAAAGCTATAACCGGGAGGAAGAAGCTGAGCTGCCGTTTCATTTATCGCTTCCATAGACTGGCCCGTACTATAATCCGGATTTGGTGAACCGCTCACTGAAATGGCATTGTACATATTAAATCTGGATATAGAGGAAGGTCCGTATACCTTTTTCATTGTAATGTATTCTGAAATAGGGCTCATGACTCCGCTGCTGGTACGGATTTTGATATTATTTAGTTGGTCGATAGTGCCTCTATAAGGATTATCAGCCTGGAGAATAACCTGATACTGTTGTCCAAACTCTGTGAAATTACTCACATAGGAACTTCCATAATAAACGCTCATCAAGTTGAGGATATCTGAAGGATGTATCCCGTTGTCTTCACACTTAGCCGTATTGACATCTACTTCATATTGCGGAAAATTTGGATCAAATGCGGTAGCTGCGTATTGGATTTCTTTCCTTTTATTGAGTGCTGCCAGGAAATTTTGTGCCACCTTATAAAATTCACCAATCGTATGTCCTCCCCTGTCTTCAATTTGAAATGTAAATCCTCCGCTGGTACCAAAACCGCTGATTGTAGGCTGTCGCATAAAATTGATAGAAGCACCGCGTATGTTTTTTGTTTTCTGTGTAAGTTGTTGAATTACATCCATATCTGTAATACCAGGGCGGTCATTCCAGGGAATAAGACGTAAAATAAGCATTCCATAAGAGCTTCCACTCCCTCCTAATTGATTTTGTCCCAACGTTGTCATTGACGCCTGTACCTGTGGAATAGTATGGGCAATACTGTCAATCTGATTATTTATAACCTGAACCCTTTCTTTTGAAGCTGCCGCCGGCAGTGTTACATTTACGAAAATTGTACCCATATCCTCAGCCGGTACAAAACTTGAAGCCGTACTTTTAATCGCAAAATAAAAGAGTCCGCTAAAAAGTAAAACAAAAACGACAACCAGTGATTTTCTTTTTATCAGAAAGGATACGGCAGTTGTATATTTATTAATCAGTTTTTCGTAATTGGAATTGAAACCATTTTTTATTCTCTGTAAGAAACTTTTTTTATCCTTCTCTTCTTCATGTTTTGGCCTTAAAAACATGGCAGCCAAAGCAGGACTTAAAGTCAGAGCATTCACGGCCGAAATCATTATGGCAACAGCTAATGTAATTCCAAACTGTTTGTAAAATACTCCCGCTGATCCTCCCAGGAAAGTTACCGGAAGAAATACAGAAGCCATTACAAGAGTAATAGAAACAATAGCAGGGGCAATTTCTCCCATAGCATCAATTGCAGCCTTACGTGGAGAAGTATATCCTTTTTCCAGCTTACTATGTACTGCTTCTACGACCACCACGGCATCGTCTACAACAATACCAATTGCTAATACCAAAGCAAATAACGTAAGAAGATTAAGGCTATATCCGAATAGATATAAGAAGAAAAAAGTCCCTATAATAGATACCGGAACCGAAACTCCGTGAATAATGGTGGAACGTACATCTTGTAAAAAAATAAGAATTACAAGAAATACCAATAAAAAACATTCAACCAGAGTATGGAGTACTTTAGTAATACTTTCGCTCAGGAAATTATTGATATTAACCAATTCCATCATTTTAATACCTGATGGGAAACTTTTTGAAGCATCTGCCATTATTTTTTGGGCTCCTACAATAACCTGCTGTGCATTGGAACCCGGAGTTTGGCTGATAGCAATTGCTACGGCCGGCTTTCCATTAATAGCCGTAGCACTTGTATAAGTCTGAGTTCCCAGATCAATACGTGCAATGTCTTTCAGGTAAAGGTATTGTCCGGTTCCTATTGATTTGACAATAACATTTTGGAATTGTTCCGGTGAAGTTAATGTACCGGAATAGGTAATATCATACTGGAATGCCTGATCCATATTATCGCCAATCTTACCTGGAGCAGCATTAAAATTTTGTGCATTTAAAGCGGTAGTAACATCAGAAGGAATCAATCCATAGGCAGCCATTTTATCGGGTTGCAGCC
Source organism: Flavobacterium sp. 28YEA47A (assembly GCF_041262125.1). Classification (NCBI taxonomy): domain Bacteria; kingdom Pseudomonadati; phylum Bacteroidota; class Flavobacteriia; order Flavobacteriales; family Flavobacteriaceae; genus Flavobacterium; species Flavobacterium sp. 28YEA47A. The sequence goes on from NZ_JBGCCI010000001.1 coordinate 29,989, forward strand.
AGATGCGCATTGCATAAGTCATTGCTCCGCCAAATATAGTAGCTCCACCTACTCCTTTCGCTCTCTGAAGTTGCGGAACAAGATTTATGGCGCTATAATTCTGTAAAAATTTCTGGTCGTATTGTGGACGGTCGCTGTAAAGTCCAACAATCAGTACATTACTACTCTGTTGTTTTCTAACAGTTACTCCTGATTGGGTTACTGCCAGAGGAAGTTTGGATAATACGGTGCTTATTCTGTTCTGTACGTCTACTGCTGCCTGGTTAGGATCTACTCCAACTGAAAAATATACACTAATACTGGCAGAACCTGTGTTGCTTGCCGAAGAAGTCATATAGGTCATTCCTTCCACTCCGTTAATTTGCTGCTCAAGAGGAAAAATCACACTATTGATCAAAGTTGTCGTATTAGCTCCAGGATAAGAAGCCGATACCTGAATCGTTGGCGGTGCAATATCAGGATATTGTGCCACGGGCAGACTGCTCACTCCTAAAATACCCAGTACAACAATGATTACGGAAATCACTGTACTCAATACCGGTCTTCTTATGAATAGTTTCAGCATATCCGCTTAGTTAGATTTGGTTTTCATAGTGCTGTAAATAGCCGTTGGATCAGCGGGCAGAGGCTTTATCACGGTGCTATCCGCAATATTCAATCCATTTAGAAGAAGTTTGTCACCTGCTTTAACTCCATTCTTAATTACGACAAAATTACCATCGTCTGTTGGCGAGGTTGCTACCATAGCACTCATTACTCTATTTCCGTCCATCACCTGATAAACAAATGACTTATCCTGCATTTGATAAATTGCTGTCTGCGGTACTAATAAAGCACTATCTAAATTGATTGGAATCCTAATCGTAGCACTTGCTCCATTTTGGATAAGACCTAATTTATTATTGAATATCGCTTTAAATGTTGCTGTTCCCGTACGGGTATCTATACCTCCACTGGCTGTTTCCAATTTGCCTTTTTCCGGATATACCGTCCCGTCTGCCAATACCAGGGTTACCATTGGCATATTGTTTAGTTTTTCGGCAGTTGTATTTCCTTTCATTTTATTCATAAAATCCAGCAACTGCTTTTCACTAAGAGAAAAATAGGCAAATACATTAGTGGTATTAGACAACGTTGTTAATGGATCGGTAGCGGTACTGCTCACTAATGCTCCTATCTTATACGGAATAAGACCAATAGTGCCATTTTGCGGACTACGTATATAAGTATATCCCTGATTAGTCATTGCATTAGCAAGGTTCGCTTTGGCTTGTGATAAAGCTGCCTGTTGAGACTCTAGCGTATATAAAGCTGCACTCAGCTGATATTTGCTCACAATTTCCTGTTCTACCAAAGGTTTTGCTTTTTCAACATTCATGCGGGCCGTATTGACATTAGCCTCTGCAATTTTTATAGCTCCTTTAGCGGTAACGATATCCTGCTCATATTGCGGATTCTTGATACGGAATAATAGTTGTCCTTTAGTAACGGCAGCTCCCTCAGGTACATAAATATCCTGAAGATAGCCTGAAACCATCGGTTTGATTTCTACTACATCCTGTCCTTGTATAGATGCCGGAAAGTCATTAAAAACAGTAACTTGTCTTGGAGCCAGCATCAATACCTGATAACTTTGTATGGAATTTTCTTTTGGCGGTGTTTTTTTTTGACTGCAGGAAAATAATACTACTGAAATAAAAAGAATAAGTGTATTTTTTATCATAGTACTGTGTTTATATTAAAATGGAACCAAATAGAAAATTAGAATTTTCCAGTCATTTTATGAATAAAAACCTTTTAAGGATTTCTATTATAAAAATAAGAATTTAACAGATATGATTTTAAAATAATAACGAAAAACAATTCATTTAAAAAAATTACTAAATAAACAACAACATCGTACTACAAACTATAACAAGATTATTAATAATCTAATAGATAAGCTGTAAATGATTGTGCGGCCTTCCAATCCTTATTTAAATCCTGAATGACACTCGACCCTACCAATTCAATAACGATACAACCCGCCATGACGTTTGCCAATAACAGTTCTTTTAACTTGTCTGATGGTAATACTGAAGTGTGCTTTCCATCATGATTAAAAAAATTCATGACATTCTGAAAATAATGGGCTACCAGCCTGGCTCCGATATATTTTAATTCATTGCTTAACCCTACTACCTCGGCTTCTGTAACAAGATCAGAAATCTTGCTTACATCAACATCATGAACTGAATATAGTGCTTGTCCTGTTTCGGATTGTGAGATAGTGATATCGGTTTTTAAAACAATTTTAGATTTTTCCAGATTTACGGTAAGCAGTTTTGAATCAGCTTCCACTTCAGCTATATCATTAAGGTTATTTAGGGGCAGTATCCTTATGTTACAATGGAAAACTTCATTATCTTCTGATTTCATCAATACAACGGCAATCCCTGTTGATTTTTCTTTAGTTTCTATTACAAATGACTGATACGAATCTTTTCTTTTACCTTTTTTCACACAACTAACCAGTCTCACCGTTGGCACTATATTTATATTGCCGGTACCCATACGAAAAACTAATCTTTCTATATTATTTTCAACTTTCGTACTGTAATACTTAGTATCAAGTTCTTTTGACAGATGCACTTTATCTAACAATTCTTCTAATGGTTGCAGATTTGGACTTTTTGCAGGCTTAAGTTCTTCGTAATAATTCATCTTCTTGTTCTTTTTAGTTTCAATTGTGTTTTTACTTATTCCGAATAATTGTTTGTTTAGTCACTGTGAAAATGGTAATCAGGGCTGGCATTTTCATCGTAACACAGAAACCAACAATTACTGATTTACATTGGTTTACAATCAAATTTATAAAAATAAACTTACATAATTAACTAGAAAATTATTTTATGAAGGATTCTTAGCGTCTTTTCTTTTTACAGCAAAAAAAAACTAGCCAAGGAATAATATACTCCTCAACTAGTTCTTCAATCAACCTAACAAATCAACCTATTTCCAGCCTCCTCCTAAATCTTTATATACATGAACTACAGCGTTCAGTTGTTCTTTTTTGGTTTCTATCAATTCGAGTTTCGATTCCAAAGCATCTCTTTGGGTCATCAATACCTCGAAATAATCAACTCTAGCCGATTTAAACAAATCATTTGAAATATCAATAGATCTGTTTAAAGCATCTACCTGTTGCGATTTTAAATCGTAGCCTTTTTGAAGGTTATCAATTTTAGAAAGCTGGTTAGAAACTTCCAAATACGCATTTAAAACCGTACGGTCATAATTGTACAATGCCTGAAGTTGTCTTGCATTGGCACTTTTAAATTCTGCTTTGATGGCATTTCTGTTAATCAGCGGTGCTGCTAAATCGCCTGCCACAGAATACAAAAGCGATTCCGGGAATGTAAACAGATATGCCGGTTTGAATGCACGCACGCCAAATGCTGCTGAAATATCAAGTGACGGATAAAACTCAGCACGCGCAACTTTTACATCCAATTTAGCGGCAACCAATTCTAATTCTGCCTGTTTGATATCCGGACGATTGGACAACAATTGTGATGGGATACCTGAATTTACAGTAGCTGGCAGCAAGTCAGTAAAATTGGTTTTGTCTCTTTTGATTTCCTGTGGATAGCGCGCCAACAAAAAGTTGATCTTATTCTCCGTTTCCTTGATTTTTTGAAGGATCTCAAATTCCAAACTTTTTGAAGTCAACACTTCAGCTTGAAACTTCTGAACCGCCAATTCTGTTGCTCTTGCGGCCTGTTTTTGGATTTTTACAATCTCCAATGCATTGGATTGCAATTCAATTGTTTGTTTTACAATATCCAATTGGCTGTCTAAAGCCAACAATTCATAATACGAATCGGCTACTTCAGCGATAAGATTTGTAATTACAAAGTTCTTACCTTCGACGGTAGCCAAATATCTGTTTACTGCCGCTTTTTTAGAATTGCGCAGTTTTTTCCAAATATCAACTTCCCAGTTGGCATAAGCACCAATCGTATAATCTGGCAATGGATCTGGCGTTTCAACGCCCGGTTTGATTTGGGTTGAAGCATCACCAGCACCCTGGCTTGTGTATCTTCCCACTTTTTCAAGTCCGGCTCCGGCACGAAGTCCAACTGTTGGCAACAATAATCCTTTTTTAACACGAACATCGTTTTTAGCAATTTCGATTTCCTGTAAAGTAATATTCAATTCCTGGTTGTTTTTCAATGCCGTATCAATCAGTTCTACAAGATTCTGATCCTTAAAGAACTGATTCCATTTAATAGTCGACATATTGGTCGTATCCTTGCTGGTTCCGAAAGATTCCGGAACAGGCTTGCTTGGAGTCTCAGCTATTGTCTGTGGCGCCTTACAGCCAATTACGGCAAGGCAAAGCGCTACGACAATACTATATTGGTATATTTTGGATTTAAACATGATTGTTATCAATTTCTTCTGTTAATGGGTTCTCTTCTTCATTTTTCACCAATTTGTGCTTTTCGGCTATTCGGGCAAATATGTAATACAATCCAGGTATCACAAATACACCACAAATGGTTCCCAGAAGCATCCCTCCTGCTGCTGCAGTACCAATGGTTCTGTTACCTATTTTTCCAGGACCGGTTGCAAAAACCAGCGGAATCAAACCTGCGATAAAGGCAAACGAAGTCATCAAAATAGGACGGAATCTCGCTTTTGCTCCTTCCATAGCCGCTTCTAAAACCGACTTACCGGCGGCATGCCTTTGAATGGCAAATTCGACAATCAACACGGCATTTTTACCAAGCAGACCAATCAACATTACCATAGCAACCTGAGCATAAATGTTGTTTTCAAGTCCCATAATTTTCAGCAATAGGAAAGCTCCAAAAATACCAGCCGGAAGCGAAAAGATAACCGACAATGGCAGGATAAAACTTTCATATTGTGCAGCTAATACCAGATAAACGAAACCTAAACAGATAAGGAAAACCCAAATTGCCTGATTTCCTTGCGCCACTTCATCGGCAGAAATACCAGCCCAGTCAATTCCATAACCTCTTGGCAGTTTTTTCTCGGCTACTTCTTTAATAGCCTTAATCGCCGTACCGCTACTGTAACCCTCAGCAGCAGCACCACTGATTTCAGCAGAAGTGTACATATTATGTCTTGTGATTTCAGATAGTCCATATACTTTTTCCATTTTCATAAAAGCAGAATAAGGCACCATTTCATCTTTATTATTTTTGACATACAGTTTTAAAATATCATCTGGCAAGGCTCTGTATTGTGGCGCTGCCTGTACGATTACTTTATAGTTGAATCCGTATTTAATAAAGCTGATTTCGTAGTTACTACCAACAAGTGTAGACAATGTGTTCATTGCATTTTCAATAGAAACTCCTTTTTGCTGTGCCAGGTCGTTGTCTACTTTTAGCATGAACTGAGGGAAACTCGCACTATAAAAACTAAATACAGAAGAAAGTTCAGGACGTTTGTTCAATTCTTTTACAAAATCCTGAGTAACGGTTTCCATTTTCTTATAGTCGCCCGATCCTGTTTTATCTAACAGACGAAGTTCAAATCCACCTGCAGCTCCATAACCCGGAACGGCTGGCGGCTGGAAGAATTCGATATTTGCACCTGGAATTTCTTTTGCTTTTTCTTCCAATTCTTCCATTATTTCCTGTACAGACTGTTTTCTTTCGCTCCAATCTTTAAGGTTAATCAAACAGGTTCCTGAGTTAGCACCCGTACCTTCTGTAAGGATTTCATATCCTGCCAAAGCTGATACGGATTGAACGCCTTCTACCTTCTCTGCCATTTTCTGTAGCCTTTCTGCAACATTGTTTGTTCTTTCCAATGAAGATCCCGGAGGCGTCTGGATAATGGCATAAAACATTCCCTGATCCTCATTTGGAATAAATCCTGAAGGAACCGAGCTGCTTATTAACCAGGTTCCGGCACAGAAACCAAGCAATGCGATAAAAGTTACGGTTCTTCTGTTTACAATTTTCCCCAAAACATTCTGATATTTATCAGAAGCAATGTTGAACGTTTTATTGAAACCGTCGATAAAGATTTTTACAGGAGTTCTCTTTTTTGGCTGTCCATGATGGTTTTTCAACATGATGGCACAAAGCGCCGGTGTAAGAGTCAATGCCACAATACCCGAAAGGATAATCGCAGTTGCCATAGTAATAGAGAACTGGCGGTAGAAAATACCCACCGGACCTGACATAAAAGCTACCGGAATAAATACCGCTGCCATCAGGAACGTAATCGCGATAATAGCTCCCGCAATTTCATGCATCGCTTTTTTAGTCGCCTTCAGTGCCGAGAGATGTTCTTCTTCCATCTTGGCATGGACGGCCTCGATGACCACAATGGCATCATCGACGACGACACCAATTGCCAGTACTAAAGCGAATAATGTAATAAGGTTTAGGGTAATTCCGAAGAACTGCATGAAAACAAACGTTCCGATAAGAGAAACCGGTACCGCTATTGCCGGAATAACCGTCGACCTCCAGTCACCTAAGAAGATAAACACCACTATACCTACCAGTATAAAGGCTTCAACCAAGGTGTGAATTACTTTTTCAATAGAAGCATCCAGGAATTTAGAAACGTCATAACTGATTTCATAGTTCATTCCTTTTGGGAAAGAGCTTTTCTTGATCTCTTCTAATTTAGCCTTAACGTCTTTAATAACCTGGCTCGCGTTACTTCCGTACGATTGTTTTAATACGATTGCCGCAGATGGTTTTCCGTTTAGGTTGGAATAGATATCATACATCGAGCTTCCCAATTCAATATCGGCCACATCTTTTAGTCGTAGCAGTTCGCCATTTGGGTTAGATCGTAAGACTACGTTTCCGTATTGTTCTTTAGTTGTGAAACGACCAGAATATTTTAGTACATATTCAAACGCCTGAGATCTTTTTCCGGAACTTTCACCTGTTTTTCCTGGCGAGGCTTCCAAACTCTGGCTTGATAAGGCCTCCATAACTTCATCGGCAGAAATTTTGTAAGCCAGCATTCGATCTGGTTTTAACCAGATTCTCATAGCATATTCACGGGTTCCTAAAATATCGGCAACACCAACACCATTTACCCTTTTAAGTTCTGACAGGATATTAATATCAGCAAAGTTGTATAAGAACTTCTGGTCGGTATTTTTATCGTTACTATAAAGGTTCACATACATCAGCATGCTCGATTCTTCACGCGTAATCTTAACTCCTTCTCTAACTACCAATGGCGGCAGTTTGTTTACTACAGAAGCTACACGGTTTTGAACGTTTACAGCTGCAAGGTTCGGGTCTGTACCCAGGTTAAATACTACCTGAATACTTGCTTCTCCGTCGTTACCGGCATCAGAGGTCATGTATTTCATTCCAGGAACACCGTTTAGGGCTCTTTCCAAAGGAATAATTACAGATTTGATCATAAGTTCACCGTTAGAACCCGGATAATCTGCTGTTATATTTACTTTTGGTGGCGATATCGAAGGGAATTGAGTCACTGGCAGGTTCAAGACTGACAAGGCTCCTAAAAAGACAATTATAAGCGATATTACTATCGACAATACAGGTCTTTGTATAAATTTATTAAACATTTACTTTGATTTTTTAATGATTAAAGAAGATGGATTTCAGATGGCAGATTTTGGATTTCTGATTTTGGATTTTGGATTTTTGGACAATAGAGAATAGATGACAGATGGACAGACTAATAACTTTCCACTATCAATTGTCAACTAAAGACTAAAAACTATCCACTATCGATTATCAACTATCGATTATCCTCTATCAACTAAAAACTGTCAACTATAAACTAATCTGTTTATTCCGCTTTTAATCGTAGATTACTCATTACCTTTTTAGGAGCCACATATCCGTAAGCGATCTTATCATCGTCTTTTACTTTCTGGACACCATCCAATAAGATTTTATCATTTTCGTTAATGCCGTTATTGACTACATATAAGTCTGGCATTTCACCACCAATAGTGATTTCTTTTGAGCTCAGTACGTTATTTTTGCCTACAACAAAAACATATTTTTTATCCTGAATTTCATACGTAGCTTTTTGTGGAATTACAATTGCATTTTTAAGAGGTACAAGCATTTGAACTTGTCCTGTCTCACCATTTCTTAGGAGTTTGGTCGAATTTGGGAATCGTGCCCTGAAAGCAATATTTCCTGTTTCGTTATTGAATTCACTTTCGATTACTTCTACGTCTCCTTTGAATTTAAACGGCTGACCATCGGCTAAAATCAAATTTACTTTGGTTTCTGCACGGTCTTTCACGTTAGTTTGGTATTGCAGGTATTCCGGTTCAGATACGTTGAAATACGCAAACATCTGGCTATTGTCTGAAAGAGTAGTCAGTAATTCGCCTTCGTCAATAAGGCTTCCTAATTTTAATGGGATACGGTCAATTGTTCCGTCAAACGGAGCTCTGATTTCTGTGAATGATAAGTGAAGTTTTGCTAACGATACTTCTGCCTTTGCTGCCTGAAGCTTTGCTTGGGCTGCGGCCAGTTCGTTCTTTGAAACTACGTTTTTATCTGCTAAAATTTTAGTATTCTGTAATTCTATTTCGGTCGATTTTTGTTCTGCTTGCGCTTTAAGTAATTCTGCCTCATACATTTTAGGCATAATTTTAAATAGCAATTGTCCTGCTTTTACGAATTGGCCTTCATCAACATAAATGTTTTGTAAGAATCCTTTTTCCTGAGCGCGGATCTCAATGTTACGTACCGATCTGATCTGCGATACATATTCTTTAGTAAAAGTAGTGTCGATTTTTACAGGGCTGGTAACTGTAAATTTATCGGCTTCTTCTTTTTCTACTTTTTTAGTTGTGCAACTAGCAAGGCACAACAAGGCAATAATGCCTGTTAGGATGATTTTCTTCATTAGGTGAAAAATGGAAATTAAGCGATTGAATGCTTGGAATGCGATGATTCCGTTAGGTGTAATAAAACATCAGTAACCATAGTTACGCATGAACAGCCATATATGAAGAAGTGAGTTAAATAACAACTACAAAATATAATGATCACACTTTAGGCAACCGATATATTCGAGTTAATCAAATACGTAATACCCTATGGGTAATGTAAATAGGATTTGACTGGCCACAAAATGGCGCGAAGGTTTTAAAATTCTTTTGATAACTGCCCAAAATAGGTTGACAGTAGATAGTCTGGTACCAGTTATCAGATAAGCTATAATTTCCTATGAAAAGTTTATTCCAAATTCCGTCTTTGAGATCATCTCCGCCGGGATGACCTTCATCAAGATCTAAGTCAGCATCTTCGATTAAAGTGTTGCTTGTGTCCTGATTGGTAAATTTTACCCTATGTTTTTTCTGGAAACTATGGGAAGACGAATGAGAAGTTGGTTGCGTAGCTGCATTAAGGTATTGCCCTCCGCTTAACAGAAGTAAAGAGACATATACGAGTAATGCAAATAGCTTTTTCATTTGTCGCCAAAAGTAAACAAAGTATTGAAACAAAAAAAGAATTTTCACTACGCTTTAACAAGTAAATGTTTCGAAAACGTTATCATTGATTCCAAAAATGTTTTTTTCAGTGTAATTTATTCTAAACCAATACATAAAAAGTAGTCAAAAGTGAGTGGCTACCTATTAGCTTTTCTCAATATATTCTGCATTAAAAAGACGATTTGGCTTTAAATAAACCACATTGTTTTGAAAATCTAAGAAAGTGTCAAATCTTTTCAATACTTCATTTCCAAGAATATGGATATTGGCTCCACGTAATGGCTTGTTTCCCGTGATTTGCTGTACCGGAACATCTTTCAGTTCATATTTTCCAATTTTCAGTGACTGCAAGTCTGCTGTAATCACAGGCACTTCGTTTCCTTGTGCGCCTCTCATGATGACTTTTTTTATCACTTTCATCTTATCGGCAGGAAAATTACCTTCTTTCAGCAAATCGTTATCAAGCATAGCTGTCCTTTGATAACCTGAGTCAAATAAAAACAAAGCCGTATTGTCTATTCCATCCTGCGAAATTTTGCTTTCTACCAAAACAAGTCCCTTAAAAAACGTAATTCCAAGTTTTGAAAATGCGTTGTCTTTCACAACATAGTCGGGTAATTTAGAATGAACAACCATAATGTTCTTGTCATAATTAAGCTCTACTACCTTGCCTTTGAATAAATCCCAGCCAAATCTTCCATCTGTGCCATGTCCGGTCAATTCAGCATCATATACTTTTGTATTGTAATCATGCTTGCCTATTCTGACATCGTAAAACGTAGTGTAAAGCTCAGGTACAGACTTCAATTTGTTTTTTCTCACATCGTTTGTCAGTACTAATTCTGTAGTACCTGTATCAAAATTCAGATTTAAAGTATCAATTTTATTAAAAACGGCCTTGACATAAATTGTGTTTTGGCTATTGATAATTAAAGGAATCGTATCTGGTAAAGATGCTTTATTCTGTGAGTGAGCAGTAATTGACAATAGGATGATTACGACAAGTAGATATTTTTTCATTGAATGATGTTTTCAGGGTTGTCTATGCGGCACAAATATAGAAGTTGTCTTCATAAATATTTCATAAAATAGAGTAAGAAAAAAGAGATTAAAATTTTTCGAATAGCTTGGAAATTTTTACAAAAAAATTATATTTGGGAAAATTAATTCCCAATATGAAAAACATATTCATAGCCTTTGTTTTAGGGCTTAGCAGCGTTGGTTATTCACAAACCGATTATTCTTTTGTATATGACAGCGACTCTTTTTTAAGAAACGGTATACAGCTCTATGATGAAGGAAAATATCAAGAAGCTATTAAGGCATTTGATAAGATTGTGAAAAATGACCCTAAATTCTATACGGCTCAATATGAAAAAGCTTTAGCGCTTGCTGCTGGCGAAGATAAGGAAGCGGCAAAAGCATTTTATGAAGATGCCTACAACAAAGGTTATATGAAAGAGGACCCTTCTTTTTATATGGCTTATGGGAGTCTTTTAAGCGATCAAAAAGATTATGATAAGGCAGAAAAGATGTTTTTTGAAGCTCTAAAAATATATCCAAATTCAAGTAGATTACTTTACAATTTAGCCTTGCTCTATCTTCGCAAAGAGGAACGCCAAAAATGTGTGGACTATCTTGAAAAAGCAATTTCTATAAATCCAAATCACGCCGGTTCTCATTATCTTATAGGTATGATAGCGCTTGAAGATGGTCGCGTAACGGAAGGCTCAATGGCTCTTCTTGCCTATCTGTCACTAATTAATGAAGGTGAAGGTTGTAAAAATGCAATCTTAAAGCTAAATGCGAAGTTTTCAGAAAATTACCTGGAGAAAAGCAAACTGACATTCTCCAAATCCGGTGATAATTTCGAAGAGATTGACGTCATTTTGCGTAATTCATTGCCTCTAAAAAGTGCCTACAAAGTCAATTCGACCATTGATGATGTGATTACTCGCCAGGTACAGGCTATTGCCGAATATGCCGTAGAACATAAAATGGAAAATGGTTTTTTTGAAACAACCTATGTTCCTTGGCTTGCTGATATTGTAAAGAAAAAACAATTTGAAGGTTTTTCCTACCATATACTATTAGGCATGAAAGAACAGTTGGGCAAGAAACTTACCTCTCAGAATAAAAAAATGACAGCTTTCAATGAAACGTATCTTTCTAAAGATTTCTGGCAGGTATTTGCAAGACGTAATGTTGATTTGTTCGGTAAGCAGGAACAAGTGATCGTTTACCTGAAAAATAACAGGCCATATCTTTTAGGCAAAGAAGAAAACGGCAAAAAAGTAGGCAAATACAAGGTTCTCAATGAAGAAGGAAATATGATCAGTGAACTTAATCTGATTAATGATGAATTGGATGGCCTGCAAAAATATTATGATAATAAAGGCAAACTGACAGAAGAGAACAATTATTCTAAAGGCAAAGTTGAAGGCAAAAGAACCAAATATTACGAAAATGGCAATATCGAGTTTATTGAAAATTACAAAAATGATCTGCTTGACGGAATCAGTACTACCTATTATGTTAATGGAGGGAAAAGCTGTGAAGTGAATTTTGTCAATAATGAACGTGACGGAGCGCTTATCTGCTTTTATGAAAATGGCACTAAGAAAAGTGAAATCAACTACTCAAAAGGAAAGGTAAATGGCAATTGTGTTCAATATGATGAAGCAGGCAATATATCAAAAACGTACTCTTATACAATGGACGAAGTGGATGGTAAAGTATATGAATACTTCAACGGAAAGGTATTAAAATCTGAAATTGAATATAAGGCAGGAAAAATCACATCTCCTTATAAAGTCTATTATCCCGATGGAATTCTTAAAGAAGAAACCACTTATCAGAATAATAATCCTGCTACTCTAGTATCCAATCTTGCCAATGGAAAAAAATCGTATGAAACACTTTATGATAAAGAAGGATATGTTGCAACCAATAACTACTTCAATGGCAATGATGCTCTTTATTTTCAAGAAACATACAACAAAAAAGGAGAAATAAAAACTGCCCTGCAATTTGAAACTGGCAATTCAAAACCAACTGACATACCAGTAAGCAAAGGAACCTATCTAATGAAAAACATAGAAGGCTCAGTACTCATAAAAGGTGGTTATGAAAAAGGAAAGAAAAAAGGAGAATGGAGTTATTTTTATAATACCGGTGCCTTGAGTAAAAAAGAAAACTATGAAAATGGAATACTAACCGGCCTTGCAAAAACATATAACATGGATGAACGACCTTCTTCTGTCTTTAATTATGTTAATGATACTATTTCAGGAGTTTATGAAAGCTATGGACACGGAGCTTTATCTAATATTTATCATTATAAAAACGGACAATTAAATGGACCACATAAGTCTTTTCATTCTGACGGAAGTGTTTCACAAGAAGATTTCTATATAAATGGTGAACTGTATAAGAGTATCAGTTATTGGCAAAATGGCAATGTTAATTTTGTGACATCCTATATGAATTCCTCTCCTGTAAAATTGGAAACTTATAATTCTGACGGTAAAAAATTTAATGAAATTGATTATACCAATAAAAATGAGAAAATTACTGTTGCATTATATGGCGGTACAGAAATACATGAATATACGCTGAAAAATGGTGTATTTGAAGGAAAGTATATCATTAAGAACAAAAATGGCAAGATAATAAGCGATAATAATTATATAAATGGTGTCAGACATGGCAAACAATCTGCTTATGGTCCAACTGGAGCACTAATCAGTGAAAGGAGTTCATATTCTGGAAAAGCAGACGGCATAGGCAAATATTATGACATCGCCGGAAACATCAGGATGTCTGATACGGATATATTTGGCAGCAATACGGGACTTTCGACGCGCTATTATCATAATAAAGGGAAGTATCTGGAATACAACCAACATAACGGCAACATAGAAGGCGAAGTTAAATACTATAATCAAAAAGGCGATAACATTCTTATATTAGGATATCAGAATGCTGCACTGCTCTATTATATAAAACTTGACAAGAACGGAAAACTAACTGAAAAAACTCCTGTTGTTGGACAAACAGCCAAAATAATTTCATCCTATCCAAATGGAAAGACTGCTATTGAAATTAATTTTGTTAAAGGCAATAATGATGGCAAGCTAGTAGTTAATAATCAGGAAGGCAGGCCAGAATATGAAATCAATTACGATATGGGCTTTTTGACTGGCCCAAGAATTGAATATTATGCGAACGGAAAGATTTATAAAAAGGAAAACTTTAAAAATTCCAATTTTGAAGGATTACAGGAGTTTTTTAAAGAAGATGGAAAACCCTGGATAACAGCAGAATATAAAAACGATGAATTGCATGGCCTTTGCAAAATTTACACTAATGGAATTGTTTCCCAAACCCAACGATATGATTCAGACGCACTTGTTGAAATCAGTAAATAAAAAACACTTTTTTATATTCTTGTTTCTGTTGTCCATACAAGTCAAGGCACAGGAGAAAACACCTTTGTTTTTGGAATATAAAAAAAAGTATGGAGACATAAATGAAGTCGTTATCAGCAATAAAAGTTCTTACGATATTTTTATTGAGAATAAGAAACTCCGTGTTTTGCAAGACAACTATTATGAATCCATGATCTTATCTGAAAACGGGATCCAAAACAATCAAGAAAATTTTTCGTATTCAGAGTTAGTAAAACTTAATAAATACGAAGCCTATTCAGTAATCAACGACAAAGGGAAAGACCGTAAAATTAAAGTTACTCAGACTAATGAAAAACAAGCAAAACAAAACTCTGTTTTTTACAACGATGTAAAGGAAAGGCAGCTTATTTTTTCAAACCTTGAAGCCGGAGCTAAAAAAGTATATAGCGTACAAACGGAATTTGTAGATCCTTTTTTATTGCATAGTTTTATTTTTGGTGACAATTTTCCAATAATAAACTCTACACTGGAAGTCCGTACTGATAAAGACATCAACATAGGATATCGTATATTTAATGATCCTACAAACAGTATTGAGTTTTCTAAAACTGAAAAAAAAGGAAAATACATTTATAGCTGGACATTAAAAGATGTAAAGGCAGTAAAAATGGAACCGAATAATCCCGGCTATCGCTATTTTATTCCGCATATAAACGTGTATGTCAAGGATTACACTATTGATAAAAACAAAACCAATGTATTGGACAACACACAAGAGCTGTACAATTACTACAAATCATTTATAAAAAACCTAAACAGAACAGACGATGATGAGCTCAAAACACTTTCTATTGAACTCACAGCAGGAGTAACATCAGACACTGAAAAAATCAAAAAAATATTCTATTGGGTAAAAGACAATATTAAATATATCGCTTTTGAAAATGGATATGAAGGCTTTATTCCGCGTGAAGCCAGCCTTGTTTACAAGCGCAAATTTGGCGATTGTAAGGATATGTCCAGCATTATTACTTCAATGGCTAATTATGCGGGAATAAAAAATGTAACCGTTTCCTGGATTGGGACACGCGAAATCCCTTATTCTTATGAACAGCT
This sequence comes from Flavobacterium sp. 28YEA47A, assembly GCF_041262125.1. Taxonomy (NCBI): domain Bacteria; kingdom Pseudomonadati; phylum Bacteroidota; class Flavobacteriia; order Flavobacteriales; family Flavobacteriaceae; genus Flavobacterium; species Flavobacterium sp. 28YEA47A. The sequence goes on from NZ_JBGCCI010000001.1 coordinate 45,001, forward strand.
TTCTACTCCTTCGGTTGATAATCACATGATTGCTGTATATAATGACAATGGAAATTATGTATTTCTCGACGCTACAGATCGCGAAAGCCGCTACGGAATCCCAACTTCTTTCATACAAGGAAAAGAAGCCCTGATTAGCAATGGTGATAGCTATAAAATCATAAAAGTTCCGATAGTTGAAGCAGAGAATAATGAAACTATGGAAGTGCTAAAATTAAGTTTTGATAAAGAAAAAATTATAGGTTCCGGAACTGTAGAATTTAAAGGATTTGCCAGAAGCAGCATACTGTCTCAAATTGGAGATGCTTCCAATAAAAGGCGTTTTGATATGATTAAAAGCCTGGTGCTTAAAGGTAACAACAAATTTAATCTCAAGGAATTTTCTGAAAAAAACGTTTCTGATCGCGAGAAGCCTTATCAAATCGATTTTAATTTTGAACTCTCGGATTATGCCATACAGGTAGATAAAGAATTGTATGTAAATCTTTTCCTAGACCGCATGTATGAAAAATTGTCACTGGAACCGGATCGCGTCACCGCATTCGATTTAGAATATTTAGCAGCTTATAATGGCCGTTATGAATTGGAATTGCCAAAAAACTATTCCGTAAAATACCTGCCTGAAAATTTCAGTTTTGACAATGCTCTTATGAAATTTGAATGCCAGTATACAAACACAGCCGGCAAAGTTTCTTTAGCCTTAAAGATAAGATTAAAAAAAATATTGCTCGAACAATCTGATTTTGCCTTGTGGAATGAGACGATTAAAAAGCTTAAAAACACCTATACACAAACTTTAATACTTAGCGAAAAATGAATTCTAAATTCAGAATAAAAACAATACTAACCCTCCTTGTTTTTTCTAGCCTTAACGTCTTTGCCCAGGACTTTTCTTTTAAAAACTATAATTGGGATGAAAAACAAGCCAAAACAGATATTCCTTCAAAATACAAAGATGAAAAGGAAGCTATTTTAGAACGAAATACAAAAATTGAGCTTCTTATTGAAAAAGGCAAGGCCATCCAATATTATCTTATACATGAAAAGAGATATATCAATAGTGACGATGCCATTGAACGAAATAATAAGATCTATATTCCTTTTGGAGCCAACGAAAGCGTATTCTCTACTAAAGCGCGTGTTATTCTAAAAAATGGCAAAATAATCGAACTTCACAATAGCGATATAAAAGAAGAAACAGATGAAGAAAGAGGTATTAAATTCAAATATTTTGCAGTCAATGGACTTGAAAAAGGAGCTATAATTGAAAAGATATTCATTATAGAAGAATTTCCTGAAATTAAAGGCTATACTGTAAAAATGCAGGATGAATATCCTATTGCAAAAAGCACCTTCCAACTAATTTATCCTGAACATTTGATATTCCGTACTAAAAGCTATAACGGACTTTCTGAAGCTGTAATTGAAAAAAAACAGCCTAACGAAAAAAACAATACCCTTACTGTAAGCGAAACCGATACGCCTGCTCTTGATGACAATGAAAGCTATTCAAACTGGAACAACAATATCAAACGATTCCGTTACAAACTGGATGAAAATTTAGCTAACGGCTCCAAAAATCTTAATAACTTCAAGGAATTCTCAACAACCTTATACGAAAGATTTCATCCGCAGTATGACAAAAAAGAGCAAAAAGCTATAGATGAGTTTTGCAAAGGCATTGCTAAATCTAATGATGTACAGGAACAGGTTTGGAATATTGAGAATAAAATCAAGAAAACAATAAACTATAACCGCTATATCAATAACCAGGAAACATTACAGGATATTATCAAATCAAAACAAGCCAACCAAACCGACATTTTAAGGCTTTATATTGCCGTATTCCAAAAAATGGGTGTAGAAAACAATATGGTATTCACATCCAATCGTTATAAAAAACCTTTTGATAAGGAGTTTGAAAGTTATGAAAACCTGGACGAATTGTTGTTCTATTTCCCGACTATCAAGAAATTTATGACTCCAACAGAAATTGAATACAGAATTCCATTAATACCTGCTGAATTGGCCGGAACGAATGGGCTTTTTATAAAAGAAAAAGTTTTTGCGGGAACAAAAATGGGAATTGGTGAAATCGCAGCTATCGATATTCCAAGTGTAGAAGTAACACATGATTTGATAGACATTGTCATAGATTTTACAAAAGATATTGAAAATCCAATGATAACCGATAAAATTCAATTTGGCGGCTATTCTGCTTTTAATTTCCAACCGATTAAAGATTTTGCCTCTCCGGAACAATATAAGGACTTGCTCAAAAATATTGCCCAAAATTATACGGTCGAGACGGAATTCAAAACGTTGACAACCGAAAATGATGGAGTTGACAATATTGGCAAAAAACCATTTGTGATAAACGTAGCATTTGAAGGAAAAGATCTGATTCGTAAGGCAGGAGAAAATTACCTTTTTTCTGTGGGCCAGACTATTGGAAAACAGATGGAACTTTATCAGGAAAACAAACGTATGTCACCTGTAGAAATCAGTTTTCCCCACGCTTATACCCGTAAAATAAGAATAATACTGCCGGAAGGAGTTACTGTAAAAAACCTGGACAAGTTCAATATGAATTATACGGCTGACATAAATGGCAAAACTGAAGCGGCATTTATTAGCAAGTATGAGAAAAAAGGAAATGAAATTATCGTAGAAAACAAGGAGTATTATAACATATTACATTATCCTCTCGAAAACTTTGAAGCATACAGAACCGTAATTAACGCTGCGGCTGATTTTAATAAAATTGTTATCATATTAAATAAGCAATAGATTACACAAGAAAATCCGGGATAACCCGGATTTTTTGTTTTTAAAAGATACAAAAGTGACTTTAAAAGTTCGATTAATGCTCTGATTATCTAAAACTTCATACCAAAAACAAATTCCTTTTCTTTCTTTGCGGCTCTGCGCCTTTGCGAGCAACTATTTCACGCAAAGGCGCAGAGCCGCAAAATTCCTAATAATAAAACCTAATCTGGTATAAACTTCCCGATAGTCATTTAAAAGTATTTTATCTTTTGCTAATAGCGCAAATGCTAATTTTGTAGTTTTGTCGTCTCCAACGCAATCATTCTATGAGACTCAGAAACATCAACATCCCTCCTATTCCTGCTGTACTTTTTGCCATAATCAGCGTACAATCGGGAGCAGCGATTGCCAAAACACTTTTTCCGTCCATAGGTGCTGCGGGAACTGCGTCACTACGTATTGGTATATCGGCGTTGATTTTAATGACCGTTTACAGGCCAAAATTGACAAAACTTACAAAAAAGCAATGGAAATTTGTGATTCCTTATGGTCTTTGCTTAGGAGCCATGAACCTGGTGTTTTATTTTGCAATCGAAAGAATTCCCATAGGATTAGCCGTAACATTAGAATTCATCGGCCCTTTAATGGTAGCCGTATTGGGCTCAAAACGTGCCGTTGATTTTTTATGGGTATTGCTTGCTGCTGTAGGGATTGTGTTGATTGCTCCGTGGACAACAAACGGAGTGGATATTCTGGGCGCGGCGTTAGCTACACTGGCGGGTGTTTTTTGGGCAGCTTATATCGTTCTTGGAGGAAAAATTTCAAAAAGGATGGACGGCAATGAAGCCGTTGCAACAGGAATGCTTATAGCCGCTTGCCTTGTTGTGCCTTTCGGAATTTTTGGAGATGGACTAGACAGTCTTACTCCTAAATTTTTAGGTATGGGAATCGCTTTGGCTCTTTTATCAAGCGCCATTCCATTTACTTTAGAAATGAAAGCGTTGGGTAGGCTTCCTGCACGCACGTTCAGCATTTTGATGAGTTTAGAACCTGCTGCGGCCGCAATCTGTGCCTTTATATTTTTACAGGAGTATCTTTCATTCAACGAAATCTTAGCAGTAGTTTTCGTGGTTGCCGCTTCAGCAGGATCAACAATCACTTCCAGACGATAGCTATTTTAGAATGGAATAGTGTTCCATAAATTTTTCCTTGAACCTTCTGCTCATTGGTATCCTATTGCCAGACAAAAGTTCTATGTCATTATCTGATAAATGCAGTTTTTTGACAAGATTCATATTAACTACATAATTACGATGTACCTGAATAAATTGTTTTTCAGGCAATTTTTGTTGCAGTAATTTTAAAGACATTTCTATAAGAAAGGCTTCTTCCTCTGTTGCAATAGAAACATATTTGCCTTCTACCTTGACTTGTTCAATACTATTAAACAGCACTTTTGTCAGAGCTTCTTTCTTCTTGATAAGCAAAAAAGCATCCATCACCACGGTTCCGGTTTGTCGGGTAGAAAACATTCCCGGCATTTCTACAAATCTTTCTATTGCAAGCTCAATCGCAAACTGTAATTCCAAAACATTAAAAGGTTTTATCAGGTAACTGTAGGGATTGGTTAACCGGGCAGCTTCAAAAGTTTCTCTGTCTACGGCTGATGTCAGGAATACGAATGGCCTTAATGTAGCCGGGTTTTCATTAATCCGCTGGGCAAAGACAATGCCGTCCGGATTATTTCCAAGATAAACATCAATTATAACGATGTCAGGCTTTTGGGCATAAAAATAACCCAGCGCATCTTTGAGATTTGCAGCTATTGCTGTTACTTCATATCCTTTTTCTTCCAAAGCATCCTGCAACGATCCGGCTTGCAGGGAATCATCTTCAATAATGAGTATACGTATTTTTGCCATAATCTAATTTTTTACTAATTCAAATAAAATCCGAACCGAAGTTCCTTTTCCTTCTTCACTATCCAGGTAAAGTTCACCCTCATTTTTTTCAGTCATGATTCGGCATAACTCAAGTCCCAAACCGGTGCTTATTCTTCCCGATGTATCTTTTTGCCGTGACTCTCTTCCTGAATTAAAAATAGTTTCCAGCACTGTTTTTTTAATTCCTATCCCATTATCTTCTATCACAAGTTCTGCCTGGTTTTTACGAACACTGGCGTTTATCAATATGCGGCCGTCTTCATGAGTAAATTTTATTGCATTATCTATAATATTTCGAAGCACAATTTTAAAAGCATTGGAATCCGCATAAATCTGTATTCCTTCCGGAATATTCTTCTTTAGCTCAATTTTTTTCATTTTTAGCGCATCGCTATAATTCATAAGAACCTGTTCAACAATAGAATCCAAAGGCAATGGTTCCTTTTTAAAGAAAGTACCTTTTTTTTGTTCCAATGACCAATATAGTAAATTATCCAACATAGAGTAAGTATTTTCTGTCATTCTAATATTAAACTCAAGCTGTTTTTCTAAAATAGGAAGTTCATTTTTTTTCAAAGCGCTCTTCAGTTTCAGATTACTCTCTTTAAGCAGATGCACCGGAGTTCTCAAATCATGGGCAATGATAGAAAAAAGACGGTCTTTGGTTTTATTGAGTTCATCAAGCTGCAAATTTTGCATGGCAATAACCTTATTTTTTTTTATCCGTTGACGGTAGGAATATAAACCTATCAGAAGCAAAAGCAATAATGCCGAAGCAATAGAAAAAAAAGTATTGCTTTGCTGTCGTTTGGCTTCAAGAAGCATTTTCTGAAGTTTGGCTTCTTTTTCTAAAAGTTTAATTTCGGTTTGTTTTTTATCAACTACAAACTTTTTTTCCTGTTCGGCTAGTCCCCAAATCCTATCCCTATTCCATATTCCTTCCAGCTGTTCAACATATTTCTTATAAAATGCCAACGCCTTTTTAGTATCACCTGCGGATTCCATTGCCAGTGAAAGATTAAAATAAATATCATCTTTTATATCGGCTGCTTGAGAAGCGTCAGAATAAAGAAGCGCCTTTTTTAAATGGGCAATTGCCATACGATCTTTATATTGTTCAAAGTACAGATCACCAAGATTCAAATGAACTGTTGCCAAATTAAGGCTATCCTGAAGCTCACCATAAAAGGCAAGGCTTTTTTTATAGTAGGATTCGGCTTTTTCAAAATCGTGTGTCTCAATAGTAGCATAACACCGTGCCATATTATTGTATATAGCACCCTGAATCTTTTTATCAGTACTGAAATCATTTTTATGTATCAGATCTAAATAATATTGAAGAGCTTCCTCATACTTACTAAGTTCAAAAAAAAGGTTGGCTATATCAGAATAGAAGCCAATTTTTCCGGGAGGATTTTCCATGCTTTTGCTGACTTTTTCTGCCTGTAGCATAGGCGCTAATGACTGATCTTTCAAACCATTTTTAGTATAAAAACTTCCTTTTGCATAATAAGACAGATAAAGCAACGTGTCATTTTTTGGAGTTTCACTATAGTTTGCTATTGAAGCCAATATAAAAGGAAGTACCTCGGCATATTTCTTTTCCTCCAATTGCACATGCATATTGTGAAAAGGGACAAAATCCGGTTTTTGTTTTCCGTCTTTTGTCCCTTTCTTATTGTCTGCTAGTAATGGGAGTTGTTTATTAACATAATGCCTGCATATGGGGCATTGCTGTTTAAGCAATGATGCAACATCTGTAGATTCATCTTGTCCTAATACAGTGTAACATCCAAAAAAAAAATAATTATGATTTTCATCTTTTAAGGTTTAGAAAGAGACGTATATATTCCCACAGTCTTTCCCCCTCTTCTTTTGCCGCTACAATCCGGATCATCATCAACAGAGAGTTCAATTATATTATAAAACTCATCCAATTCAAATGTTTCTGTTTCTATATACCACAAATGGTCAACTCTATAATCAAAATTATCGATCTTATTTAAAAATATTTTCTTTATTGGCAGTATACCCATCATCTGAAGACCATCATCCATAGATATATCAATACTCTTTTCAATATACTCTCGGGAAACTTGTAGCGTACAGATGATTTCTAAAGTCCATTTCTCTTTACCTTCCGTATCTCCTTTTTGAAATTTTGCATGTAGCAAAGGGGAAACAAGTGTTAGATTTTGTTTAGAATCCGGATGGGTCAGTAAAATCGGGCTTTTAAATTTAATTTTTGTCATGACATAAAATAGTTTAACAGGTTAAGTTAATAGTAAAAATAAACAAATAAAGTTTATTCCCTTTATCGTACCGTTTATACCTCTCGTTTTACCGCTTATGCCATTTCAGTCCAAAAGCCTTTAGGGTTGCGATAATATTGTCTTGTAAATAATTGAAAATCAATATTCATTTAAAAAACAAGACAATGAAACCATCAATTGCTGAAATTCAAAAAGTTCTTACAAAAAAAGGATATGACTTTTTTGACCAGAACAAGCCTTATAATGTCAACATTATTGGCATCCGAAGTAAAAATCTTGTAGCAAATTCTTTTGACGACACCTTATACCTTGTTTACAGGGATGAAAGTCTTAGCTCGCAAATTTTCACATTTTCGGTTACGACTGATCCGGGATTATACTGGCTCAAAAACCCGACCAATGTTAATGGTACAGCCATTTTGGTTCCGGGACAATATAAAGGTTCCCACCAGATCGGGCTTCATAAAGGCCAATACGAAGCTTTGGTACAAAAAGCACCTGTAAAAGTCTGGAGAGACGCCAATAAAGATGGCAAACTGGATTTTTCCGGACCACAACACCAAGGCGTTTTCGGAATCAACATTCACCGAAGCAATCCTACTTCAGAATCGCTAACGGTCGAAAAATGGTCGGCCGGATGCACCGTGTTCCAAAAAGTAGCCGATTTCCATTTCTTTATGGGCATCTGCAACAAAGCCAAGGGACTCTACGGCAATTCTTTCACGTACACTTTGCTGGAAGAATCCGACTTCACTACGAGTTAATAATTCTTAAATATTTACATTATGAACATTGGAGACCAATTTAAGGGACTTCCTATGGAAGACCTGATCGGTGGGCCGTTATCGGCAGCCGTAAAGTCAAACACCGATCTGGCAAAGTCTACAGCTGCCTTTATCAATGACATCGGTTTTGAAAAAGTAAAAGATGAAAACGGCGCAATCATGCCTGGACCTGCACGTATGGTAGACTTCGTTTTCGAACGTCCCGGACAGGACAAGGATGGAAATGCTACTGTCGAAGAAGTAAAAATGAAAGTACCGATGCTTGCCATCGTACCGATTCCAAACTTACAGGTAGATCTTGTCGATATCACTTTTGACATGGAGGTTAAAAGCTCCACCAAAACTGTAGAATCTTCTGCTTCAAAAGGAGAATTCAGTGCTTCTATGAGCGCAAAAATTGCCTTCTTTTCTATCAATGCCAGCGTTTCGGGATCGATTTCATCGAGCAAAGAAAACACGCGTTCTACTGACCATTCAGCCAAATATCATGTAGCCGTAAAAGCTACCAACCACGGTATGCCGGAAGGTTTGGCCAGAGTACTGGACATTATGAACGACGCTGCTAAACCACGCCAGATTGTGGCCTACAAGCCAAATGCAAATGGTGAGATTGAAAGAGGCGAAGACGGAAAACCGAAAGAACAAGGTAAGCTTGTAAATGCTGACGGTACAGAAGCAAATCCGACTTCAGAAAACAATTAATTAATCTATTAAGTTAACGCCAACTGCCATGATTCCTGACAATTCAAAAAAGACCACAATCGCAGAGATACGATATATCAAAAAAGTAACCATAGGTACTGTTAATCCGAGTGCGCCTTTTACAGACGATATGCGGGAAGATCAGTTGGTGTTGCTTAACAAATGCCTGTCACAGCACCCTAAAGGCATCATAATAGGAAAAGACATTTCTATTGGAAGCTTTAAGCTGGGCGAGCATGAGCTCAACATGCAGAGCACAACTTACCATGTTGGATTTGCCAGAAAACCTTACTGGCTTGATGAAAAATAACTTTAAAAAAACAACCATATCATGTCGCAACAAAGATTTGACCATCTGTTACAGGCTATCCACAACGCTGCATTAAAAGCCCAAGAAATTACGGAAGAGCAGCATATCATGCAGATAGCGAAATATTTTGATGAAGACGGAAAACCTATCATACAGGAGATCCATGTTCCAACTCTCGATCCGGACGACGATCCAGAGGCAATGACCACATTGAGAGTTCCGCTACTGAGCCTTCTTCCGCCAACTGCTATAAAAATCAAAGAACTGAAACTGAGTTTCGAAGTAGGACTTGGCAAAATAAAAATAGACCAGTCGGATAGCAAAAACGGGCCTAGCCTGGACATCGATATGGGCGGAAGCGGCGGTATTTTTGGAAAAAAACAGGCCACTGCAAAAGTTGACATCACCTTTGAGGCAGGTGATCCTTCAGAATCTTTCTTAAGAATCAATGACTATTTAGTCAAGAGTGTAATCTAAAAATCAATTACTAACCATTAAAATTTAAAAAATTATGGCACTGATTTTCAAAAAGGGCTGGAATGTGGCTCGTCAAGACTATGTTAAAACATATGGCAAATACCAGGCATTTCTGGATACGCTTACTGAATCGCTTGTTGTTGGCGCTTTTCGTAACGCCCGCAATCATTTTAGCGATCATTGGGTACTTGAGTTTATTGATATTGCTACTAATCCTGGCAGGGTTGAGCAAGTTAGTATCGAACAAGGCTCGCACCAGCCGGAAGACCTTAGATCAGGAGGATTTTGCCTTCACTTCACAGGAAGAGACAACTCGGGTTACGCTTTCCATTTCTATATTATCCAAAACCTGGACGGCACGCCGAGAATCATAGAAATTTCTTACCGTGAAAAAGGACAAACTGTAAGTGATTTCAGAAGATAGTTTTTCTCAAGCATAGCATAAAAACCCTTTTGGGTTCCTCAAAAAAACATCCGGATGTAAAGAGGTTTAACTATTTGTTTCACCTAAAAAAATATAGTTATGGGAAGCTTACTAACCGTTAAAGGAAAGCATCAAGAAATGCTTTATGTAACCAGTCTTAACAGGCTGGCCTTAGATGACGAATTATGCATTTTCGCTATAGCCGATTTTTCTCAAAAAAAAGGCGTGCCCTACCCTAATTGCGAAATCCGACAAAAAGTCGATATCAGCAAATATGAAGCTGTTAACCTGGATGAATTAGCAAAAAACTAATATTAATAACCATGAAAAAACATATCATATTATTTTATCTGGGCCTACTCTATCTGAGCCAAACGGTAACAGCACAAAATGTCTGGACACTAAAAGGATGTATTGCTTATGGAAGAGAGAACAGTTTTGAGGCCTCTGAAATTAGAATACTCAACGCTTCCTATAGAGAGGATAAGAAAAGTGTCCGAGCCTCTTACTTGCCACAATACAATCTTGTTGCAAACGGAGCCTTTACAGCAAGTAATAATTCTTTTGTCTGGAGCCCGAATGTTGGTTTTGAAACCAATACCATTATCTATTCGGGTTCAAGGAAAAAACATGAACTGCTGAGAGCCGATCTGATAATCAACCAAAGCGAGTATGGTATTGCAATGGCCGAAAATAATATCGAAATGCAAGTACTCTATGCTTACACTGAAGCACTCACCAAAAAAGGGCAATATCAGGTTTGTGTCGATTTTTATAAAAAGACAAAACAACTGTATGATGAATTTAGTGCATCTAAACTGTTATCCAAAACTGACAGCTACTTTTTTGACGCCCTGTTACAGCAGGATTGCCAGGAAATTGAGTCGTTGCAGCAGCAATATGCCATCGCATTATTAAAAATCAAGCAGACTATTAATCTTTATGACGACTCCGATTTTGAAATTGCAGAAATTCCATCATTTGAAGCAAGCCATACTGACCTTAACGAAGCTTATCCTCTGGCTATTCTTGCAGATCCGGGCATTAGCAGCAACCAGCTCGACATTGATATTGCCCGTGAAAATAGCATAATTGCCAAGACTTTATTATTGCCATCAATAGGACTTCGATACGCACCTTATTATGAACTTAATAAGCCAGGGTTGCAACATTATGCCGGACTACAGATTTCGTTTCCTCTATTTAATCGGGCTGCCCAAAAAGCAGCTATTGAAAAAGCAGCAATACAAGGTCTGTTTCAGGAAAAACAGCTCGACAATCAGAAAGAAATACTCTGGAATGCCGTAGTGCTTATCATCAGCGAATTAAAAAACAGACAGGCTTTATATGAAACCAGTCGTTCCACTTTAGAAAAGTCTGCGCTCCTGCTAAAGGACAGCGAAGAAAAACTAAAGAGCAAAAATACGTATCCCGAATCTTATCTGGTTGTACGCAATTGGAACAAGCAATGCGCTTTGGACTCAGTTGCTTTAAAATACCAGGCCATTACTCAGGCTAAACTTCTTGATTTCTATACCGGAACTACCTTATAATTCAATACAGTTATTATGAATGCAATAGTCGAAAAAATAAAAAACCGTTCTTATTTTCAAGAAGTTGGTATTGTAAATAGCGAGAATAGCGAAACCGAAGCAGCAGAATTGGAAAGAGAAAAAACCACACTTCTGCTTACTAAAAAAAGGCAGAGAAAAACAGCTATAGAACAGTACATTGATGATGAAATTAAGTTGATGTCAGACCACATCCGAAAAAAAGGAAGAAATACCTATACAGCCGAACTTCTGACAGACGATTTAAAACTCTCTCAAAAAATGGAATGGCATGAACAGCTTCAAAAATCTATTGTTCCGGCTACATTAAAAAGTGTAAAGTATGCCGCTCTATTTTATGATGATTTCTCTTCAAAAAAGAAATTCTTCAGGCTGCCAATAGCAAGATACTTTTTTTGCTTTATTGTTTTTATGGTGATTGCTGTCGCTGTTGGTTTCTGTACTAAAGAAACCAGATTGTTTACCGGCTATTATTCTTTCGAACTGACGGATACCGCTGTATTCTATTTTATCAAAAGCTATGGTATTGCAACAGCCTGTTTAGGAAACCTGCTTTATTTGGCGGTCAAACTTTCAAAACAGATCCGTGATGTTACTTTAACCTCAGCACGGATTTCTTTTTACCGGAACTGTCTTCTATTGGGAATTTTTGCGAGCAGTTTTTTTGCACTTAAAATTCCAGAACTTTTTTTAACGGATCTCACATTCATCAATAACCTCTTTATTGGCATAATCATAGGTTTTATTGTTGATATCCTAAACACAATATTCAGGCAATAACCTCGAATTTTTACTCCATCGTAGGCCAATGCGGCTTACTCTAACCTTAAAATTTTAAACATGAAAAAACTTTTTTTATGGTACTCCGGAACGGGTACCACAGCTGAACACATGCGTAATTTTTTCAATATTACTGCAAACGACACTATCAAAATTGCCTATGTCGATGGCTTAGGAACGGAAAATAACCGTACAGAAAGCCAAAAACTTTCGAACAACCAGACCGGAAGCTGGACAGAATGGCTGATGGGCTTTTTTAAAAAAACTGAGCTGCTTCATGATCAGGCCTATGGCTATAAAGAAAAGCATCAACTAGCTCAGTTAGAACACTATTTCAAACTATTGGAAGAAATAGACCCTAAGAAAGATAAAGATGTAGAATTAATCATTGGCGGCCACAGCCGTGGAGCAGCCGCTGGTATATTGGGCTTTATCACTGCTTTGTATGCTAGTTGCAAAGAAGGCAATACTCTGGAAGGAAGTCCTATTAAAAAAATACGAATCCTGGCTGTAGATCCTGTACCTGGTGAAAAAGGTAACGATCTTTTAGGTCTTGAAAAAGAAACTGCAGAATTCAAGAAAAATCCAATCCTTAACATGCTCAATTATATTGCAAGCAGCAGTAAAAAAGAAAATTTATTTAAGGTAATCTATTATGCTGCGCGTTTTGATGCAAGAAACGAATTCAAAGCAGACGATTATTGGCTTAATTTCTACAAAAGCCAGCTATTGAACAAGCAGATTGACACGGAATTCTACATTGGCGGATTCAGGCACTCAGCGATGGTTTTTGAAGACGATGAAATCAGTTCCCTATATACTGGCAATGCGCGCCCAACGGCTTTGATGAAAGAACTTGTCAAACGCGAACTGGGATTAGTATTCGCCAATATTACAACCTTATATAATAGCCTGACGGCAACAGAAGTGACCGCTATAACAAATCTCGCCAATAATGCCGGCAACGCTACTTTAATAAGCCGCACAAATAAGAGCAGCTATGGTTCTGCCAGCGTTGTTTTTACCGGAAAATCACTTCAGGAAATCGTCAAAGAAATAACGGTTAACGGCACAAAAAAATCAGAACTCAATAAGCCAAATCTTATCAATAATAGATACCTGACTCTTTAGCCATTTTGAAATATCCCTATATCATTTAGGGATATTTTTTTTCAAACCAAATCTTCACCTCCATGAAAGAAAAACCTACTTCTAAATTATATCAGTTTCCTAAAAAGGGAGAAGGAGCTTTTCACGCTTATCAAAAAATTAGCAGCGAGTTGGCATTAGACGGTAATGTACATCTCGATTTGGGAAGCTTTAGCACAACCTCTATGGACCCATTTGCCGATAAGCTCATCACAGAACAGCTTGGCAAGAATTTTATCGATTACAATGAATATGGACAAAGCAAAAAAATTCATGATCGAATAGTCCGAATGCTTTCCGGGCTATTATATGCTCCTGAAGCAATTCATCCAACAGGAACTTCAACATTAGGTTCTTCCGAAGCTATTCATCTGGCGCTGCTGTCGCATAAATGGAATTGGAAAAAAAGACGGGAATCTTTTGGTCTTTCTACTTCAAAACCCAATATAGTTTACAGTGGAAATGCCCATGTTTGCTGGGATAAATTTGCATTGTATTTTGATGTGGAACCCAGAAAAATACCGCAATCTTCTCTTGATTCCTATCCTATTGAAGAAATCCTGAAAAATATCGACCAAAATACAATATGCGTAGGTACAATAGCAGGAAATACCTATACCGGCAGCATTGATCATATTGAAAAACTCAATGATGAAATCGCCCGATTAAACAAAAAACACAATTGGAATGTGGGTATCCATGTAGATGCGGCTATTGGAGGTTTTGTATTGCCTTTTATTAAAAAAGAAGTACGTCCTTGGGATTTTCGCCTGCCTTTAGTGCGGAGTATCAATTTGTCCGGGCATAAATACGGGCTTGTATATCCGGGGATTGGATGGCTGATTTTCAGGGATAACTCCGTATTGCCAAAAGAATTGATTTTTTCGTCCCATTATCTCGAAAAGCCTATAGAAACCTATGCTCTTAATTTTTCAAAAGGAGCCTCCATGATTCTGGCACAATACTTTTCCATCCTCCAACAAGGACAGGAAGGTTATAAAAAAACAATCCGTGGCTACTGTAAAATAGCCGATACGATACGAAAACGACTGCAACAGTCTGGATATTTTGAAATTATAGACGAAGGAATACTTCCTGTGGTTGTATTTAAGCTAAAAGATAAAAAAGAAGTAGACACAACCTCCTTATTGCTTTCTCTCCGATCTAAAAACTGGATGCTTCCTGCCTATTTCATTCCGGGAATTCCGGAACAGGAAACACTTATGCGCGTTGTCGTAAAAGAAAATATTAGCCTTTCATTCGCTCAATTGTTTTGCGATGACCTGATTTGTAGTTATGAAACCTTAAAAAAAGATTGAAATGAAACCTATACTATCTCTCTTCTTCTTATTGTTTGTTCTGATTCCAAAAAATACGGAGGCGTCTGAAACAAACAAAAAGAATACTGCCCCAATTGAAGCTGCGGTATCCATACACCTGAACAAAATATACGATATCAATTCAGTCAACCAGACGTATATGATTGACGGCTATCTTGTCCTGGCATGGCATGATCCTAATCTGGCAAAAAAATATTGCCAGAAGAATGGTAGCAAGCTAGTGTATGAAAATAAAGAATTTCCTATAGATATTCTGGTTCCTTCTTTTGAATTCATCAACATTTTAGGTGATCGGGAAATTATCAACAAGCGCCTGATTGTCAATTCCGATAACAATCTTATTTATAATGAACGTTTCCATGGCCGATTTACAACTCCTATGGATTTCCATAAATATCCTAATGACAAACAATGTTTTACAATCCAGTTGGAATCTTTTTCTATGGAAAAGGAAGACCTGGTATTTGTTAATCCGCAGCTTTTTCCAAAAGTTTTGGCCCCGTCCTATATGGAAGAATGGAATATTCTGGAGAAAAAAGATTATGTAAACGAAATGATGTACAACCACCTTAGTGCTAACAAAAAAGGAGAATCGTTTTCGCGTTGCAATTTTGAAATTTTTGCACAGCGCAAGATCGAATATTATTTGTGGAAGGTTTTTCTTCCAATAGGTTTACTTGTTGTCGCTTCGTGGCTTGTTTTCTGGGTAAAAGATTTTGCCAACCAGTTGAATATTTCTTTCACGCTGATGCTAACGATGGTGACTTTTAATTTTTTCACCTCATCGTTACTACCCACATTGCCCTACAATACTTTTATTGAAATTGTCATCATTTCAGGATATATCTCTATTTTCATGACATTGATTGCCATTATTTTTACGTATGCCTATTCAAAAAACAAAAAGACTACGGTAAAGATCAACAGCTTTTTTCAGGTATTCTTTCCGTTGCTTTATATCCTGTTTATTGTATTATGTATAATTATCATCTTTGTTTAGATTAGTTTTAGCGGCTCTGCGCCTTTGCGAGCAACTATTCCACGCAAAGGCGCAGAGCCGCAAAGTATAAAACGCAAAAACATATTGGAACATATCTGTTTATAATCAATCCTCTTTTTCTTTACAGTAGTCTTCCCACCATTCGTTCAAAACTTTAAGAATAGGAACCAGCTTGATTCCATGTTCTGATAGTTTATATTCAACCCGAGGTGGCGATTCGGCATAGACTTTCCGGCAGATGATTCCGTCACGCTCTAATTCTCTTAATTGTAAGGTTAATGTCGTCTGTGTCACATCTTCCATTTTTCGCTTCAGTTCTCCAAAGCGTTTAGGGCACTCCTGACTAATGGCATTTATGAGTGGAACTTTCCATTTTCCGCCAATAACTTTGAATACATTTTTGATAGGACAATTATTTTCAGAAAAATCAAAATTTTCTTTGTTTTCAACCGACTGAGAATCAGCATTAGTATTATTTTCCATACTAGGTATCATTTTAGAAACTACTTGTGGGTGCTAGTAATGCACCCTAATTTTAACCCATAAATGTACTAAAAATTGTGTTATGGGCAGGAGTATTTCGAAGTGGTCACTTCTTGTTTTGGTATCTACGGCTGTGTTTTTATCAGTGATTGATATTTTTGTGGTAAATGTGGCAATACCTTCAATAAAAATCGGAATTAAAGGAACAGATACAGATATGCAATGGATTATCGTGCTGTATGTTCTGGGTTATGCTTCGTTTTTAATTGCTGGCGGAAGGGCCGGCGATTATTTCGGAAAAAAACCTGTTTTTATAATTGGTATGGTTGCTTTTACACTTTCTTCTTTTTTGTGCGGACTGGCTCAAAATACGATTCAGCTGAATATAGGACGGACAATTCAGGGAATAAGCGCTGCTTTTATGGTGCCACAAGGCATTTCCTATATCCAGGTTCTTTTCCAGGACCAGAAATCGCGAACAAAAGCACTGGGCATTTATGGCAGCATAGCTGGAGCTGCTTCGGTTATAGGTCAATTCTTAGGTGGTGTGCTTCCTGAAATCCATAGCTTTATTGATGGTTGGCGTTTGTTGTTTTTGATCAATGTACCAATTGGCATTGTTGCCATCTTTTTGTCCATCAGATATCTGGAAAACACAGCCATAGTCCGGGTTCAAAAATTTGACAGCCTGGGAGCTGCATTGCTCGTTTTGACTTTGGCTTGTTTTATTTATCCCATAGTACAGGGAAGAGAACTCGGTTGGCCGCTATGGATATTTGTTCTTTTTACACTGTCAATCCTAACATCATTTTTGTTTTTCTGGCAACAACGCATCAGACAGAACAAAGGAAAACTTACTCTTATTGATATGCGGGTATTCAGGCATCGGGATTTTACCATCGGGCTTTTTGCCTCCATCTTTTATTTTATGGTTCAGGATTCCTATTTCCTGATTAACGTAGTACTGTTACAAACCGGATTTGGAATCAGTTCCTTTGACACCGGACTGTATTTTGTATTCCAGGGAGTTGGATATGTCATTGCCTCGTTAGTATCGATACGATTAATTCCATTGTATGGAAAGTTCGTTCTTATTTTTGGCGTTATGCTCATGATTGTATCGCTGTTCTTTCACCTATTGCTTCTGGACGGTTCAGAAACCATGCGTCCTTTCTGGCCTCTTATTTTTTTTATTTATGGAATAGGATGTGGCACGGTACTTCCTTCTTTACTGACCGTTTCTTTGCGAAGCCTTCCTTTTTCTTTTGCGGGAATGGCATCTGGAACCTATTCAACATTCCAGCAAACAGCAATTGCTTTAGGAGTGGGCATTGTTGGCGGTATATTTTTTTATAGTCTGAAAGATCCACACAGAAAAATCGAAACCTATCTGGAAGCATATAGGACGGCTACAATTGTGAATATTGTGTTGTTGCTAATTGTTATTTTCTTTTTATTTTTTATTTCGCATAGAAACGAAAAACTTTCTCCAAAAGCTAACTAACTACAAGGCGTTTTCTTTTGCAAACTTCAAAAGTTCAGCGACATTTTTAACCTGACACTTGCTTAGCAGATTCCTTCTGTGTGTCTGTACGGTCAGGTAGCTCAAAAACAAAGCATCTGATATTTCCTGGGTAGATTTGCCATCTGCTAAAAGCAGCAGTATTTCCTTCTCTCTGCGTGTCAGTCTTGGAATGGCTTTAAGGTCATGGATATTGGTTTTCTGTACAATTCCCTTCACTTCATTACTAAAGGCCAATTCGCCTTCAATAGCTTTATGGATACAGTTCTTGAATTCTTCCAGTGAAGCACTTTTAAGCAAATAGCCATTGGCACCATTCTTAATCATTTGAAGAACGATGCTTCTTTCCGATTGACTGCTCATAGCCAGAATGATAATTTTTGGATGGCTTTTTTTGATTTTCAGACACAAATCGATTCCGTTGATATCCGGCAGGAAAATATCCAATAGAATAATATCGACTTTTCCCAGACCTCCATACTCAAGCAATGCAGCTCCAGTCTTAAAGCTCCTGATTATTTCTACTTCTTTAGACTGCGAAAAAAGCACCTGCAGTCCTTCACTGACTATAGGATGATCGTCAACGATTACTGTTTTATAAGGTTTTGTCATTGTCATGTCTGATTAAATAGATAACTCAATATTGAATGCCGTTCCTTTTTCGTGCGCAGAATCAATTTCCATCTTTCCGTTAAGCAGCTCTACCCTATTCTTTAAATTCTTAAGACCTTGTCCGTTAAACTCATTCATTTTTTCAAGATCAAACCCAATGCCGTTATCCTCAATTGTGATAAAAAACACAGATTGGTTCTGGCTGCAATCAACTAAAATCTCGTTGGCTTTAGAATGTTTCAGGGCATTGTTAAGAAGCTCCTGCACGATTCTGTAAATAGTAATCTGAATACTTTCCGGAATATCCTCTCTAATGTTGTTGGCATGAAAGTCAATATGAACATCGTCAGTTTTTAGCATATGGCACAAATCGTTTAGCGCGTGTTCAAGTCCTAATTTAAGAAGTGATTCCGGAATAAGATTATACGAAACTTGTCGCAATTCAGTAATCGAATTGTTAAGCAGCGTATTCATGTTTTCTATTTCATTAAGATCGACTGTTTCAGATGCACTGTTTACTTTCATAAATCTCATTTTTAATGAAGAAAGCATACTTCCTATTCCATCATGAAGATCTCTGGCAATCCTTTTTCGTTCTTCTTCTTCGCCTTTAATCATGGCCTGCATAACTTCAATCTCTTTTTGGTCTTTGAGACTTTTTAAGTTTTGTGCATAATTTTTGGCGTGTTCAACCGCTATTTTTTTCTGATTTTTTGAATTGTTCCAAAAGAAGATTACCAACAACAGTAATAAAACCGAGATAACAACCAGTAAGCCATAATACAATTTATTATTTTCTGCTATGAGCTTATCACGTTCCCTCTGGGCTTCAAGTTGGGCAATTTTTGCCTCATTTTCAGCCTTGTTGAATTTTGCTTCCAGTGCTGTTATTTTATCTTTGGAAGATTCTTCATTTAGGCTATCACTAAGAACAATATATCTTGATTTGTATTTATACGCATTTTTAATGTCACCCAATTTTTCATATGCATTTGCCAGTTCCAGGCTATATCTTTTTTCATCTATCGCAAAAGAGCTGTTATCCTCAATCAAGTTCAACAATATATTTTTGACATCTTCATACCTGTTCATTGCTTTTAGCACAGGGTACTTGGCAAATTTCAGACGATTTGCCGAATATATATCCTGAAAGAGCGTGGTGTTGGCTATACCCTTGTCATAACTTTTTAATGCATTATCGTATTGTTTTACTTTATAAAAGTAATAGCCTTCTGAAAAATAATAACCGCCATTCATATTGGACTTTGGATAATCTTTTAATATGGTATAAGCCTTATCTAATGATTTTTTTGATTCTGCCAGATTTTCGAGATGTGCCAGATTTTCACTATCGATTATGTAAATTTCTGCCTTTGTCTCTTTATAAGTATAAGAGGATTGGGCTGCCTTTTCTATATATTCTTTTGCTAATTTAAGGTAATCTTCTGCTTTCTCTCTTTCTTCATTATTCATAAAAATGATACCAACCGACTTATATAGCCCACTTAACACCTCATAGTCTCCACTTTTTTTGGCTAATGGCATAGCTTCTTCTATGAGCATTCGCATCGCCTCCTTTTCGTTGTTTTGAATCTGTTGGATTATTGACAGATTTCTTAAAATGTAGGCTCGCAAGGCATACGCCTCTTTTGTCTTATATTTTTTGAGTGTCGTATTGGCAAGACTTAATTGTTTTCCAAAATTTTCGATATCTCCCTTACTTAGATAAGTGGTCGAATTATAATAAACACTTACATCTTTTAAAAAAGGATATTTGGGAGCAATTTTATTGGCTACAGCCAGATACTCGTCTGCCAGTTCATTTTTTTTGCTTCTTCTGTACAAATCAGCAAGCCTAAAACTGGTAATGCCCTTAATACTGTCAATTTGTGTTGTTTTAATAAGTTGTATCAGACTATCGGTATAGGCCTGATCATCATCAAGCGTATAGATTCTTTGAGAATATAATGCCTGCGATATCAAGAAGATAAGCGGGAGTAATAATTTGTTTTTCATAGCCTCACAAAAATATTAACTTAAACAACATCTTCTGTTAAATTTTTCAATTTTTGATGAAAAAATACCTGAAATCAGGTAGAAAAATATACTCGTTTTAAGGTATAGGATACCAAATATCACCCCAATAACTTTGTAGCACAAATCCTAAAAAAAATTTTAAACAAATGAAAAAGTCAATTTTAAAAACAGCAGGAATTATTGCGATCGCATTATTTGGTTTAGTATCATGTAGTAGCGATGACAGTAATAATGGACCAGGTCGTGGTGGAAGTATTGATGCAGCTGTTGGTACTTTTACCGGTAAAATTACAATTGAAGAAGGTCCTAATGCTGGACAAGAGTTTTTTAATGCTAAATTAATTGTTACTAAAGTCAGTAATACACAATTAAAAGTAGAAGCAAAAAGCGGAGAAGCTTATTCTAATGTGACTGCAAAAACAATGAAAGTCTATAATAACACGGGCGATATTATGGGCGATGGAAATATTCCAGAAGGACGTTTCATTTATAAGAACAGTAGCAAAGCGTTACAGGTTTTTACACTACAACAGGCTGCTTCAGATGTCACTTATATATTTGATGGCGCTAAAGATTAGTTCATATTTTTACTAGTTTATACACCGGCTCCTGAATTATTATTGGGTTATAATATCAGGAGCCAATTTTTTCCAAAAAAAATGCCCTAAAACCTTAAAATAAAAGAGGTTATTTTGAGAATTGGTAAATGCCCTTCAGCTTTTGAAGGGCATTACTTTTTTAATAAAAAGGTTTAAATAAATGTCAAGAAGTTTTGTCTAAATAGCAATATTTAATCTCTTGCGGCTCTGCGCCTTCGCGTGAAAATAATTGCTCGCAAAGGCGCAGAGCCGCTATATTCTAGCTTAATAAAACTTTATTCAAAAAATTCACCATCTACATAAAACCAACTATCTTTTTCTTTCTTGAAAAATGATTTTTCATGGTGCATTTGCGCTTTGAGGCGACTGTCTAAAAAATAAGCTCTAAATTCTACTGTATTTTCTGTTGCTTCCAATACTTGCAGTTTCAGCCATTGGTTGGATTTGGACCATTCCAATATATCCGACTTTGAATGATTTTTTCTTGTTGAGCTATGTGTCGTTGCAATAAGGTAATCTGCTGCCTGGACAACATAAGCAGTGTAACGGGATCGCATCAGTTTTTCTGCGGTTAGAGGATTATGAATTCCTTTGATAAAAGGTTCGCAACATTGGGCTAATAACACTCCTGAACCGCAAGGACAGATTAATTGCTGAGCCATATTATCCGGCATTAATTTTTTGATGCAGCTGATTCAACAATACCATATAACGGCCTAGTTCTACAAGCTCTTCATCTTCTTCGGCATGGTCTAATAATTCATCTAAATTTTCGCTTACTTCAACCAGTTTGTTATTGGCTTCTTTATTTTGTTTGCTTGCTATCAGGTCGATAATTTCCTGCACATCTTTCTTTAATTCCTCAAAGGCTTTATTGTCCATTTTATTCTGTTTCGCTTCATTGGAAGCATTATTCTTTTTGATAATTTCTTTCAGCTTGTTCTTTCTCTGCTTCTCAGCATCCTGTTCCCGCTTCTTTTTCTGGTCTGTTTTCTTTTTATGCTCCAGCCTATTGGCTTCATTGCGTCGTCCCATACCTAAAGGTTTTCTGTAACCGTGCAAAGATAACGAATTCAGGAAAATGACAGCTTGTCGCAATCTCCCCTCCCTATTGTCTTTTTTACACAGTATAAAATTGCTACGGCCCACCTAATTTTGGATAAAAATAACAAACAAGAAAACCTATGAATAACAACTTTGATACTGCCGCACTTATTGGAGAAACCAATACAACTTATGACGGTTTAGAAAAACTGCTGCTATCTATCGATAACAGCTTATGGGATAAGAATCCTGCAGAAAATAGCTGGTCTGTTGGCCAGACAATGGAACATATTCTGAAAGCAAATTCGGGACTCAAAAACCTACTTCCAGAAAATGTAAGCGAAACGGATAGACCGATAGACGAAAAAGTACCTATTATAAAATCGGTCTTTTTAGATTTCAGCACCAAATTGGATGCGCCAGGGTTCATTATCCCGACGGAAACTATACACGACAAGCAACAGCAGCTCGACAAAGTGAAAGCCTTGAAAAATGATACCTTACAGCTAATTGACTCATTAGATCTGTCAAAAACCTGTATGGGTTTTGAATTGCCAGTTTTTGGCCACCTAACTCGTCTCGAATGGATCAACTTCTCGCTATATCATGCGCAAAGACATACGGAACAAGTTAAGAGAATTATTTCTGCTATCAATAAATAAAACTAACACCAATTAAAACTACCATGAAAAAACATCGAATTATCTTTTGGATTACCACCATCCTAATCTTTTTATTTGAAGGCGTGATGCCAGCTCTGACATCACAAACCGAATTAGCCAAAGAAGGTATCCGTCATTTAGGCTATCCTCCTTATTTTGGCATGTTGATTACCGTTTTCAAAGTATTAGGCGCGCTTGTCTTAATAATTCCGGCTGCACCAAAACGACTAAAAGAATGGGCCTATGCCGGATTTACTTTCAATTTCCTTAGTGCTTCTGTAAGTCATGCCGCTGTAGATGGCTTTGATTTCCAAGCTATTTTTCCGCTTATTGTTTTAGGAATACTCATGCTTTCTTATGCAAGCTATCACAAGCTAAATCCGGGAGCATAAAACATATCGCCCACTCGTTATTGGGCGGTTTTATAAATATATTTTCAAAAAAAATGGCGCATCCGTTTCGATGCGCTATTTTTGTATCAAAGAAAAAACTTATGGATAACCCATTTTCGTTAAGAACGGTCAATGTTACCCGATACATTTCTCCCTTGAGAGAAGGAGGCTCGCTTCCTGCCCTTGCCGATGCTGATGACGGTTTTAAATATGTATTAAAGTTCAAAGGTGCCGGTCATGGCGTAAAAGCACTGATAGCTGAATTAATTGGAGGTGAAATTGCCCGGGCACTAGGATTAGCTGTACCGGAATTAGTATTCGCAAATCTTGACGAAGCTTTTGGAAGGACTGAAGGCGATGAAGAAATTCAGGACTTATTACAAGGAAGCCAGGGACTAAATCTTGCCCTCCACTTTCTTTCCGGAGCCATCACTTTTGATCCTGTTGTTACAGAAACTGATGCTGTACTTGCGTCAAAAATTGTATGGCTGGATGCTTTTATAACTAATGTAGACCGCACATTCAGAAATACGAATATGCTTATCTGGCATAAAGAGCTATGGCTAATCGATCATGGCGCTTGTCTGTATTTTCATCATTCATGGAACAATTGGGAAAATAGTGCCAAGAGTCCGTTTACTTTGATTAAGGACCATGTTTTACTACCAAAAGCCTCCCAATTAGAAGAAACGAATAAAGAATTTAAATCCCTGCTTACAGAAAATAAGATTCGTTCAATTGTAGGTCTGATTCCTGAAGAATGGCTGCAATGGGAAGGTTCAGAAGAAACGCCGGAACAGATACGAAATACTTACTCCAATTTTTTGATTACACGTTTAGCCAATTCAGAAATTTTTATAAAAGCTGCTCAAGATGCAAGACAAACACTTATATGAATATGCCGTGATTCGTATCGTGCCAAAAGTTGAGCGCGAAGAATTTGTCAATACGGGAATCATCGTCTTCTGTAAAAAAGAGCAATACATCAAAGTTCTTTATAAGATAGACACCGTTAAACTCGGACTTTTTTCAGATGAACTCGATTATGAACAGCTCGAACAAAACCTACAGGCATTTGTAAAAATTGCAAAAGGCGCCAAAGATGGAGGCCCAATTGCGGCGTTTGATGTGCCTTCTCGCTTCCGATGGATGACTGCTGTAAGAAGTTCCGTAATCCAAACTTCAAGACCACACCCCGGCCTATGCAATAATTTGGAAGAAATTTCTGAACACTTGTTTTCTGAGCTGGTTTTATAAAAAATGCTAATCTACTTATTAACAAATAACTACAAAAAAATAGCCTTAGGGCTATTTTTTTATTGTCTTTTCATTTAACGGAATTCCTGCTAATCGCTTCAAAATTAAATATTAATTTATATTTTAGTCACCAGAATAAACAGATTCCAGCCCAGATGAAAATAGAGAACAAATGGTCAAAAATAACCGGCTGGTTTATATCAAAGCCCAGGTTAAGCACCCTAATAGTTTTTCTTATACTGCTTGCCCTAATTAGTCCTCTTATTCTAAAACGCTTTGAAGTTGTCAAGGAAAACAGACACAGAGAAATGTCAAATATTCTCCATGTCGTACAACAAAATCTGAATCATTCGCTTAAAAACTGCTACACTACGACAATTTCTTTGGCTATGATCGTCAATGATGATGGCAAACCTGAAAATTTTGATGCTTTGGCAAAAGTACTGGTCGATTCCAATCCAAATATTGATGCCGTACAATTAGTTCCTAACGGAGTAATAAAATATACTTATCCTGACAATCCTGACCTGATTAATTTTGACATATTAAATTCAAAATCGGTTAAAGAAGAAGCAATAGAAACTATTCAAAAAGGAAAAATCCATTTTGCAGGACCATTAGAATTAAAACAGGGCGGACTCGGAGTAATAGGCCGCTTTCCAATATACAGAAAAGGTAAATTCTGGGGATTTTCAGCCGTAATGGTAAAACTCGAAACATTGCTTAAATCTTCCGGAATAAATTCCATCAAAGATTCTCAATATTACTTCCAGTTTTCAAAAGAAAATCCAAAAACAGGCGAAACTGAATTTTTCCTTCCCAACAAAGAAGACTTTAGCGATAAATATTTCCAGGTACTCTCAATTCCAGACGGAAATTGGAAAGTATACCTTATCAGCAAAAACAGATATGGACTTTTTACCGAAATACGTCCTGCATTGGTATTGGCAATATTGTGCTGTTTTATCTTTTCTCTTTTTTTAACCAATGTTTTAAAAAAACCAGCAGAGTTACAACTTCTGGTGCGCGAACAGAAAAACAAAATTCTTAATGACGAAATAAAATTCAAATCCATTTTTGACCAGGCAGCAATCGGGATAGCACATGTTGACTCCGTAACCGGATGCCTTATTGAAGTAAATGACCAATATTCGAAGATGCTCGGATATACGTTTGAGGAAATGAGAAACATGAGTTTTAAGGACATTACCTATAAAGACGATCTCGAAGACAACCTGAAACAGCTCGAAAGGCTTAAAAATGGGGAAATACGCGAGCTTAATTTAGAAAAAAGATACATCCACAAAAATGGCAATCTTATTTGGGTGAATATTACCTATTCCCCTCTTTGGCAAGAAGGGGAAAGACCAAGTTCACATATTTCAATTGTAGAGGATATTACCTCAAAAAAAGAGGCGGAAAATGCTATCCGAAAAAGTGAAATACGTTTCAAAAGCCTTTTTGAAGATTCACCTATTGCTTTGTGGGAAGAAGACTTCTCTTATCTGAAAAATTATCTGGAAGAATTAGGACTGATTGGAAAAAGCAGAGAAGAAATAAAAGCCTTTTTTGACGCACATCCGGAAGTAATCCAAAAATGCATCTCGCTAGTAAAAATAATCAATGTAAACAACGAGTGCCTGACATTGCATTATCCTAAAACAAAGGAAGACCTGATGCAACGATTGGAAGACGTGCTGAACAGCGATGCCATGGTTTCTTTCAAGGCACAGCTGCTTGCCATCACTCAAGGCGAAACGCGGCTTACTATCGATTCAAAAGTCAAAAAAACCGATGGTGAATACCGCGACATCAGCCTTCGCTGGAGCGTTATGCCGGGCTATGAGGAAACGCTCGAACGTATAATTATATCAACGGAAGATATCACTGCACGAAAGATCTCTGAAGAAATCGTAATACAATCGCAGAAAAAAATGGAAGCGCTAATCAATACAATTGACGGAATTGTATGGGAATGCGATTACAATACCTATGTCTTCAGCTATGTCAATAAAAAAGCCGAAGAGATTACCGGTTATACCCAAGAAGAATGGTGCAGCGATGGCAATTTCTGGGCCAATACGATACATCCGGATGATAAGCATTGGGCAATACATTATTGTGCAACAGAATCTCAAAAAAAACTGCAATATGACTTTGAATATCGGATGATTGCCAAAAATGGCGCTATACTCTGGATTCGGGATATTGTGAATGTAATTTACGAAAATGGCAATCCGGTTTCACTAAAAGGCATCATGCTCGACATTACGAAAAGTAAGGAAGCCGAAAAAGATTTGAACAACTCTCTGGATCTGGTTACAGAGCAAAATAAAAGGCTGTTGAACTTTTCTTATATTGTTTCGCACAATCTTCGCTCGCATACCAGCAACATCCAATCCATTTCAACTTTGATTGAAACGGCAGAAACTGAAGAAGAACGCAATGAGCTTGTCAAAATGCTGCAAAATGTTTCCAATACGCTAAACGAGACCATGCTCAATTTGAATGAAGTCATTAACATTCAAACCAATATCAACCTGATTATCGAGAACCTGAATATAAAAGACAATATTGACAGGATAATCAATATTGTTTCTGAACAGATCGCGTTTAAAAAAGCGATTGTAAAAAATAATGTATCGCCTGAAATCTTTGTGAACTACAATCCGGCTTATCTTGAAAGCATACTACTAAATTTTATATCCAACGCCATTCGCTATTGTCATCCTATGCGAAATCCTGTTGTCATCCTAAATAGCTATACAGAAAACGACAGAACCGTTTTAGAGATTTCTGACAACGGACTTGGAATTGACCTGAAAAAATATGGCGACAAACTATTTGGGATGTACAAAACATTTCACGAAAACCCTGATTCTAAAGGAATTGGACTTTTTATTACCAAAAACCAAATCGATGCTATGGGCGGAACTGTAACCGTTGAAAGCGAGCCCAACATAGGAACTACCTTCAAAATCTACTTTAAATGAATCAAATAATTTGCCTTATTGATGATGATCCTATTTATCAGACAATAACCAAAAAAATCATCCACAAATCAGAAACTGCAAGTAAAATCCTGTCTTTTCCAAATGGTGCTGAAGCCATAGACGGATTAACAAGATTAGCACATCATCCCGAAGAATTTCCAGACATTATTATGCTCGATATTGAAATGCCTGTCATGGACGGATGGAATTTTATGGAACAGTTTCATAAAGTAAAAAACCTGTTTCCGAAAGAAATATCTATTTATATTGTGAGTTCCTCTATTGCTTGTTCAGATAAGGAAAAATCCAAATCCTTCAACGGAATTCTTGGTTATTTTACAAAACCTGTTACGCTTCAGAATGTTTTAGAAATAGCAAAGAGCTAATGATTGATTCCATTAGCTCTTTGTAAACTTTTTTCTCACTTACTGGATTACTATTTTTCGGATAGCCGTTTTTCCTTCTGAAAGGATTTTGGCAATATACAATCCTGAGGCAAGATTAATCTGTAAGGTTGACGTTCCAGAAAAATCTGCCGAAAACAGTTTTTGTCCTGAAATAGAAAACAGCTCCAAAGTTGCCGGATTATTTAAGCCTGCAACCGTAATATGATTTTTTGCCGGATTAGGATATAGGGATACCTTAAGATCTGAAAAATCAGGAGCGGAAAGAGAGAAAGCCTCACCTGCCCTACTTCCCCAGATATAATCCGCCAGATAAGGATAATCGATAAACGGATTTCTGTTTTGCTGCCAGGTATAGATATAATTATTTCTGTTCATTTCAAAATCATCAGAAGGATCATTTACATTCCATTGAAGCAATGTGGCAAGATCTCCCAACTGTCCGACAGTCGAATCAGGTGGGTTTCCATTTACAACATTTAGTCCGTTATAACGAACACACATATAAAATACCGCGCGGGCAACGTCGCCTTTCCAGCTTCCTGCATTTCCTGAGAATCCGTTATAATCTGTCAACCCATAATCTTTATTGTTTCGGGAACTGTTTTCCGGACCATCTTCTGCTCTTAAATGATGGGCATCTGCGTGTCCGTGGCTTAACATATTGGCATTAGACGGCACCCAAACATTGATCCCATCAGGAGTATCAGATGTTCCATTCGTAAATCCGCCTCTTGATTGCGGATAAATATGTTCCCTGTTCCATTTTCCCACTCCGCTTCCGCTATCCTGAAACAAAAATTTAGAACGGCTTACTTCTTTATACATCAACCAAACCTCATTGCTGTTTAACGGATTTTGGTCGGCTGTTTTCAAAATGGCGATAATATCACCATAATTATGAGCTCTTACTACAGCCGGATTGGCAATAATATCCTGAACCGCCTGCTTTAATACAGCCCCCGATTTTCCTTCAAGAGAATCATAATATCCAGCCGGGGCAGTACTTGCTACCACTCCATGTGTTGGATTCAATGGCGTTCCCCAAGGCGAAACCGAAAAATCGTTATCTATTATTCTGACTTCAATATTGTCATTAAGTCTTATGTAACCAGCCGGTATCGTTCCCAGCTTGATTTTCATAATCTCATCTCCTTCATCTATCGCATCGTCAACGAGCTGGACGGTAGTTGTAAATGTGGTCGATCCTGCTGGAATCAGCACATTAGTATTGGCTATAAAATCAGCAGTAGTAAAACTTCCATTTGCCAATGTATAAGTAAAAGCCAAATCGCTGGTTACAGCTGTCCGTGTTGAAAATGTAATTGGAAAACTTTCGCCTTCTGTATATACCAGCGATGGAATGCTGATAGATATTCCGTTAAAAACAATACCACTCCCATCATTATTTGCTCCCGGAGTAGGTGCCTTAACCTCATAAGTACCATCAGGTTTTCTTTGTATAGATTGAGTTGCCCCTTGTCCGTTTTCATCTTCATTAATCTGTATTGTCAGTCCGAGTAATGCCATGAGTTGAGTTGCATCCGGATCGCTAGTATCATAGGCCAAAGCATCAATAAGATTTGTTGTAGTCGCCAAAGTACCATCAGGGAAATCTGCTGCAGAACCCAGATATACTGCAACGGCATCTGCTCCGTTCTGGATCACGTTATCGGCAATAATTCTTTGAGGAACAGGAGAAACTCCGTTACTTCCAATCAGCACTAATCCGTTTGCATCTGTCGTAAGGCCATTTAACGAAATCGTCAGATAACTTTTATTTCCGGTACTCGCTGATTCAGCATTTCCATTAAAAAAGACAAGTACATATCCGTCGAGTGAAAAATTAGGTGTAGTTGATTTAAGTTCAACAAATTCTTTATCGTCAATACTAGGCGTATCAGAATCCAGTTCGTTTATAACTACCTGTCCATGAGAAAAAT
Source organism: Flavobacterium sp. 28YEA47A (assembly GCF_041262125.1). Lineage (NCBI taxonomy): Bacteria > Pseudomonadati > Bacteroidota > Flavobacteriia > Flavobacteriales > Flavobacteriaceae > Flavobacterium > Flavobacterium sp. 28YEA47A. The sequence continues at coordinate 74,472 of NZ_JBGCCI010000001.1, forward strand.
AAACAGAACAAAGTATAAGTAAAACAGAAAAATAATTTTTTATCATGTGTAATTTTGATTAAGCTTCAAAATTAAGCATTTAATATTAGTGAAGCTCCTATTTAACATTATCAAGGAGCAGATCGAAGCTAAGCAAACCAACTTAAAATCTATGATCAGCAAAAGAAGGATAAAATAGTTTTAATACATTTACTGGATAGTTTCAAGTTATTTTTGATTATTCTGGAGCACTCATTATTGGATTGGTTCCAGGTCTTGCCAGTACCGATGGAGGCTTTTAAATCATTCCTGTTTTGTTCTATCTTCCCAGTTGCCTGTGAAAAAGCAATAGGAAATTCTATATTTATCATCGCTATCAATTCACTTATCGGATTTACGGGCGATATAGGCAATATTGATATTGATTCGAGCATCCTATTTATTTTCTCTTTTATTTCTATTTTAGGTATCTTTGCAGGGATATACCTCAATAAGTTCATCAATGAAAAAAATCTAAAAAAAGGTTTTGGTTGGTTTGTATTGGCCATGTCAATAGTAATACCAGCCAAAGAGTTGCTCCTTTAGATTCTGAAATATAAAAATTATGAAATTAGAACAAATTTATACTGGCTGTATTGCTCAAGCGGCCTATTATCTGGAAAGCAATGGTGAAGCGGCTATTTTTGATCCTTTACGCGAAGTGCAGCCGTATATTGACCGCGCGGCAAAAGACAATGCGAAAATAAAATACATTTTTGAAACACATTTCCATGCTGATTTTGTTTCAGGGCATCTGGATCTTGCTAAAAAATCAGGAGGACAGATTGTGTATGGCCCAACGGCTAACCCTAATTTTGAAGCTATTATAGCTGAAGACGGGCAGGAATTCAAAGTGGGTGCTTATATCATAAAAGCAATCCATACGCCAGGGCATACAATGGAAAGTACGTGTTACCTCCTAACAGATGAAAACGGAAAACAACACGGAATCATTACCGGCGATACTTTGTTTATAGGTGATGTTGGACGTCCTGATTTGGCACAAAAAATGTCAAGCGACCTGACACAGGAAAAACTAGCGTCGTATTTATACGATTCGCTCAGAAACAAAATCATGGTACTCCCTGATGAATTGATTGTGTATCCTAGCCATGGTGCCGGTAGCGCCTGCGGAAAAAACATGAGCAAGGAAACTACCGACACATTGGGCAACCAGAAAAAAACAAATTATGCCTTAAGAGCCGACATGAGCCGTGAAGAATTTACGGCAGAGCTTCTTGATGGTTTAGGAATACCGCCTGCTTATTTCCCACAAAATGTGATGATGAATATTCAAGGTTACGAAAGTCTTGACAACATATTGGAAAAATCATTTAAGCCATTAACTCCAAGAGAATTTGAAGCTATTGCTAACCAATCCGAAGCTCTGATATTGGACGTTCGTCACGAAGACGATTTTGTAAAAAGCCATATCCCAGGCTCTATATTCATTGGCATTCAAGGAGGATTTGCACCATGGGTTGGCGCTTTGATCCGAGATGTAAAACAACCGCTGCTGTTAGTAACTCCGGAAGGAAGAGAAGAAGAAACTATTACCCGACTTTCCAGGGTTGGTTTTGATAACTCATTAGGTTACCTAAAAGGCGGCATTGCGGCGTGGAAAGAAGCCGGTTTTGAAACGGACAGCATCGAATCGATTTCTCCGGAACAATTCGAATCGGAAGCAAATGAGAATAGCATTATTGTCGATGCCCGAAAACCAGGCGAATTTAATGCAGAACATATTGAAAATGCATTAAATATCCCATTAGATTTTGTCAACGAGCAATTATCCGAAGTTCCAAAAGAAGAAAACTTCTACTTGCATTGTGCCGGTGGTTATCGTTCAGTTATCATGGCATCGATATTAAAATCGAGAGGCTACCATAATATGATTAATGTAGAAAAAGGAATGGCGGGTATCCGAAAAACCAGCGCTAAACTGACTGCATTTGTTTGTCCTTCAACCAATAAATAATTCTTAAAATTTAGGCAGTTTGCCACAATCAGATTATAATTTTAAATACTTTTGCTAACTAAATTCAAAAATGAAATTAAAAATGAAAAAAATCCTTTTATTGCTTTCTGTTACGGCATTAATGGTTTCCTGCAAAAAAACAGGTGATGGTGAATATACTATTACAGGTACTGTAACCGGTGTCGAAAATGGAAAAACTGTAATCCTTCAAAAGCAGGATGAAGAAATCATGGGAAAAATGATTCCTGTTGATACTGTAAAAGTCGAAAATGGAAAATTTGAGATTAAAGGTATAGCTACAGAACCATCGATCCACTTTCTAAAAATTGAATCAAAACAAGGACAAATTGATTTCGTTCTTGAAAACGGTGATATTAAAATTGCTGTCGATAAAGACACTCTTGCAAAATCAAAAGTTACCGGAACGTATAACAACGAAGAATTGAGCAAATTCAAACTGGATACTCAAGCTATCCAAAAAGATATGCAGAAAAAAGCTATGGCTTTCCAAGAAGCTAACATGGAGAGAATGACGATGGCACAACAGGCTAAAGATACTGCCGTAATCAATCAGCTGATGAAGGAATATGCAAAAATTCAAGATCCGATTATACAAAAGTATTACAGCTATTCAGAGCAAAATCCAAAATCATTCGTTAGTGCATTAATCACACAAAGCCTTTTCAATACGCCTGAACCAGATTTCGCAAGAATTCAGAAAATATATGATGCCCTTACTTCTGAACTAAAAAATACTAAGCCAGGAAAAGCGATTAAAGAAAAGCTAGATAATCGTTTAGCAGTTGAAATTGGTAAAAAAGCTCCTGATTTTTCAGCTAAAAATCCAGAAGGTAAAACAGTTTCACTAAAAGAATCTTTAGGAAAAGTAACAATTATTGATTTCTGGGCTTCATGGTGCGGACCTTGCCGTCAGGAAAATCCAAACGTTGTGGCATTATACAATGAATTCCACGATAAAGGGCTAAACATTATCGGAGTATCATTAGACAGAGAAGGTGAAGCAGAAAGCTGGAAAAAGGCAATTGAAGCTGATAAATTAACTTGGACACATGTTTCAAATTTGAAATTCTGGCAAGATCCTATTGCTAAAAAATACAACATTACTTCAATTCCTGCGACTTTCATCCTTGATGCATCAGGAAAAATTGTTGCAAAAGACCTACGTGGAGAAGAATTGAAAGCAAAAGTAAAAGAGCTTTTGGGCGCTTAATTCCCTATCTCGAATCAAATCATAAAAATCTCCCTTGTGGAGATTTTTTTATTTTATTCATTACCAATACATTAAAATTTTGTTGTAAAATATCTACTAAAAAGACTTGCATAAACTAAAAACAGTGCTATATTTGCAACCGCAATAAGCAAGGCGGGGGGATACTCAAGCGGCCAACGAGGACGGACTGTAAATCCGTTGGGAAACCTTCGCAGGTTCGAATCCTGCTCCCCCCACAACAAATGCAAAACCTGTAAATTTAGATTTACAGGTTTTTTTGTTTTATATCAAATCGTAACGATTTAAAAAAAAGTACTTAACTTGGTTTTCTAAGAGAAATGATATAAATTATCAAAACCCTGAAGGAATAGAATGCAAAATTTTGTAATTAGAGAAGGACAAATAACCGACTTGACAGAATTGCAAAAACTGTTTGTGGATACTATAACAACAATTTGCACCGCCGACTATGGCACTGAGCAAATCAAAGCATGGACTTCAAGCGTTAAAAACAAACAACGCTGGCAGGAAATTATGACAAAGCAATTTGTTATGGTAGCCCAAGAGGAAAGCAAAATAGTTGGCTTTGCAACACTCAACAACGGCAATTATCTTGACTTTTTATACGTACACAAAGATCATCAGCGACAAGGAATTGCACAACGATTATTCGATACCATTGAAGCCAAAGCAAGACAGCTAAAACAATACTCTTTGGACTCTGATGTTAGTAAAACCGCAAAACCTTTTTTTGAAAGAAATGGATTTAAAATACTTCAAGAGCAGACAAACATAAGACAAGGAGTAGAAATCATAAATTATAAAATGACAAAACAATTATAACTTTAAAAACGGCTGCATAAGATAAACCATACTACCTAATACCTAAAAATGAATGCTAGAATAAAACATGAGTTTTCAGCAAAAATTTGGCTACACTCTGGTCAAGGTGGCTGGCATTTCATTTCGCTTCCAAAGGAGATTGCAAAGGAAATAAGAGATAACCTAAAATCTGAGGAACAAGGTTGGGGACGATTAAAGGCAACTGCAAAAATAGAAAACAGCCAATGGGAAACCGCTATTTGGTTTGACACAAAACACAAAACATATTTACTTCCGTTAAAAGCAGAAATCCGCAAAAAAGAAAAACTCGAAACAAACAAAGAAATTAAAATTACTGTTTGGGTATAAAGCAATAGACAATAAAATGTCCTGTAAAAAATCTTTGCTTATAATGTAACCCATGTATTGATTTTCTCAACACTTTCGGAATAATTAGCAGTCCTCCAAATCTACTATACTCCCTGGCATCCAAACAACTTAAGGCATCAGTAAAAATAGCTATATCTAGCTATTTTTTCGCAATCTCATATTCTATAAATTTAAATAATGAACAGTCATCAATGCAATTTATAGAAAAAGACAGACTTGATACAGCAACTACAAAAACCCTCATTGACGATTGTAACAAAACAAAAACCTAAAAGTCAATAATTATGTTCAACACACTAACCTTACTAACTAGCGGTATAGGCGATATATTCGGCGACCAAAGCTATGCTTCCCTCGGCAATCTCCTTAATATACAGATGAAAATGCTGGAAAATATGTCTTCAAAAATAGATCTCATAAAAAACTCTCTTGACACTATTATTAAGAAGCAGAAACAGATCGAGCAGGAATTACGTGCCACACCATCTAAAACAGTACAAGCCCTCTATGAAAATAACGTGCAAGGCCTCTTTTTGATCTTACGTGAAAAGATGGAAGCATTTATTATTGAAAGGGACAACGGAACATTAACAGACCAAAAAATAAGTTTGATTTTTGATGAAGTACTGCGGGAACTACAATTGGCAAGAGGAAAGATTATGTCTGCCAATAGTTTTATCAATATCCCCTTAATTGCCGTATGCCTCAATTTTGAAATCCTCTGTATGGTTTTTGCAACACAACCCTATTCTTACATGACAGTCGTGCTTCAATCCTATAAGAAATGGTTTGCCTCAAACTTGGAATATGTAAAAACTGAAGAAAATGGAGAAGAGAAGGGTTCTGAACTAATGTTGTACTTCAAACAACTGTCAGCTATACAAAATGATTTATTTAATGCGCTGTCATCAAAATATGTTTATACCAAAACCAGGACAATTATAAAAGCGGCGGAAGAAGATGGAGCAGGAAAATATGCTCCGATTGCAACGCAAAGCTACGAAATACACTTCAAAAAATTTCTTTTAAAACCGGAGATCGACCAGTCAGAACTTGATAAATCACCTTCGGTTTCTGTGCTTCTAAAAGAAAACTATCTGACAGAACAGCAGATTTTTCAAAAGCTAACCATTGATACTAATTATAAAACTTATCAATATAGCATAAAACCCAAAGATAAGGATGCTAAAATCAAACCCATTAAAATTAATGAAGGGTTCATCGTTGAAGAAAGTCATACCGACTTAATAGAGGCAATGGATAGTAAAAACGAAACACCCAACAATAATAAGCCTACAATACCTGATGGATGGAATGAAGAGGCCAGCCAATACAATAAACAGGGAGAAAAGCTCATTATGTATGCCGCATACATAAAAGGCGCTACAGATGCCATAAATGTAATTGAAAGAATACTGCAAGAAAAGAAATATCCTAATATAAATACCGCTACATCTTTCTACTTAGAATACAACCAACTTGCCAATCTCAATTCCAAACGAGTTGAAATCTGGCAGTCAAAAGTAAGCGAATATCTCGACCAGCTGGCTGATGCAGAGGAAAAAGAAAAAATTGCTGCGATTAACAAACAGATGCAAGAATTAAAAGATTCCACAAAGAATATCCTGGAGGAATATGCCATTGCACAGGCAGAATTCAAAAAAAACCTACCAAAGCCTCTCTTTGAAGAAATTATAGCTGCCATTGACTCTCTAGGCAAAGAAATCGAAATAGGAATACAAAATATTGGAAATGAAGCGGAACAATTTGGACAGAATCTTGGAAAAAATCTTGAAAAGGGAATACAAGACATTGGAAAACAATTAGAAAGAGATACACAGAATTTAGGCATGCTGGTTGAGGCCTCCGTAAATTTTGTAGGTGACCAGATTATGGTTTATGGAAAAATACTATCAAATGCAGAGAAAAGAATACGAGAAGGCAAAATAATCGATGCTATCTGGCACTGTTATACAGATTCTCTAAAATATCAGGATGAAAATCTGGCAAAAGCGGTACAAAAATCTTCTCTACTCAATGCAATAGCCTCATCTGCTGCCTCCATATATGGAGGTCCGGGCGGAGCAGCAGCCTATGCAGCCTGGTACACCTATAAGCTAACCAACGATTTGGAATTGGCTTTAAGAACGGGCATCATTACAGGACTTACATCCTATTCTACAAAAGCATTAAACGCAACAGGCGGAACAATATTAGAACCAGACGAACTACTTAAGCGCACTATAGCAACTTCTGCTATTGGAGCTGTGTCTATTGCCGCGAGCGGAGGAGATGAAAAAGCGATAATTGAAGGTTTTTTAAAAGGCATGGCACTTTCCCTTGCAAGCAACCATTACAAGAAACTGACCGAAGCTGATATTGAAGGAAGGGCTCCAACGCAAGACCCGGTATTAAAGCTAAAATTAGACTACACTGACGACAAATACTTTATACTAAGAGATTCGGCAGACAGAAGTATACTCAAAACAGTGCAAGGGCCTGGAGGCTTTATGTATTTTGATTTAAACGATGGATACGAAACCCTTTCCTTGAAAGAGCTTGGAAGAAGCGTATCGGTTGTCGGGTTAGCCTCAGCTACAGATAATGGATTCCAGATCTTTTCTGAAACAGCTATTCCTATGAGGCTGTTAGCCACAATTCCTTACATGAACGATATGGCATTTTTTCACGATTTGTGGTGTGACCAGTTTGGAGGATTAAATAACTTCGAAACGGCGGTTACTATTCTTCCTGCAACTATACTTACAGTCGCCGGAAGTCCTACACCTCTATTGGAACAGATAAGCAATCTTGCTATTGAAAATAAGAATAAGCAATTATAGTTTGAATATAATATGCAATATTGACTGTAAGGCATTATCTATTTTAAATGCTGAAAACGGTTGGCTAAAAACAAATAGAAGCTGACTAAAATTATACCAACAAAAAAGCCCGAGGAAATCCTCAGGCTTTTTTATTATTCTATTTGATTATTAGTCCAAAGAGAAGCTTATTGTTACGTTTGCCGTAATATCAATTTCTCCAATTGCTAACGTTTCTCTTGGCATAGAATCCTCAGCAGCACCAGCCTTCATAGCATACATTACCGGAACTGGATAGTGTGTTTGAGAATTATCAGAAACCATTATAGCCTTACCTACTTTTTGGTTTAGTGCAGAAGCATAATCCATAGCTTTGTTTTTTGCATCGGCTACGGCAGCTCTTCTGGCTTCAGATTCATACTGTGCTACTTTAGTAGACTTGAACTCTACTCCATTAATGTTGTTGATTCCTGTATCAACCAACCCCATCATCAAAGTATCATACTTAGACAGATCCTTAAGTGTTACTGTAATTTGCTGAGATGCTACATAAGTGTTTTTCTTTTTGTTGTAATCGTAGCTTTTTTGCAAGTACACCTGTTTTGTCTGGTAGTCAGATGCAGGCAATTTAAAACCTTTTAAGTATTTGATTACTGCATCAACAGTCACATCATTTTTCTTTTTGACTTCTGCTGCATCAGCTCCTGTGTTTTCAACACCAATAGAGATGATGGCATAATCCGGCGTTACTTTGATTTTTCCTTCTCCAGATACATTGATCTGTGGAACTTGTTTAATTTCCTGTGCCTGTGCGGCTGTTGCAAAAATGGTCATCAAGATTAAAATTGTTTTTTTCATAGTGTTTTGTGTTTATTTTTTCTGAGTATTTTCAAATTACGTGCCAATATCAAAATTACTTTCTGATTTTTGAAAATAATTTTTGCAATACCACTATAAAAATACAAGTTTTTAAAATAAAAAGAATAAAAAGTTAAGAGCTTTCTCTATTAAATTTACTTAAATAAATAATTTAAAGCGGAACTTCAAATTGAAGTTCCGCCTTTTTTTGCATAAAATGAAATTCGACAAAGTCAATCCTTTCGTGTGCAAATAATTATATTTCACAAGTTTTGCTCTTGTAGCTTGGCAGTATATTTTCATACTTTTGTTTTCAAAACATTTGGCTAACAAAAGGTAAACTACGAATGAATAGTTTGCACAAAGTCGGGAGACATTGAGCAACACGGGGAAACACGACTTGACTTGAGATTAAGCCAGCCGTAAAAATAAAATGGACAAAATGAAACACATTTAACAAATAGAAACTATTCTTTACGTAAATAACCAACAAGCCGACATTGACTGACATATAATTGCATTTGCCGAAAAACTGAATAACAAATAAACTGAAAGCAATCAGGCTACAGCTAACAATGACTTATGACTTACATTTTACAAGCATTTATAACAAAAAAATCTAATCATAAAATTTTGACAAATTCTTATAAGAACGCAACTGCGGTTGATATCGGACACGAATTGTCATTAATTCCTTTTACGACAGAGTTATTCGATGAAATAAATAAACTAACAGAATCAAAGCCAATTGGAAAATTTGATTACCTGACCGAAAATGTTGAAGTCGAATTATTAAAGCAGGTTGGAGACATTAAATTTGCATATATTGAAGCAGATTATTTTGGTGGAGAAGGAGGACAAATAGCTGTAATTTGGGAAAACCAAAAAAGGATTTATTTATCTGAATGGGGAGATTGGGAAATAAACAAAGTTTTAAAAGACTTTGGCATAATTGCAAAAGATGGAAAAGACGAGTTTGACACAGTTGGACTTGGACAAAATAGACGAACTAACGAATGGCTAAACGAAAGTGAATAGAAAGCGAACGTATAGCAAAGATTTACAAAAATCGTTACCTGACTTTTTTGACAATCTTTATAAAAACTTAGTATTCAACCGATACAGCTTTTGCTTGAAAACTTTAAAATAAATAACTAATTATTTTTAACCTTAAAGCTCTGAAAGTTAAGCGCTATAAAATCCAGAAAGCACAAAACAAAATTTTAGAAAAAAATTACAATTTCCCCATTTTTGCCATAATAAATAATATGACAATTGGAATTGCCAGTATAATTACCGTAGAAGTATTTTCGGAAATAATAACAGGCGCTCTTGACAAAGTAATGATATAACCGCCAATAGCACCTCCAAAATGTGCCGTATGCCCAATATTATCGCTTTTGGATTTCATTCCGTAAATGGAATACAAAAGATAGATAATACCAAAAATATAACCCGGCATAAAATAAATTTCCAAAGCAGGCTGTACTAAAATAGCTGCATAAACCACTCCTATTACCGCTCCTGAAGCTCCAACAGCTCTGTAGCTGTAATCATTTTTATGCAAGGCCATAGTCAATAAGTTACCTAAGATAAGACTACCGGCATAAATCATAAGAAAAGTAAACGAACCCAATCCTGAAATCACATAAGGAGCAAAAAGGTAAAGCGTTAGCATATTAAAAGCCAAATGGGCAATATCTACATGAAGAAATCCTGACGAAAACATACGGACTTGCTCACCGGCTCGTATACTGCCTACGTGAAATTCATATTTCCTAAAAAAAGACAAATCGTTGAATCCTTTGAAACTAACAATCAAATTAAGGGCAATGATAACGATAAGAAAAATATTCATAAGTGGTGATTTGAGCGTAAAAATACAAACCCTTTCTTTATCAATTGTAAAAGCACTATACTATTTAACAGCTTTAGCCTTATATTTGCATAAAATATTCCTCGAATGCAATTACTACTTTTTATTTTCCTCTACCCGTTCTTGTGGCTGATGTCTATATTGCCTTTCAGAGTGCTTTATTTTTTCTCTGACTGTGTCTATGTTTTGGTATATTACATTATCGGCTATAGAAAAAAAACAGTTCGCGAAAATCTCGATATTGCCCTTCCTCATCTTTCTAAAGAAGAAAAACGCATAATAGAAAAAAAATTCTATCATCATTTCTGCGATAATTTTGTCGAGATGATAAAGACAATGACTATTTCAGATTCAGAAATTGAAAAACGTTTCAAGTTCACCAATCTCGAAGTATATCTTAATATGGAACAAAGAGGAAAAAGCATCGCCCTATTTTGTTCCCATTACGGAAGTTATGAATGGCTGATTTCGATGAACCGAAAAATTACTTTTAAAGGTTATGCCATCTATAAAACAATACGCAACAAATATTTTGATAAGCTGGTAAGAAACATACGTGCAAAATTCCATGCACATCTTATTGATACAAAGGAAACCATCAATGTCATCCATGAAAATCAAAAAAATGATATAAAAGGCGTGTATGGCTTTGCTAGTGACCAGTCTCCTAAAGCATCCAAAGCTTTTCATTGGGGAGAATTTTTTGGCGTAAGCGTACCAATGCATACGGGAGCCGAAATGATTGCCAAACGAATGGACTTGAATGTAATTTTTGTGGATGTGGTCAAAACCAAACGCGGTTACTATGAAGCCACTTTTTCAGAAATGGTTGATAACCCGAAAGAAGTTCCAAACTACCAGATTTCCGATATGTTTCTTCGTATGGTAGAACAGCAAATCTTAAAAGCTCCTGAATATTATTTGTGGACGCACAAACGCTGGAAATTCCGCGACAAATCTCCTAAATAGCGCCAAACCACTGTTTCACCAAATCCTTTTCAGGGTTTGAAGCGTTCTTATGAGTAAACTCGTTTGAATTTTTATGGTATTCATACTCTCTAGCCCATTCCTCGTGGTTTTCGGCTACAGCTTTGATACTTTCGCACACAAATTGAATTTCAGCATTTGTAGTTGTAGGGTGAATGGACATTCTAATCCATCCCGGCTTTCTGATTAAATCTCCGGCCGTAATCAAATTCGTAAGGTCGTGTGATGTTTCTTCATCAACATGAAGTAAATAATGGCCGTAAGTTCCTGCACAACTGCAACCGCCTCGGGTCTGTATTCCGAATTTGTCATTTAACAGCTTAACTCCCAAGTTGAAATGCAATCCGTCTATATAAAAAGAAATTACGCCTAGCCTGTCCTTATGCTGGTCTGCCAAAATATTTATATTGGGAACAGCGCCCAGTTCAGAAAAAACATAGTCAATTATTTCATGCTCTCTTTTTAATATATTCTTCACGCCCATTTTTTCTTTGAGCTTAACTGCCAAGGCTGTCTTGATGGCCTGAAGGAAACCCGGAGTTCCGCCATCTTCACGCTCTTCAATATTATCAAGATATTTATGCTCGCCCCAAGGATTTGTCCATGAAACCGTTCCTCCACCCGGATGATCCGGAATCATGTTCTTATATAGTTTCTTATTAAAAATCAGAATTCCTGAAGTACCAGGTCCGCCAAGAAATTTATGAGGAGAAAAGAAAATAGCATCCAAATAGGCTTCTTTATCTTCCGGATGCATATTGATATCAACATAAGGAGCTGAGCAGGCAAAATCTACAAAACAAACACCGTTGTTCTGGTGCATTAATTTTGCCACTTCATGATAAGGCGTCCTGATGCCTGTTACGTTCGAACACGAAGTAATGGAAGCAATTTTTAGCGTATGGTTTTTATATTTATCTAAAAGCGCCTTAAAACTGTCCATACACAGCAAGCCTTTTTCGCAAGCCGGAATAACTTCTACTTTAGCAATGGTTTCCAGCCATGAAGTCTGATTGGAATGATGCTCCATATGCGAAACAAAAACAACTGGTCGCTTCTCGTCTGGAATAGCTGTAAACTCACGAAGGTTTTCAGGAATTTTCAATCCCAGAATTCTTTGAAATTTATTAATAACGCCGGTCATACCGGTTCCATCAGCAATTAGTATATCATCTTCATTTGCATTGACGTGCTTTTTGATAATATGTCGTGCTTCATGATAGGCCATTGTCATAGCCGTTCCGGAAACAGTCGTTTCGGTATGGGTATTTGCTACAAACGGCCCAAAATCATTCATAAGCTTTTCCTCTATCGGGCGATAAAGGCGGCCACTCGCCGTCCAATCCGTATAAATGATTTTTTTTTTTCCAAAAGGAGAAATAAATTCCTGGTCAATTCCTATAATATTGTTTCGGAATTGTTGAAAATACTGTTCAAGTTCGGTTGACATTTCGGTTGTGGTCATTATGCTATTTATTTGCTCCAAAGATACTATTTTTTGCCGATTCCAAATCATGTCAAAAAACAGAAATATCAAAATTTGTTATTTTTCCCGTAACATAAAAACGCTAAAACCTTTCATAAAATTGGCTCTTTTATGATTTTTTTGATACGAACTATTTTTTTCTCCCCTATTCTATCCCAAAGCTATTTTTTTGTTAAAAATTTGATTTCATTTTGCTTCCTGTTTTTTATATAAAATCTTCATTTTAAAGCAATTTAAGCTGGAAAAAACAAGGATTCCTGCCTTTTCTGAACTATCTTTGTTAGGCTAAATTGAAACTCTTATGGATAATTTAGATGCTGCTAGAATGCAGATGGCATTCACCCTTATTTTCCATATCGTCTTTGCTTGTATTGGAATGGTGATGCCCTTCTTTATGGTAATTTCACATTACAAATGGTTAAAGACAAGAAAGCCTGTCTTTCTAAAACTGACAAAATCCTGGCAAAAAGGCGTCGCTATTTTCTTTGTGACTGGTGCTGTTTCAGGCACAGCCTTATCCTTTGAGCTGGGATTGTTATGGCCTGAATTCATGAAACATGCCGGCCCTATTATCGGGATGCCTTTTTCTCTCGAAGGAGCTGCCTTTTTTGTTGAAGCGCTGGCCTTAGGTTTTTATCTATATGGTTGGAACAAACTCCCTGAAAAATTCCATTGGCTAACAGGAATTATCGTGGGACTTTCCGGTGTTGCTTCTGGAATTTTAGTAGTTTCAGCTAACAGCTGGATGAACGCTCCATCCGGTTTTGACTACATAAATGGTGAATTCCTCAATATCGATCCGCTAAAAGCTTTCCTTAATCCGGCCTGGTTTACTCAGGCATTACACATGACCCTGGCTGCTTTTGTTGCCACTTCTTTTGCGGTAGCAGGAATTCATGCCTGGCAGATTTATAAAAACAGAAATACAGAACTTCATCTTGAAGCCTTTAAGATAGCCATTGTTTTTGGAGCTGTCGCAGCCTTGCTTCAGCCTTTGAGCGGCGACCTTTCTGCCAAAGACATTGCCAAGAGACAACCGGTGAAACTGGCAGCCTTAGAAGCCCATTATGAAACCGAAAAAGGTGCACCTCTGTATATTGGCGGAATTGTAGACGAAGAAACACAAACCGTAAGTTATAAGATCGAAATTCCGAAAGCGCTTTCATTTTTATCTTTTGGAGATTTTAATGCTGAAGTAAAAGGCCTGAATGATTTTCCAAAAGAAGACCATCCGCCGGTTGCTATCACCCATTATGCTTTCCAGATTATGGTTGGTTTGGGAACGCTGCTTATGTTTTCCGGTCTGCTTTATTTTATCAGCCTTAAAAAGAAAAAATGGCAGGCTTCTAAAAAATACTGGCTGTATTTTGCCTGCTTGGCGCCAGTTGGCTTTTTAGCACTGGAAGCCGGATGGATTGTTACGGAAGTAGGTCGACAGCCCTGGATAATCCACAATGTGATGCGTACAAAAGATGCCGTAACGCCTATGCCGGGAATGATCTATAGCTTTTATCTGTATGTGATATTATATGCTATCCTTTCCGTCGCGGTGACCTGGCTGATGATACGCCAAATTAAAGTACTTAATAACTCTGAAAACTAAAGATCATGTTATACGTTGTCTTATTTTTTACATTGTTTTCGTTTTTCCTCTATGCTTTGCTGGGCGGGGCAGATTTTGGTGCCGGAATATTGGAACTGTTTTCGTCAAAAGACCATCAGGATTCCATCAAAAAAAGAGTATATAGCGTCATGGGTCCTGTATGGGAAGCCAACCATATCTGGATTATTATCCTAATCGTAATCCTTTGGATTGCCTTTCCCGGGTTTTACAATATCATCATCATTTACCTTCATATTCCGCTAACATTAATTTTGCTGGGAATTACGCTTCGCGGTGTCGCCTTTGTCTTTCGCCATTATGATGCCGTAAAAGACAAGTCGCAGTTGCTATATGACCGCATGTTTGAATTTTCATGTCTCGTTACTCCTATTTTCCTGGGTATGACGTTTGGAGCCTTAATCAGTGGTAAAATCATTCTCCTTGAAAACCATCCCGATGCTGATTTTGCTTCGGTCTACATAAAACCCTGGTTACAGCCGTTTCCTATACTAACAGGTTTCTTTTTCAGCGCTTTGTGCGTTTTCCTTTCCGCCACTTTCCTAATTGGCGAAGCTACAGAATACGAAAGAAGGATGTACATCCGTAAAGCCGGAATAGCCACTTGGGTCGTTGTTATTTTAGGCTTTATTACTCTTGCCGTGGCTTATTTTGAAGAAAACAAATTTGTTCTCGATGTACTTAAAAATTATTATGCAGTTGGTGCGGTAATATTATCCGGATTACTGCTCATTCCGTTATGGAAAAGCATCCGTAAAGGAAAGATTGTATGGTGCAGGTTTTTAGCAGGATTACAGGTTTTGTTGATTCTTACCGCTGCAGTAGGAGCCCATTTTCCAAACCTCATCATTACCGAAACAGGGCAAATCAACCTATTGGATAATATGGCACCCGAAAGCACTATAACTATTTTGGGCATCTCACTGATAATTGGCGGACTGATAATCCTTCCCGGTCTTTTTCATTTACTAAAATCATTCAAGATGATTAAGATTCTTGAAAATGAGGAAAATTAAAAAGGTCTGCCTTTGTGCAGACCTTTTAAACTATAGACTTTCCTCTATCAACTATCAACTAAAAAGACTATTCACTAAAAAATAAACTTAGTGCTTAGGAAATTAGATTTGTCAGAATTCACAATCTCATTAATCAATTCCTTATTGGCATCATTCATTTTAAAAGCTACTAACGAACGAATAGAAAAAGAACGGATAGCATCCGGAATAGACAATGTACCTTCGGCACTGTCTTTTCTTCCCGTAAAAGGAAAAATATCCGGTCCGCGTTGCGACTGACTGTTAATATTGACACGGCTAACCTGATTGACTAATGGATCGATAAGCGAACCTACTTCAGAAGCATCCATGCTAAAAATACTCACCTGCTGTCCGTATTGGGCATCAATCAAATACTGAATTACTTCTTCAACATCATCAAAAGGAACAACCGGAATAATAGGTCCGAATTGCTCTTCATGATAGAGTTTCATTTTTTCATTTACAGGATAAACCACTGCCGGATAGAAAAAAGAAGCCTTTGAAACACCTCCGTTTTCATTTACGACTTTAGCACCATGCTCTTCTGCATCCTTAATGCAATTATTTAAATAATCTATTTTATAAGGCTCAGGAAGTGGCGTTAAAGATACTCCATCTTCCCATGGAAGTCCGAATTTCAAATTACTTACAGCCTTACTAAATTCGCTCAAAAACTGGTCGGCTACACTTCGATGAACCCATACAATTTTTAAAGCCGTACAACGCTGCCCGTTAAATGATAATGAACCTGTAATAGTTTCTTTAACAGCCAAGCCGATATCTGCTTTTGAAGTAATGATTGAAGCATTTTTTGCATCAAGACCTAACACCGCACGAAGACGATTTACTTTTGGATGCTGCTTTTTCAATTCATTGGCTACCTTGCTGGAACCTATGAGTGTCAATACATTAATTTTTCCAGAATGCATTAATCCCGGAATAATATCGCTACCTCTTCCATAAATAACATTGATAACGCCTTTTGGAAAACTTTCCTGAAAAGCTTCCTGTAAAGGATAGTGCAGCAGGGTTCCAAACTTAGGCGGTTTAAACAGTATGGTATTCCCCATAATCAACGCCGGAATCAGGGTTGTAAAAGTTTCATTTAACGGATAATTAAATGGTCCCATACAAAGTACTACTCCAAGTGGAGAACGACGAATTTGTGCGGCTATACCTTCCGCAATTTCAAAGCGTGAAGAATCCCTATCAAGGTTTTTTAGCGAATCTATTGTCGCATAAATATATTCTACTGTCCTGTCAAATTCTTTTATTGAATCGGCATACGATTTTCCAATTTCCCACATAATGAGCCTGACAACCATTTCCTTTTTGGCTATCATCCTGCCCGTAAACTGCTCAACATGATGAATCCTTTCTGATACGCTCATTGTTGGCCATTCACCACGCCCATCATTATAAGCCGCTACAGCAGCATCTAGCGAAGCCTGAGCTTCTTTTTCCGTTCCTATCGGATAGCTTCCTATTAATTTGGGTTGCAGTCCATTGGCAGTTTTTGTATAGATTGGCGAATAGACTTCATGAACTTCTCCCGTCCACTTCTTCATTTCTCCATTGCTCAGGTATTCTTTTTGGTGGATTTCTTCTATTCGGAACTGTTCCGGAATAGCGCTTTCTTCAATAAACAGACTTTCCAGAGATTCCTCAAAAGACCTTTTGTTATTATCCATAAATTCTAATTTTAAAGGAATTAATGATACCATTTTCTTTACGTAAATATACTCAGATTTCATGAGAAGTATGATTAACCCAGTATTATAATTTGCTATAACATCATAACAATTTCCATTAGAAAGGCATTTTTATTTTTTACAGACTGCCACAATTCACCTATTTATTTTATCCGAAACACAATACACA
The DNA here is from genome assembly GCF_041262125.1 of Flavobacterium sp. 28YEA47A. NCBI lineage: Bacteria > Pseudomonadati > Bacteroidota > Flavobacteriia > Flavobacteriales > Flavobacteriaceae > Flavobacterium > Flavobacterium sp. 28YEA47A. The sequence goes on from NZ_JBGCCI010000001.1 coordinate 91,479, forward strand.
TTTAGTATATTTGTGTTAATCAATAAGACGGAAGCAGCCATGAATTTTAATTCCATAGCTCCAACATTACAGCTATCGGCATTTGTAAAACATATCGAGGTAATCACCTCGGGCGCTTCTTTACAATCTGAAAGCTACTTGCGTTTTTTTGCTGATGGTTGTCCCGGTATTATTTTCAGCCAATCTGATGGAGGCTTTTTTACAAACGCCTGTAATGAAAAGCTTTCCAGTTTTTACCTTTACGGACAGACGATAAAACCAATCAATCTTTTTTCTTTCGGGCAATTCACTAAGATTATCTTTTACCTAAAGCCACATGTACTGAGTGCGCTTTTTAAAATCAATGCCAGTGAAATTACTGATACCTGTCTGGATATTTCTCTGTTACAGCCAAAGGCGACTCCTATTCTGTTGGAAAAATTATCAGAAACTGCTTCCATTGAAAACCAAATCAGGCTTATCTCAGATTTCCTTACTTCTATAGCATCAAAAGACAATTCCAACCTGATATTGCAACACGCTACAGAAACAATTATCCGCTACAACGGCAAAGTCCTTTTAACTGATTTACATAAAAAATTCGATCTGTCTGAGCGCACATTCGAAAGAAAATTTGAAAACTCTATTGGTGTATCTCCCCGCCTCTTTGCAAGAGTTTGTCAATTTCGCTCAGCGTTAACACAACTTCATTCGTATGATTTCACCAAACTTTCTGACATTGCTTATGAAAACGGTTTTTCAGACCAATCGCATTTCATACGCACTTTTAAGGAATTTACTGGTGTAACTCCCAAATTATACCTGTCGGAATTTGAAAATAATTTTGCTATACAGCCAGTCGTGTCGGTTTGATTCTATTTTCTTTATGTGATTCTCGGCAACTTTGCTAAAAAAAAACATGAAAACAGTCATACACATTGGCCTCTTAATCGTAAGCACCTGTCTGGCTAAAGCTCAAAACAACACAGCAGAAAACGGCAAAGATATTTTTGAACACAAATGCCAGAGATGTCACGGAAGTGATGGCACAAAAGGTCTTTTTGGAGCAAAAAACCTTCAGACTAGCCGGTTGGAAAACATGGAGATTATTTCAATAATTTCCAAAGGCAGAAGAGGTATGCCTCGTTGGGAGAAAAGATTATCACCAACAGAAATAGAATCTGTTGCAACCTACATAAAAACACTACGAAAATAAAAACGAAAATCATGAAAAAAACGACTATGGCAGACCTTACTTTAATCATTTCAACTATGATGCTCGCCCTGATAGCAGGATTATTTTACAGCTACTCCTGTTCCGTAAATCCAGGATTGAACCAGTTAGGAGATTCTGAATATATTGCAGCAATGCAATCCATTAACAGGGCTATCTTAAACCCTTTGTTCTTTTTGAGTTTTATGGGAACGCTATTATTTCTTCCCGTCAGTCTGTTTTTTAATTTTACAGCTTGGGATTCTCCAAAATTTCTGCTTTTGCTTGCCGCTTTTATATTATATGCCTGCGGTACTTTTGGTGTCACGATTTTCGGGAATGTACCATTGAACGATGCGCTCGCTGCATTTCCTTTAAAAAATTCATCAATAGAAGAAATTAGCTTGGCTCGTAAAAATTTCGAAATTCCCTGGAATAATCTCCATACCATCCGAACCATTGCTTCAGTAATTTCTTTACTTTTGGTAATCATAAGTCTTACGATACAATCAAAAACTACAGAATTAATTACTCCATAAATAACCGACTCCTATGAGTGCCCTAAAAGACATTTATTCTCCTATTTTCTATGACAGGCTTGCCGACGTTTTAGTACAAACCGTTCCTTCTTTTGAAAAACAGCGCTTTATTACACAAATTTTTGATGATTCATTTTCGCAAAAAGAACTGAAAGACCGCATGCGTCACACAACAAAAGTACTGCATAATTTTATGCCCGATGATTTTGGAAAAGCTACTGATATCTTAGAGAAAACCATTCATCTGCTTCGTAAAAATCACCATGGAGAAGACAGCCTGGCTTATATATTTCTTCCGGATTATATCGAAACCTACGGACTGGACGATTATAAAAGTGCCGTAAAATCCATCGAATTTGTAACACAGTTTATAACCTGTGAGTTTGCAGTAAGGCCTTTTATCATTAAATATGGCAGTGAAATGATTAACCAGATGGAAAAATGGTCGTTACATGAAAGCCATAAAGTACGGAGATTGGCCAGCGAAGGAAGTCGACCGAGGCTTCCTTGGGCTATGGCTTTGCCAGAACTAAAAAAGAATCCGGAAGCCATATTGCCTCTTTTAGAAAACCTCAAAAACGACCCGTCAGAATATGTACGCCGCAGTGTGGCTAATAACCTCAATGATATTGCCAAGGATCATCCGAATATAGTACTGGTTATAGCTCAAAAATGGAAAGGCCACAGCAAAGAAACCGATGCCATCATAAAACACGGTAGCCGTACGCTGCTCAAACAAGGACATCCCGAAATACTAGGACATTACGGACTGGATAGCAAAGGCCTTGAAATTTTCAATTTTAAGATCACCACGCCAAACGTAAGATTGCCGGAAAGCCTTGAGTTTGAATTTTCTGTCACAAACACCAATGCCGAATCCAAACACATTCGTCTGGAATATGCCGTTTATTACAATAAAGCCAACGGCCAATTATCTAAAAAAGTCTTTAAAATAAGTGAAAGGACTTATCTTTCCGGACAAAAAGAAATCATTAAAAGAAAACAGCCGTTCAAACCCATTACAACACGTAAATTTTATCCCGGCCTTCATAAGCTCTCTCTCATCGTGAATGGAAAAGAAAGCAGCCCAGAAATATTCCATCTACTTGACTAAAAAACAATCTTATTTATTTTTTTTAAAGACCCATCATGGGTCTTTTTTATTTATACTGATTTTCGCATTAAAAGATTATATGCCTTATAAAAATCACTAAATGAGAATAGATATTTTCATTATCAAAATCAACATAAATAGCAATATTCATTTGTTAATTATTTATTTTATAATAATTCTTCAATAATTTTTATTTAAATTTGAGATACCTACAAATCTATTGCTATGACCACAACTACTAAAACCATTCCGATGGTGCTTTTGCTATTGCTTAGCATGACCGGATATTCGCAAATTGGGATTGGAACTACCACACCAGATCCCACAGCCGCTCTTCACGTAGAATCTACCACACAAGGATTCATTACTCCAAGAATGACAACAGTTCAAAGAACTGCAATTACAACTCCTGCTAATGGAATGATGGTATATGATACCACATTAGGATCGTTTTATTTCTATGATACTCCTACTACTTCGTGGATAAGAATTACCAATGGTAAAGACGGCAGGTTGAAATACAAACTCATCAGGTCAACAGATGTGCTGGCTACTGTGCTAGCAGCTGAAAAAACAGCCGGCGGAAGTACAAAATACCTGCTGGATGCTACAACATTATATGAAATCAACGGAACAATTAACGTTGACCTTCCCATAGAACTGAACAATGCCTATGTCATTGGGCAGGATTCGTCTGACGACAAACTTGTTAAAGCTACAGGTGACCTGTTTGTAGGAACCACTGGAGGTTCAATGCGCGTGATGACCTTGCAGGCAACAGCCGGAAACGTATTTAATATTACCGGAACCGGATCGATTGTGGGCGGAACACAAACCCAAAGCATGATTGTCAGGGATTGTATCATAAGTGCATCTGCTAACGTCGGTAAGTTGGAAAATTTCGCACTGGTATTCACCAGTATTGTACAATATATCAACAATACAACCGGAATTGTTTATAAAGACATCAGCCGTTTGCTGATAAGCAATGCCGGATGGTTTTCGAATAATTCCGGAACTTATGAAACCTTGCAGGGAACTTTTGGATTAGTAGAAAAACAAGGTGGTTTTAGTGAAGTAACCGGAACAAAAATAGGATTTGATGTTTCTGCCAATCCAACCATCACTGGTGATGCAGTAATGGAAACCGTCGTATTTACAGGAACGGTGACCACCGGAAAATATATCAATCCTTATACCGTAGGAACCTTTACCGGTTTTAATTTCAATAACAACTGGTCGGTACGATGTACCGGTATTCCTAATGAAGGAGATTCCCAAGCTAGCGGAACAGTATACCTCGACAAAAATGGGACTGCCCAAAGCCAGACTCCGATAGGAACATTGGCAGTCAATGTAAAACTTACCATTGCAGCAGGATTGAGTTCTAATCTTTATAGAGCAACATCCTCACAAACCAACCGGATAACCTACTCCGGAAAAAAAGGCAGAGTGTTTCAGGTAACCTGCTCTATATCTTTCGGAAATTCCACAGGATTGACCAATACCGAATATGCATTTTTTATTATGAGAATTCCGGCTGCCGGTGGAACCGATCCACAAGTAGCCACAGAAACCATAATTGATACTAATGCGGGATACATACAATCATTCCCTGTACAAGGCTCCGTTTATCTTAACACGGGCGATTCAGTAGAACTATGGATTAGAAGACTTAATCAAGGTACCGGAACTACGGCACAAAGCTTTCTCGTCAGATCATTCAATATGAGTGTCAAATAACCCAAATCTTAAAAATCATGAAAAAACTCTTATACCTACTACCATTACTGCTATCACCTGTAGCACAGGCACAGCTATATGTCAGTACTAACAGTTATATGTATGCAAAAGATCAGGTTTTGTATGTAAAACAAGACATTAATCTACAGAACAACGGAAATATTTATCTAAGAAGTGAGTCACAATTGCTGCAGGGAACAACAACCGCTTCTGCAAACAAAGGACTTGGAAAAGTTTCTGTTTTCCAGGAAGGAACCTCAGATAATTTCGACTATAACTATTGGTGTGCTCCCGTTGGCAATGCTTCGGCTATTACAGGAAATGAAAGTTTTGGAATTTCAATGATTTTCCGACCAACAACCTCAACGGCCAGTACTCCGGCAACCATACTTCCATCAAGCAATTCTAACGGTACGGCCAATCCACTGGCTATATCTTCCAGATGGATCTATAAATTCCTGTCTTCCATTTCCTATTCGCAATGGATATATGTTGGAGGCGCTTCTACCCTGGCTCCCGGAGAAGGATTTTCTATGAAAGGAACTTCAGGAACCGATCCAATTATAGTTGAAGCGAATGGTATACAAAACAATCCTGGCGGAACAGGTGCACAACGTTATGATTTCAGAGGCAAACCTAATGACGGGAATATTCCGGTAACCGTTGCTACCAACAACCTGACGCTTACTGGAAATCCATACCCGTCTGCACTACATGTCAATGCTTTTCTTCTTGATCCGACGAATAATGCAGCTACAGGAATTGCCTATTATTGGGAACAGGACAAAACCGTCAATTCACACAACGTAGGGCTTTATAAAGGCGGTTATGGTGCTTATTCGCCTATCAGTCTTGGTTCTAATGGTATCTATGTACCTGCTACTTTTAACTCCTATAATTCTGATGGCTCATTGAATGGTGTAGGAACATCTTCCGGTTTGGTTATTGAAAGAAAATATGCTCCTATAGGACAAGGATTTATGATAAAAGGTGCTTCGAATGGTACGGTAAACCTAAAAAATTCGCATCGTTCTTATTATAAAGAAAGCGGACCGCTATCACAGTTTGAACGCCCGGACAAACCTAAATCCAAAGACCTTAGTCAAACGACAAATTTGAATCAAACAAATTCAACAGAAAGCGAAACAATAATTACCGAAGCACAATTTAAACTCAACATCATCCTGAATAACGAATTTACCCGACAAATCGCTTTGGTATTCCTTCCCGAAGCTACAGACGGTGTCGATATTGGCATTGACGCCTTAAGCATTGCTCCTGATGAACTTCCAAATGACGCTTATTTCTTTCTGGACAACAACAAATATGTAATTCAGGGAACAAACTTCGATATTGGCAAAAGAATTCCTGTGGGAGTAAAAGCAACCAATAATGCAACCATCAAATTTTATGTACCAGAGGTGACAAGTTTTGATCCGGATCAAATGATCTATCTTTTTGATGCTGCGGATGGTTCTTATCATGATATAAAAAACGGCAGTTATCAAGTAACCCTGCCAACCGGAATTTATAACGACCGTTTCTTTGTGACTTTCGTAAATGCTGTTTTAGGTGTAGGCGAAGTGGTCAAAAGCAATTTTGGAATCACTCAAGATAATGCGGCACAAACTTTTACGTTACAAAATCCAAATCTGGCAGACATTAGTTCAGTCACCTTGTTTGATATTACTGGAAAAAGCATTTTCAAAAAAAACAATCTGGGCATTCATGACAGGTATCCATTTTCAACCGGTGGCCTGAGTAAAGGCGTATATATTGTGGATCTTATAACTTCCGACAATCAGAAATTCAGCCAGAAAATAATCATCAATAATCACAAAGAATAAGTCTTTTTAAAGGCTTTTCTTTTTTTCTGGTATTTTTTATAGCTTAGGACTCAGGAAAATCATCATTAAAAAATAACACTCTATGAACCTGACCCAACAAATAGCAAAACATTTCAGAGATGTCCATTTTGGAGGAAACTGGACTTGTTCCAATCTCAAAGACAATATGAAGGATATTACCTGGCAGCAAGCCACAACCAAAATATCTTCATTCAACACTATTGCAGCTTTGGTTTTTCATATGAATTATTATGTAAGTGCCGTACTGAAAGTGTTGCAGGGAGACCCTTTGGAAGCTAAAGACATTTACAGCTTCGATCATCCGCCTATACAATCAGAAGAAGATTGGAACAGGCTCTTGGAAAAAACATGGGACGATGCGGAAAATTTTGCAAAACTCATTGAACAATTTCCTGAAGAGAAACTTTTGGAAACCTTTATAAGTGATGACTATGGTAATTATTATAGAAATTTTCATGGAATCATTGAGCACAACCATTACCATCTCGGACAGATCACACTACTGAGAAAATTACTTCTATCAGGAGAGATAAATCCTAAGATTTCAATTATATAATCTTTTACATGAAAGATATAACAGAAAAAACGAGGGTCAGAATTACCTTTGAAAAAAGAGAACGCCATGGAAAATCATGAAAAAAATCAAAAGGACACAACTGGCGAAAAATACATTCACGTTTCAGAAATCCCAATCCAAAAGTTGGATAAAGATCCAGACTTTAAGGACGATAAAAATAACCAAGTAACTAATCCTAGCCTAAAAGAAGCAAAACAGCCGAAAGCAGAAAACAATGAAACCATGGGGATACCATAAACAAATTTGAGTTTAGTTAGGGGCGGAAGTATACTTCCGCCTTTTTTATAGCCATTTTTTTCTTCGGAACCAGATAAAAATAATAACCGATACGATTACCATAGCCAACAAGGCAAGCGGATAGCCTAATTCTTGATCTAATTCAGGCATAAACTTAAAGTTCATCCCATAAATACCCGCAATGAAAGTCAGTGGCATAAAAAAGACAGAAAAAATGGTAAGGATCTTCATTACATCGTTTGTTTTTCTGGCCGATAGTGACAAATAAATATTCAGCAAGTTATTGGCATCATCCTGAACCTGTCCATATAACGTAAGCAATTTCAAATGAAGATCCCGTACATCCTGCAATGCCGGCATGTCCTTTTCTTCTACTTTAACCGAATTAACAACTTCATTGGTGAGCAACAGCAGTTTTTTACAAAGTCCCGCTTTCCTTTTCAGATAATACATTCCTTCAATCATGTCGGCAGGAATATTCTTTTTTAGAAAAACTTTCGATTCATAATAATCTATCTCTTCGGAAAGTTTGATGGCCGGATGCTCATAAGAATGTAGCATTTCCCAGATAATTTTTATTGCCATCCCTCCTGTTGTTGTCAATTTTCCGTTTTGCATACAGGTTTCACGTATTTCCTGCATAATTGGCTGTGCAGCCCGATGGATTGTAATGATAAAATCAGAATTAAAAAAAACGGCTATCTTACTGCTCAATTCCCTGATGGTCTGTTCATGTTCATGGGAATGTTGCAAAATCCTGGCAATAAAAAAATGTGTTTTATTATGCTCTTCATATTTGGGAAGATGATCCGGATCCAGGCTATCAATCAATGTATACGGATTTAGATCATATATTTTGCTGACTTGCTCGAGTTCTTCTTTTGTCGGATTTGTTATATCAGTCCAAACGATAGCACTATCTGAAAATTTGCAGGTTTCTATAGCCATAGAATCATTCTTTACATTTCTATCAAATTTAAGGGAATATTTGACAAGATATTCTGAATGAATAGTAAAATTTTTACAATTCCGGTAGCAATATTTTAAGATTTCATTAACTTTGTTAGTACCCTAAATACCACATCCAACATGTCCGCATCAAAGACACCCCCAGCTATTGAAAGGATTATTGCCTTGACTAACGAACCTATGGCACTGTTAGACAAATCTTTTACTATTATAACTGCAAATGTCCCGTTCCAAACAAAATTCAGCCTGCCTGAGTTTGCCTCTTCTAAAAAACAGAATTTCCTTGAAATTTTAGACTCATCTTTTGATACGATTTCGTTAAAACATCTTTTTTTGAATGTTTTGAAAATGAAAGAGACCATAAAAGATTATGAAATCCATTCCAAAAATTCGCATAACAATAAAACTACATTCAATATTGAAGCTATTGATATAAATGGCGAAACTTTTTTGCTTTTAGCTTTTAACGATTATAAAGAAACAGAACAGCTGCAATCTTTTTTGCAATCGGTTTTGAACTCTACAAATTACGGAATTGCCAGCTATGAGGCAATATACAACAACAATGATGTGATTAACGATTTTAGGATTACCTATACCAATCCTGAAGTTCCCAGAAATTTCGGACTTGAACCAAAAGATGTTATTGGAAAAACCTGCCGTGAAGTATATCTGGGAATTTTCAAAAACGGGATTTTCGAAAAAATGGTAAAATGTATGGAAACCGGCCGGCCAGATGGCTATGAAATTGCCGTAAGTCATAACGATAAGACAATGTGGCTAAGCGCAACAATAGAAAAAGTGGGCAATGCCGTGGCAGTAACTTCAAAAAACATTACGGCTGAAAAGACAGCGGCCTTAGAAATTGAAGCCATTAATATATTATTATCAAACAAAAACAAAGAACTGGAGCAACAACTGCTTGAGGAATTTTCTGAAAGCTTTTATTCATATGACAGTGGCGAAGCCTTTTTCAATTCTTTATTACTCGAAATAGCACAAAAAACAAAAATGGATTATGTGCTTTTAGGTGAAGTACAGTTAAATGAATTAGGAGAAGAAATCATCAAAAGTATCTCTGTAATAGCCTTTGGAAAGATTGCTGACAATTTTAAATATCAGATAAAAGACGGGCCGTGCGATGAAGTTATCAAAGGAAATTATACCTGCCATCCACGCGACAGTCAAAAACTTTTTCCCGAGAGCAAGACACTTGCTGACCTTGATATAGAAGGTTATATTGCCTATCCGCTTATTGGTTCTTCCGGAAAAGTAATTGGGCTTATTGCCGTACTGCACCAGAGCGAAATATATGACATCGCTTATATAGAATCCTTACTGAAAATCGCTGCAAAAAGAAGTGAAATGGAGTTTGAACGTTTGCAGAATGAAAAGCTTTTAGAAATGAAAAATAAGGAACTTGAAAGACAGAATGTCGAACTGGCTTCATTTGCCTATATTTCATCTCATGATCTGCAAGAGCCGCTTCGCAAAATACAACTCTTTGCCAGCCGTATTCTTTTTAGAGAAAAAGCAAACTTTAGCGACTCTTCCCTTGCCTATTTCCAAAGCATTACAAATGCTGCCAATCGTATGCAGAATCTGATCGAATCCTTACTCAACTATTCCAGTATGGATGCTTCAGAAATCTATTTTGTGCCTACTGACCTCAATGCCGCAATCGACGACATAAAAAATAATATGACGGATATTCTCGAAAAAAAGAACGCCCGTGTTGAAGTTGGTAAACTGCCTGTCCTTTCGGTTATTCCGATACAATTCCAACAGCTGCTTACCAATCTGATTTCGAATGGCATAAAATACAGCAAGGCAGATGTTTCTCCGGTTATAAAAATAAATGCCGAACTCGTTTCATCGGAAGAGTTTGTAGGAAAAAAGTTCTGGAAACTAGATATAGCCGATAACGGAATTGGTTTCCCGCAAGAATACGAACAGCAAATCTTTGAATTATTCAAAAGACTTCATGGCAAATCCGACTATGAAGGCACGGGTATTGGTCTTGCCATCTGCAAAAAAATCGTGCAGAAACATGACGGATTCATACGTGCGTATGGCATTCCGGGTGTAGGTTCTGTATTTTCAGTATATTTTCCTGTAATATAATCAGGCAACAAGATTATTGAACTTTTCCCTGTAAGCCGTTGGAGTCATCCCTACATTTTTCTTGAATAGGCTTCGAAAAGATTTCAGGTCATTATAACCCGACTCAAACATCACTTCCATTACGCTCTGTCTTGAGTGTTCAAGCATTTGTTTCGCAGCTTCGATTCTGGTTTTCTGTAAATATTCTATCGGTGTAATTCCGGTTACCTGTTTAAAGCGTCTTACCAGATTTCTTCTGCTTGCCGGAACATCCGTAATAATCTCTTCAATAGTATTGGCTTCACGGAAATTTTTCCTGATGACTTCTTGTGTCTGTTTGACCAAATCATCACCATGATCTTCGGCCGGAGCAAATGTTCCAAAATAGGTTTGCTGGTTGCGATCCAAATCGACAGAAAATACTTTTGCCGTTCTCACAGCCATTCTCCTGCTGCAAAAATTTTCAATAAGGCGCAACATCAAATGAAAACTATTTGTCGCTCCGCCGCTCGTGTATACTCTCTCTTCTTCTGTAACCACTGCATCAACTTTTAAATTTACGGCAGGAAAAGCATGTGCAAAGGCATATTCTGCATTAATATGCGTCGTTGCCGGCTTGTTGTCAAGCAGCCCGGTAGAAGCTAAAAGAAAAGCTCCCGTACAAAAACTCGCAACTGAAGCTCCTTTTTCATATTGCTGTCGTAGCCATTGAATCCATTGCATATTGAGCGAAATTGCTTTTGGCACAATATCATGCTTAAAGGCAGGAATCAGTAAAATATCATAAGTTCTTTCCGAGTCAGGCCGCATCAGATTGTATTCGGAATAAGTCTGTGACACTTCATCCATGTGTAAAAGCGTAATGTCAAAAAAAGGAACCTGCCCTTCTTCAATATAAAACTTATTGACGGTTTCAAATACGTCGAGCATCGCTGCAACGCTTAAAAGCCTGTGTTCTTGTGTAAGCAAAATACCTAATTTCATAGCTAGTTTTTTAGGAGAAACAAATATAAAATATTTTGTCTTAAATCCCCCCTTATAATGACTTTAACTCACACCCTTTATGCATATTTTTTGAATTAATTTTACAAAACAATACAAAATACAATATTTAATTCAATTTTTAATACTAAAATTTAAAGATATGGAAATCACAACCGCAAGTAACAGAATGTTTTCCCTGCTTGTTTTATACGATATGCAGACGCTCTATTTTGAAAGAGCCTTGGATAAAATTTCTGATGAAGATGCCCATAAAAGATTAGACACAAAGGCCAACCATGTCGCATGGCTTTCCGGAAGTTTGGTTCAGCAGCGCTATGAAATCGCAAACCTGCTTGGATACACTGAAGAACAAAAAGCAGTCGAATTGTTTAAAGAAGGCAAAGGCATACAAGACAATGTAAAATATCCGCCTTTATCGCAATTTTTGGACGATTGGAAAAAGGTCAGCCCAATAGTAAAAGATCTTTTAGCAAAGATAACCGACCAAAAACTGGATGAAAAATTTGAAATGATGCCTGGCATGTCACTTTCTTATTATGAGCTAATTACATTTATTATTTACCGAGAGGCGAACTGCATCGGGCAAATAGCATTATGGAGACGACTTTTAGGTTATGAAGCCTTACGATATGACGATATGTAAATCAAAAAAAAACAACCATGTTAAGCAATAGCAAAGCATTTAGCGGATTTTCTACAAATGATAGCAAAAAAGCCAAAAAATTCTATGGAGAACTATTGGGCCTAAACATAGAAGAAGATCCGAAAATGGAAGGTATACTAACCTTGAAACTAGCCGGAGGAAACTCAATAATCATCTATACCAAAGAAAACCATGAGCCTGCTACTTTCACTATCCTTAATTTTCCAGTCAGGGATATTGAGCAGGCAGTAGACGAACTTACAAAACGAGGTATCACTTTCGAACAATATGGTGGAAATATAAAAACCGACAAAAAAGGAATTTTTAGAGGTGGTGGTCCGCTTATAGCCTGGTTCAAAGATCCGGCAGGAAACATTCTCTCTATACTTCAAGAATAATAAATCAATTCAAATACGGACAATTAATTAAATTAAATCAAAATGGCAACAATCAACACTTACCTAAATTTTAATGGTAACACTGAAGAAGTTTTTAATTTTTACAAAGCTGCTTTTGGCGGCGAATTTGCAGTCATAATGCGATATGGTGATACTCCAGGATGCGAAGAAATGCCTGCAACCGAAAAAAATAAAATCATGCATATCGCATTACCAATTGGTGGCAATATGCTAATGGGAACCGATGTTCCTGAAACTATGGAACAGGTTAAAAACGGAACCAGCATATCCATTTCTGTCAATACCGATTCGGAACAGCAAACCAGAGACCTGTTTGCAAAACTTTCGGAAGGAGGCAACATTAAAATGCCATTAGACACTATGTTCTGGGGGGCTTTATATGGCATGTTCACTGACAAATTCGGTATCCAATGGATGCTTAATTACGAATACGAAAAAAAATAAAACAATAAAATAATCGACTATGGCAACACAAATTTTTGTAAATCTTCCCGTAAAAAACCTGAACCGGTCAATTGAATTTTTTACAAAATTAGGATATACCTTCAATCCTCAGTTTACAGATGAAAATGCAACGTGCATGATTATTAGCGATACTATTTTCGTGATGCTGGTAGTTGAACCTTTATTCCTGAATTTCACCAAAAACGAACTCTGTGATACAACCAAATATACAGAATGTATCGTTTGTCTTTCTGCCGAAAGCCGCGATGCCGTAGATGAAATGGTCAAGAAAGCTGTTGCCGCCGGCGCAACTACACCAGTTGACAAGCAAGATCATGGCTGGATGTACGGACATGGCTTCCAGGATCTGGACGGACATCTTTGGGAAGTCGCTTACATGGATATAAGCACAATGCCTAAATAATAAAAAACACGACTTCGGTCGTGTTTTTTATTATTTTAAGGCGCTAAGGTTGTGTACTTTCATATATAAAAGAGTAAGTTATTGAAATAGTCACTTACCACTACCAACTATCAACTAAAAACTATCAACTAAAAAGGCGGTATACTACAATTACTGTCAGTGCAAATAAAACATAGGCAGCAATTAAAGGAAGATAATAATCCTTAAAACGCGCTTTTGATGCTGTAGAATAGTTGAAAAGAAAAAACCAGTAAAAAATAGCTCCCAGTCCGGTAATAATACCAAAAATAAGACCACAGAACCAGGTCGGATCAATATCGGTATGTGTCCAGATATAGTGATAGCAAAGAACTACAAACAATCCGGCTAGATAACGCACACCCTGCTCCCATCTTGATATATGATTGAGAGATTTGTTATGGGCCAGTTTTGATAAAACCAAACCCAATACTACCGGTTCTTTAAAAATATGCTGAAACCGTTCTGATACATAACGGCTAAAAACCGTCATGACATAGGTTGCAACAAAAGCAGCTACAAAAATTTTTACAAGTTCCATACCTATTGATTTGTATTAAAGTTTGTAATTAAAATCGGTTTTGCTCTTATACAATTTACAGGAAAAATTATAATCTTCCTGCTTCCCGAATAATATAAAAATTAAACATAATTATATAATCGACTTGGAATCTGCCGTCGTAACTTTGATATGTAAAATTGAAGAATCTATTAGAATAGCTGATAATAAAAATCACAACTAAAATTTCAATTTCAAGATCTCTTGAGTTTGTATTTATTTTTGAGGTTTATTATTTGTTTGAAATCCCCATCTAACGATGGGGATTTTTATTTTATAATAATCCACTTTCAAAATGCAACTTGCATCTTCTAATATCTTCTTCAACAGTATTTTCCATAATCGGAGCCAATACTTTTCCAACTGTTCCTCCAATATTTCCAAAAGGAAAATGGTAAGCAATGATAACACTTAACTTTGTTCCGCCTTTACCGTTATCATAAAATTGTACAGTTCCAATATTGTGAATCAAAGAATCTGAGTAGGAACGCCAACTAATTTCTTTTTCCTTTTCATCTTTAATAATGGCTGCTTTCCATGGAATAGTTCCAAGATTTCCCGGAATTTTCATCCTCCATTCTGATGTTTCTTCATCGAGAACATCTACACTTTCCAAATGTTTCATAAACAAAGGCAGGTTTTCAAAATTGCGCCAGAAACGATATACAGTTGAAATCGGCTGGTCGATTATCATCTGTACCTTAACCAGAATGTTTTGGGCTTTCTCGACTTTTGGTTTGTCTTTTAATAAAGCATAACCAAAACAGTGACCGCTAGTTCCTCTAAAAATCATAAAACCGGCTAACAATGCGCCCGGTAGGTTTTTCGGCTTTTTAGCTAAGGCATCATATAGCAGTACCGAACCTGATAAAACAGAAAGTAATCTTTCCGTACTCCCAATATTGACCTCCAGGTCAGATAATCGGGAAATTGCTTCTTGTACTTTCATTTTCAACAATTTAATTCCTATTAAATATAGGACTAAAAATTCAGTTTTATTTTATGGGCAGTCGCCATTTAACCAAGTTTTAACGCCTATATTTTCATTCACCAAAAACTCAATTATTTTTTTTCTTTTTTAAATTATTCATAATTATATCTTAAAAAATTAACTGTTTTTAACTTTTACAAAGAATTATATAACCATCATTGAAAATAGTATAAAGAATTAACAGGTTTTACTTTTGAAATTTGTAAAAACCGCTAGTAAACTAGTACAAATCACTAACCTAAAAAACAATGTTATGAAAAAAGGAAAAATTTTAGTCTTGGCAATTTTAGCCATCGGCTTCGGAGCTTGTTCGAGTGATGACGATTCATCAAACAACAACACAGGAACTATTGAAGGAGTGTATGATCTTACAGAATTCAATACAGGAACACCAACGGATTTTGATCAAAACGGAACGGCCTCTACAAATCAAATGAATGAAAGTAGTTGTTATAACGGAAGAAAAATCGATTTCAATTCTGATAATACTTTCACTTATGATATGGATTATATCCTGATTGATACCAGTACCGGCGTTGCTGTTTGTGCAGAAAATACAGTAACTGGTACGTGGACGGCTACAAATAATACCATAACCGCTACTTACCAACAAGAAGGTGGAACGAACGTAACCTTAAATTTTGTGAGGTCAAACAATGGAAGGACATTAACCCAAACCACAGCCTTAACAACGTATCCTGACAGAAATGCCGACGGAGTTGCATACAATAGAATTGGTGGTGTCACGCTAGTATTTTCTAAACAATAATCTTAAAAAACTGCTTTCTAAACGAAAGCAGTTTTTTTTAAATTTATATTAAAATTGGGCTGTATTAAAAAAACATTTATACATTTGTCCCAATAATTATCTACATGAACTGCATTTTAAACAATACTTGGTGGTGGAATTACTTACGTCGAACTTCGTGAGCGAATCCTGCTATCTGTATTTTTTAAATCCAAATATATAAGGCTTGTCATCACGACAAGCCTTTTTTTATTCCCAAAACTGAACTTATGAAAACGTATAAATTACATTCAAAATACAAACAAATCCTGGCTGATACGATAACGCCAGTAAGTGTCTATCTGAAAATAAGAGATAAATTTCCCAACAGCCTTTTGCTTGAAAGCAGCGATTATCATGCAAGCGATAACAGCTTCTCTTACATTTGCTGTAATCCTATTGCCTCAATCAAAATAGAAAACGAAACCATCATTACCGTTTATCCTGATGGAAATTCACAAGAGACCAAAATTCAAAACGAAACGGATGTTATTGGGGCAATCCAAAAATTTGCTTCTCAGTTCGAAGAAGAAAAAAACAATTTCAAATTCATAAACAATGGCCTGTTTGGATATATTGCCTATGATGCAGTACGCTATTTTGAAAAGACGTCCATTTCGCAAAAACAAGACAGCCAGAAAATCCCTGATCTGTATTATGCCGTTTATCAAAACATAATAGCGATCAACCATTTCAAAAATGAGGCCTATATCTTTTGCCATAGCATAGACAACAAAGACAATATAGCCCAAATTGAACAGCTGTTATTATCTAAAAACTTTGCCTCCTATACTTTCTCCAAACAAGGAACATCTTCTTCTAACCTGACAGATGTTGAATTTATGGAAAACGTAAATCTTGCAAAAAAACACTGCCATCGTGGCGATGTGTTCCAACTCGTTCTATCAAGACGTTTCACACAAGACTTTAAGGGTGATGAGTTTAACGTGTATAGAGCCTTGCGAAGTATCAACCCTTCTCCCTACCTGTTCTTCTTTGATTATGGCAATTTTAAAATCTTTGGCTCTTCGCCTGAAGCGCAATTAGTTGTCAAAAATAACAAGGCAGAAATCCATCCAATTGCAGGGACTTTCAAACGAACAGGAAACGATGAACAAGATACCATTCTTGCCAAAAAGCTTTCTGAAGACAAAAAAGAAAATAGCGAACATGTCATGCTGGTTGATCTGGCCCGAAATGATCTCAGCCGAAACTGTAACAGTGTTCAGGTAGATACTTATAAAGAAGTACAGTTCTTTTCGCATGTAATCCATTTGGTTTCAAAAGTAACTGGAAATCTAAAAGAAAACTCCACTACCATGAATGTAGTTGCCAGTACTTTTCCCGCAGGTACTTTAAGCGGCGCGCCAAAACATAAAGCATTACAGCTAATTGAAACAATAGAAAAAACAAACCGCGGATTTTATGGCGGAGCTATCGGATTTATGGATTTCTCAGGCAATTTTAATCACGCTATTATGATCCGTACTTTTTTAAGCAAGAATCATCAGCTCCATTATCAGGCCGGTGCTGGAATTGTAGAAAGCTCAGACGAAGAAAGCGAAATGCAAGAAGTATATAACAAATTAGGAGCCTTGACCAAAGCATTGGACTTGGCTGAAAACATCTAAAACTCAACAAAAATGAAAATAGTAATTATTGACAATTACGATAGCTTTACCTATAACCTCGTGCATTATCTGGAAGAATTATCAGGTGAAGTAACCGTATTCCGTAATGATGAATTTGTAATTGGAGAGCTGGCCGCTTTTGATAAGATTCTATTATCTCCCGGTCCTGGAATTCCGGATGAAGCGGGACTTTTAAAAGAAGTCATAAAACACTATGCTCCAACAAAAAGCATATTAGGAATTTGTCTCGGACAGCAAGCTATTGGCGAAGTATATGGTGGAAGCCTTATCAATCTGGACAAGGTTTTCCATGGTATTTCATCTAAAGTAAAAATTGTAACAAAAGAAGAGCCTCTGTTTAAAAATTTGCCGGAAGAATTTGAAGTTGGCAGGTACCATTCCTGGGTAGTGGCGACAGAAAATTTCCCCGAAAATCTTGAAATAACATCGGTAGATGAAAACGGGCAAATTATGTCACTCAGACATCATTTTTTTGATATAAGAGGCGTACAATTCCATCCGGAAAGCATACTCACTCCTTATGGTAAAACCATTTTAAAAAATTGGCTCGAAAGCTAGACTAAAAGCATTTCATGTCAATTTAAAAAATAATATCACAATGAAAAACATACTCAATAGGCTCATTGCCCAAGAAACATTATCACAGGAAGAAGCCAGATCAGTTTTGGTAAACATCTCTTCCGGCCAATACAATCCGAGCCAGATTTCGGCCTTCCTAACCGTATTTATGATGCGAAGCATAACAATCGATGAATTGTCCGGATTTAGGGAAGCCTTGCTGGAGCTTTGCATACCCATCGATTTTTCAGATTACAACACTGTCGATTTATGTGGCACTGGTGGTGACGGTAAAGACACTTTCAATATTTCTACTCTGGCTTCCTTCATAGTAGCCGGAACCGGAATCAAAGTTGCAAAGCATGGGAATTATGGCGTTTCCTCTATTTCCGGCTCCAGTAATGTAATGGAAAATCTCGGTATAAAATTTAGCAATAATGCCGATTTCTTAAAACGATGCCTTGATGAAGCGAACATTTCAATACTCCACGCTCCTCTATTCCATCCCGCTATGAAAAACGTTGGCCCTATCCGTAAAGAACTGGGAGTAAAAACCTTCTTTAACATGCTCGGCCCTATGGTTAATCCATCATTTCCTAAAAATCAAACTGTCGGTGTTTTCAGTCTGGAACTGGCAAGAATGTATGCCTATCTCTACCAAAACACAAAAGTCAACTATACTATCCTGCATTCCTTAGAAGGTTATGACGAAATTTCATTGACAGGAGAAACCAAAATAATCGCCAAAACTTCCGAAAGTATAATCAGTCCTAAAGACTTCCTCTTACCCATAGTAAGTCCTGATGAGATAAAAGGCGGCAATACCACAGAAGCCGCAGCCCGACTTTTTCTAGATATTATTTCCGGACAAGGAACGGAAGCACAAAATCAAGTAGTATGTGCCAATGCTGCTGTGGCAATTGCAACAGTCAATGGAGATTCGTTTTTAGAAGCATACGGCAAAGCAGAATACAGCTTAAAAAGTGGAAAATCTTTGGAAAAATTAAAAAAACTGCAACAATTAAGCCGATAGCCATGACAATTTTAGACAAAATAATAGCAAATAAGAAACGTGAAATCAGATTAAAGAAAAGTATTATTTCTACCAAGCAACTGGAACGTTCTGATCTGTTTGAACGACCTGTGATTTCTCTTTCAAAAAGTATCAGAAATTCTGCTGGAATCATTGCGGAACACAAACGGCGTTCGCCTTCAAAAAAAATCATAAACGACACCTTTACTGTTGAGGAAGTAACAAAAAGCTATGAAATTGGAGGTGCGGCGGCGGTTTCAATCTTAACCGACTCGAAATACTTTGGCGGTTCCATCGAAGATTTACAATTCGCCAGGGCCAGTGTTTCAATTCCTGTTTTAAGAAAAGAATTTATCGTTGATCCTTACCAAATTTTAGAGGCCAAATCTCATGGCGCAGATGCCATTCTTTTGATTGCCGCCGTACTAACCAGGGAAGAAATCAGGGAACTTTCAAACTTTGCGCAATCACTTTCTTTAGAAGTCCTGCTGGAAATCCACAATCAGGAAGAACTGGACAAATCATTAATGTCGAGCCTTGACCTTATTGGAGTAAACAACAGGAATCTTAAAACCTTTGAAGTCGATTTAGCCAACAGTTTTGGTCTATCCGAAACCATTCCTGATGATTTTGTCAAAATTTCTGAAAGCGGTATCCAAGACCCGAAAGATGTTCATGAGCTTAAAAAGTATGGTTTCGAAGGTTTTCTTATAGGCGAAAGTTTTATGAAAACGGATAATCCGGGACTATCGCTGATAAATTTTATTGCTGCCATCAATCCGAATACATTCTAAACTTATGACGATGCGAAAAATACAGATTAAAATCTGCGGTATGAAATTTTCAGAAAACACTAAAGAAATCATCCAACTGTCTCCTGATTTTTTAGGTTTTATTTTCTATAAAAAATCACCACGGTATTTTGAAGAAACAATCCCTGAAATCAATCCCGATATAAAAAGAGTTGGTGTTTTTGTAAACGCTTCTCTTGAAGAAATCCGGGAAAAATCCAAACAATATGCTCTTGATTGCATACAGTTGCATGGAGATGAAACTCCTGAATTCTGTACTGCGGTTGAAAACAACACTACTGCCAAAGTAATCAAAGCCTTTGCACTGGATTCTAATTTTGATTTCAACATTTTAGAACCTTACCGAAACAGCTGTTCTTATTTCTTATTTGATACCAAAGGACAGTATTTTGGTGGCAACGGAACAGCTTTCGACTGGAGTATTCTAAAAAAATACACACTGCCTAAAGAATACTTTTTAAGTGGCGGTGTCAGTCTGGAAGCAGCTGAAAAGCTCTCTGCCTTTTTAAAAAATGACTATTCCGAAAAATGCTTTGCACTCGACCTGAACAGCAAATTTGAAGACAGTCCCGGTTTAAAAAACAGCAGTAAACTCAAAGAATTTATGCAATTACTAAAACAAAAATTATGAACTCAAAATACAATGTTGACGAAAAAGGCTTTTACGGTCAATTTGGAGGTGCCTATATTCCTGAAATGCTCTACCCAAATGTAGAAGAATTACGATTAA
This sequence comes from Flavobacterium sp. 28YEA47A, assembly GCF_041262125.1. Lineage (NCBI taxonomy): Bacteria > Pseudomonadati > Bacteroidota > Flavobacteriia > Flavobacteriales > Flavobacteriaceae > Flavobacterium > Flavobacterium sp. 28YEA47A. The sequence goes on from NZ_JBGCCI010000001.1 coordinate 111,896, forward strand.
AATATCTTGAAATTTCACAGGAACCCGAATTCAAAAAAGAATTCATGTCACTGCTCAAGGAATATGTGGGACGCCCAACTCCTTTATATTTTGCCAAAAGACTGTCAGACAGATACAATGCGAAAATCTACCTTAAAAGAGAAGACCTCTGCCACACCGGAGCTCATAAAATCAACAATACAATTGGACAGATTCTATTGGCAAAACGATTAGGAAAACAGCGAATTATTGCAGAAACCGGTGCCGGACAACATGGAGTTGCAACCGCAACAGTTTGCGCCTTAATGGGACTTGAATGCATTGTTTATATGGGCGAAATAGACATTGAACGTCAAGCTCCAAACGTAGCCCGAATGAAAATGCTCGGCGCCGAAGTTCGTCCTGCCACTTCAGGCTCAAAAACATTAAAAGATGCTACAAATGAAGCTATCAGAGATTGGATCAATAACCCGGAAGATACTTTTTACATAATTGGTTCTGTCGTGGGGCCGCATCCTTATCCTGATATGGTTGCCCGTTTCCAAAGTGTTATTTCTGAAGAAATAAAAATGCAGCTTTTAGAACATGAAAACCGGGAAGATCCTGATTATGTCATTGCTTGTGTAGGCGGTGGCAGCAATGCCGCTGGTGCTTTCTATCATTTTCTGGATCGGGAAAATGTAAAACTTTTAGCCGTAGAAGCTGCAGGAAAAGGAATTCATTCCGGTGAAAGTGCTGCCACTTCTGTATTAGGAAAAACGGGTATCATTCATGGCAGCAAAACACTTCTCATGCAAACAAAAGATGGGCAGATTACAGAACCTTACTCTATTTCGGCAGGATTAGACTATCCGGGGATCGGCCCATTGCATGCTCATCTTTTCGATACAAAACGTGCCCAATTTTTATCCATAACTGATGACGAAGCCATGCAGGCAGGAATGAAACTGGCGCAATCTGAAGGAATAATACCTGCTATTGAAAGTGCGCATGCTCTGGCTGCATTAGATCAGAAAAAATTTGAGCCAAATGACATTGTTGTCGTCAACCTTTCCGGGCGTGGTGACAAAGACCTGAACACTTATATCAATTATTTTAAACTTTAGGAATGAAACGTATCCAGAACAAATTAAAAGAAGACAAAAAGCTGCTTTCCATTTACTTTACGGCAGGTTTTCCAAAACTGGAAGACACAAAAAACATTATTCAGAATTTGGAAAGTTCAGGTGTTGATATGATAGAAATTGGACTTCCTTTTAGCGACCCTTTAGCTGATGGACCTACAATCCAGGCCAGCTCTACCAAAGCTCTTGAAAACGGCATGACATCTGATTTGCTTTTCCAGCAACTAAAAGACATTCGCAAAACGGTAGAAATTCCATTGCTTATCATGGGATATTTCAATCCTATACTACAGTTTGGCGTTGAAAATTTCTGCAAAAAATGTCATGAAACAGGAATAGACGGATTAATCATACCCGATCTTCCTTTAGAAATCTACCTTTCCGAATACGAGCCTATTTTTAAAAAATACCAATTGGCCACTATTTTCCTGATTACGCCACAAACATCAGAAGAGAAAATCAGGCAGATTGATGACAATACAGATACGTTTATTTATATGGTCAGCAGTTCCAGCGTTACCGGAAGCAAAAAAGAATTTGACGAAAAGCAACAGGCTTATTTTGAAAAAATAGCCTCCATGAAACTAAAAAATCCACAAATCATAGGTTTCGGGATCAGTAATAAAACAACTTTTAAGCAAGCAACAAAGTTTCAGAAAGGCGCTATAATAGGCAGTCATTTTATAAACTATCTTCAAAAGCATGGTTCATATAACATCAAGCCGTTTTTTGATGATATTAGGCAATAACTAAAAAATGATATAATTTTTTCAATCTATTATGTAATTAAAAACGCCTGTTTATGTTAGAACTTTGGAATAAATCAATTTAAAATTTAATCTTATGGAACCGACATACAACAACTTTGAAGAAAATTTATATCTCGATCAGGGCAGCCCAAATCCAAATAGTCTGAGAATGGGATATGACAAAAGAGACATTGACAATCCAAACCTGAACAGGGATAATAACAATCCACATGACAAAGACAGGAACTTTGACGATGAGGAGGACAACGACGATTTTCTGGATGATGGTTTTGATGACGACGACGATTCTCTAACCGATGATGAAGATTACGATGAAGATCCTCAAAAAACAAAGCGCAATCAGAAACGCACCGGAACTAACACCAACCCTAAATAACCATAATTCCTACTAATGACGGAGGCAAAAGCCTCCGTTTTTATTTTAGAAATTCCTAAGTTGTATTTTTTTGAAAAAAACAATTTCAATTTGGACATGATATAACAGTATCAATCTATAAATCAAACCAATAATCATTTGACAAAGTCATTCACCAATCAAATGATACAATAATTCCAACATAATTTGTAAGTTATTTTCTGTCAATTTTGGGAAGTAATTAGTAAAAGTAAACTTTTAAATTCTTAAATTTAGAGTGAATAAAAACAAAATCCGCTTGAATAAGTACGTCAAAAAAGGACTTAAAATTATAGGTTGGACTCTAGGATCAATCCTAGGTCTGCTTCTACTCATCATAATTTTAATACAAATTCCTTATTTCCAGAATCTTATTAAAGACAAGGCTGTTTCCTATCTCGAAGAAAAAATCAAAACTCCGGTTGAAATCAAAAGAATCGAAATCGGATTTCCTAAAACAGTAATTGTCGAAGGTATTTATTTCGAAAGTCAGGAAGGTGATACTCTTTTGGCAGGCGAAAAGCTGAAAATAGATATCAGCCTTTTTAAATTATTGCGAAATAAAGTAGAAGTCAATTCGATTGACCTTCAGGGAATCACGACAACCATAAAAAGAGACAAAGATTCTGTATTTAATTTCGATTATATCATTAAAGCATTTGCATCCGAAGAACCTAAAAAAGAAGATTCTGAACCGATGCAGTTCTCCATAAAAAAAGTAAACCTTGATAAAATAAAAGTTCGTTTTGATGATAAGATTTCAAAAAACGACCTGACTGCCTACTTGCAACATTTCGATACCAAAATTACAAAGTTCGATCTCGAAAAAATGGATTTTGAGGTGCCAAAAATCAATCTTGACGGCTTTACCCTTATGCTGAAACAAGGCGAAATCATTGAAGAAGTGGCACAAAATACGGTTGAAGTTGCAGATGAAGCCGTACGAAGCCCCGAACTCAATCTTAAACTGGGAGAAATCAATCTGGCCAATATCAATATCGGATTTGATAATGCAGGAACACGCCTGAATACTGGCGTAAATTTGAAAAAACTGCTTGTTGAATTCAATTCGATAGATCTCAAAAAACAATACATCGACCTTAAAAATTTTGAAATTGATGGCATAAAGGGCGGACTAACATTTGGGAAGCTCGACAAGAAAATTACAGTCAAGGCACCTGACTCTCTTAAAGCAACTGCTCCAAACTGGAAAGTAAAACTAGATGGAACCTCACTAAAAAATATTGCTTTCCGTTTTGATGATGAAAATGCTGTTAGAGCCAAAAAAGGAATCGATTACAAACACCTTAATCTTGACAATGTACAGCTTAAAGGCGAAAAACTGTATTATAGTTCGGATACTATTTCCGGAAACATACAGGCTTTCACTATGAATGACCATAGCGGTGTTACTATCGAATCATTTCGAACCGACTTTTTCTATGGTTCAAAAAGAGCCTCACTTAAAAAACTATACCTAAAAACACCACAAACGTTAGTCAAGGACGAAATCAACGTCACTTATGACAACATTGCCACCATTGCAGACAATTTAGGAAATTTGGGAATCAAGGCTTCTCTTAAAGACAGCCGTATCGGCTTTAAAGACATATTGTTTTTTGTTCCAACTTTGGAAAACACCAATCCGTTCAAAACCAACCCGAACGCGATAATGTATATTAATAGTGAAGTCTATGGAAAAGTGAGCGATATCATTATTCCTAACCTTGAAATTAGCGGTATCGGAACAACAGTTGTTGCAGCCAGCGGAAGAATTACAGGACTTCCGGATCCAAAGAAAACCTACTTCGATTTAAAAATACGTGAATTCAAAACCTCATCAAAAGACATCAATACGTTTATTCCAGAAGGAACAATTCCTTCCAATATACAACTTCCTTCGCAACTGTCCTTAAATGGCTTTTTTAAAGGATCAGTCCATAATTTTAATACAGACATGGCTTTGGCTAGTAGTTTTGGAAAGGCAAAAATAAAAGCCACTTTTGACCAAAGAAGAAAAAATCATGAAAAGTACAATGCTGATGCTATAATCGATAATTTTGATATCGGTAAACTACTCAAAAACGATTCGCTGGGAAAAATAAGCCTTAGGGCCAAAGTCAACGGAACAGGTTTAGATCCTAAAACAGCAAATGCAACGGTTGACGGCAGGCTGGTAAAAGCAGAATTCAACCGATATGCTTATCGTGACCTGAAATTAAAAGGTGCTATACAAAACGGGAAATTTAACGTGAAAGCCGGAATGGATGATGCCAACCTCACATTTGTTCTGGACGCTGAAGGAAACTTTAAAGACAAATATCCGGCTGTAAAACTAAAGCTGAATACCGATATTGCCGATTTGGAAAAACTCAACCTGCATGCCGGTCCTTTAAAAATCCGTGGCAATGTATATGCAGACATTACCAGTTCTGATCCTACTTTTCTAAACGGAAAAATCGATATCCATAACATCCTGATTGCGGATGCTAAAGAAACTTATGCGTTAGATTCTATAAAAATTGCTGCCGTATCAACTGCCGAAAGAGATAGTATTACATTGAAATCACAATTTATAGATGCTTTAATTACAGGAAAATTCCAAATTGACCAGGCACCAACAGCATTAGCCAATTCAATTGCCAAATATTACGATACCAATCCAAAAGCACCGAAAAAGACAACCAAGCCACAACAATTCGACCTAAAAATAGGAATTAAGGAAGATCCTATTTTAGTAAAATTGGTACCGGAACTCACAAGCCTCTCTCCTATCCAAATTAACGGACGATATAATAGTGAAGGCGATAGCATTACCATAACCGGAAAAATTCCAAAAATAATATATGGCACCAACACCATTACAAATGGTCAGTTGGACATTGAAACCGCTGATGATGCATTAGTTTATAATCTTGTTATTGACGACATCAAAAATTCGCAGATCAATCTGCCTTATACCAGCCTTTCGGGTGAAGTAAAAAACAATAAAGTCAATTACACGCTGCTCGTAAGAAACCAAAAAGATGAAGACCACTATCTGATAGCCGGAAACTTGATGTCTGCTGAAGGTTATACGCAAATTTCATTGGAACCTGATGGACTAATTCTAAACTACGAACCGTGGGATATTGAAAGAGACAATATTATACGCTTTGGAGATAAAGGCATCTATGCGGATAACTTCGAATTAAGCAATGAAGGAAGCTCTATAAAAATCCAATCCCAATCCGAAAAGCCAAACGCACCTGTGGATGTGACTTTTAATGATTTCAAAATCGAAACCATTACAAGTGCCATTCAAAAAGATACACTCTTGGCTGGCGGAAAAATTGATGGTAACGTATTACTAAAAAACCTGACAGCTAATCCCACTTTTACTGCTGACCTGAATATCGAGGATTTCAGTTTCAAAAAAGACACTATAGGAAACATCAGTATCAAAGTAGATAATGAAATGGCCAATACACTTGATGCCCATGTAGCTATTACAGGTGACGGAAATCAGGTAAATCTTGATGGAATTTATAGAACAGACAACAGTACTTTTGACATGACTTTGGATATTGAAAAGCTCAATATGAAAGCCATTCAAGGATTTACAATGGGCAATCTTACTGAAAGTACCGGATTTCTTTCAGGAGATTTCAAAATCTCCGGAAGCACGAAACAACCGAGTGTTTTAGGTGAATTGCAGTTTAATGAAGTCGGATTCAAAGTAAAACAGCTTGCTTCCAAATTTAAATCCATAAACGATAAGATTTCATTTACCAATACAGGAATAGGCTTTAATAATTTTTCAATATCCGATGCCGAAGACAATCTTTTGACAGTCAACGGTCGTGTACTTACTACTAATTACAGCGATTTTGGTTTTGACCTAAAAATCAAAGCCGATAATTTCAAGGCATTAAATTCTAAAGAAAAAGACAACGACCTTTATTATGGCGTCTTAGTACTGGACACAAATCTTAGCATAAAAGGAGATTTAAACAAACCTGTCGTTAACGGGACACTCAAAATTAACAAAGACACTGATTTAACAATTGTGCTTCCTCAGTCTGATCCGTCTTTGGCTGATCGTGAAGGAATTGTAGAATTCATCGACCAGGATGAAGTACAAATTGATAAACGATTTACAGCTCAAACGGAGGCTCTGACACAGACCGAATTCAAAGGAATGGATGTTTCCATAAATATCGAAATCGTAAAAGAAGCTGAATTCACTATGATTATCGACAAAGGAAACGGTGATTACCTGAATCTTAAAGGCGAAGCCCAACTTACAGGAGGTATAGACGAATCAGGGAAAACTACACTAACCGGAAGATATGAATTCAATGAGGGCGCCTACCAAATGAACTACAACCTGATTAAAAGAAAATTTGATATCAAAGATGGTAGTTATATCCTTTGGACAGGAGAACCTACTTCGGCAGATGTCAATATTACTGCCGTTTATGAAATAGAAACCGCTCCTATCGATTTATTAGACAATCAGTTGAATAATGCAGCTCCTGCCGTTCGAAATACTTACAAACAAAAAATCCCGTTCCAGACACTGCTAAAAATGAATGGCGAGTTGTTGAAACCTGAAATTTCTTTTGATATCGTACTTCCTGATGGAAATTATGGTGTAGCCACAGAAATTATTTCTGCATCAAAAACAAAATTGGCACAGCTACGTCAGGAACCAGGAGAACTTAACAAACAGGTTTTTGCACTATTGCTGTTAGGCCGCTTTATTGGTGAAAATCCTTTTGCCAGTGATGCAGGAGGAACAAGTGCAGGAGCACTTGCCAGACAAAGTGTGAGCAAAATTTTATCACAACAATTGAATAATCTGGCCAGCGACCTGATACAAGGTGTAGAACTTGACTTCGACCTGCAATCCAGAGAAGATTATACAACCGGTTCCAGAGAAGACAGAACCGACCTTAATGTAGGCTTGTCAAAACGATTGTTGAACGACCGACTTAAAGTAACCGTAGGAAGCAGTTTTGGTATTGAAGGTCCGCAGCAAGCCAATGAAGAAACTACAAACATTGCGGGCGACGTTTCAGCAGATTACCAACTCACAAAAGACGGACGTTATATGGTTCGTGCCTACAGAAAAAACCAATATCAGGTAGCACTGCAAGGACAAGTCGTAGAAACCGGAGTAGCGTTTATCATTACAATGGATTACAACAAATTCCGAGAACTTTTTCATAGAACCGAAGAAGAAAAAAGAATGATAAAAGAAACCCGAAAACGTGAAAAAGAACTGCGGGAAAAGCAAAAAGAAAAAGAAAGATTAGCCAAAGAAAAAGAAGAAAATGAAACCGAAAATGAAAACTAGCCTAAAATATACGCTCTTTTTTACCTTACTCTTCTTGTATGGCTGTAGCAATCTGAAATATCTGGGAGAAGGTGAAGCGCTCTATGTAGGCGGAAAAGTAAAAGTAGAAGACTCACTCCTGTCCCGTAAAGAAAAGAAAAATCTGGAAAAAGAACTGGAACCTTTATTACGCCCTTTGCCTAATAAAAAATTCCTGGGACTTCGTCCAAAACTTTATTTCTATAACATTGCTGGTGAACCTACAAAAGACAAAGGATTCCGTTATTGGCTCCGTAATAAAGTGGGTGAACCGCCTGTGCTATTCAGTCAGGTTGACCTCGAATACAACGAAAGCATTCTTCAAAACTATGCCGAAAATAAAGGTTATTTTAAAGTAAGAACAGAATCTGATTCAACAGGAACCAGCCGTAATAGAAAGGTTACTGCTGAATATATTGTACGTCCGGGTAAACAATACAAAATCAAAAGTGTAAAGTTTCCATCTGATTCTTCTGAACTGTCAAAAAATATTGCCCAACTGCAACGCCGTAGCCGATTAAAAGTAGGTGATGCTTATAGCCTGGACAATATCAAAGATGAAAGAGAACGTATCGACACCCGTTTAAAAGAAAAAGGCTACTATTATTTCAGTCCTGATTTTATATTGGTACAAGTCGATAGTACGGTAGGAAAACAAGAAGTCGATCTGATCGTTAAGGTAAAAAAAGAGACTCCGGAGCGTTCCAAAAAAATTTACAAGATTAATGATATCTATATCTATCCGAATTATTCCATAACCACAGATAGTGTTGTTATAGATAAATCGTATGCTGAAAAATACAAAGACTTTACCATCATCGATACGATAAAAACTTTTAATCCGCGTATTTACGACAGGACACTATATTTCAAAAAAGGCGACGTTTATAACAGAGCCGATCACAATCTTTCGCTCAATCGCCTCGTTAATCTCGGAACCTTTAAGTTCGTAAAAAATGAGTTTCGGGTTTCTGATTCCATCGATGATGCGTTGGACGCTTATTATTACCTCACGCCACTTCCTAAAAAATCCATCCGTGTAGAAGTATTGGGCAAAACGAATTCAGCCAATTACACCGGAACGGAACTCAATGTGAACTGGCTGAACAGAAACACTTTTAAAGGAGCCGAACTGCTTACTATTACAGCCTTTGGCGGTATGGAAGTGCAAGTTTCCGGCCAAAACAAAGGCTATAATGTTTTCCGTTTTGGAGGTGAAACCAGCTTGATATGGCCCCGCTTTATTTCGCCTTTCCAATTTCAATCCGGTAGCGGATTTGTACCAAAAACCAGGGCGTTGATTGGTTACGAACATCAGGAACGCCAACGCCTTTATACCTTGAATACTTTTAAAGGTTCTTTTGGGTATTTATGGAAAGAAAATGCGCGCAAGGAACACCAGCTGAATCTCACGGAAATCACCTATGTAAGCTCCGGCAATGTTTCAGCCGAATATCGGGCACAAATTGAAGGAACAGATGAAACGCCCGGAAATCCTTCCTTAGCCCGTGTCATTGAAAAACAGTTGATTTTTGGACCTACCTATTCGTATACATACACCAATACGATGCGCAGAAGACGCACCAACACTTTTTATTACAAAGGCAGCATCGACCTTTCTGCTACCGCAACGGGATTAATTATGGGCGGCAATTCAGACAATCCGAAACAAATTTTAGGTGTCCCATTCAGTCAATTCGTGAAACTGGAAAATGAATTCCGCCATTATCTAAAACTTGGAAACGATTCCCAACTCGCCAGCAGAATTATCGTCGGAGTAGGAATCCCTTATGGAAATTCCAGAGAACTTCCTTTTATCAAACAGTTCTTTATAGGAGGAACAAACAGTATCAGGGCATTCAGGGCGCGCTCTATTGGTCCGGGAACTTACAACCCAAATGTAGAAGAAAGTTCCTTCCTGCCCGACCAATCCGGGGATTTAAAGCTGGAACTCAATACGGAATACCGAGCCAAATTATTTAGCATTGTACATGGCGCTCTTTTTGTAGATGCCGGGAATATATGGTTGATGAATAATAATGAAAATAAGGCAGGATCTCGTTTCTCTAGTAAATTTATTGATGAACTTGCGGTTGGTGCCGGTGCCGGTCTGCGATTTGACCTCTCATTTTTAGTCCTGCGACTGGATTTGGCTTTTCCTTTACGTAAGCCTTATCTTCCTGAAGGAGACCGTTGGGTAATTGATAAAGTCCGATTTGGAGATCCGGATTGGCGAAAAGAAAATTTGGTTTTTAACTTAGCGATAGGTTATCCTTTCTAGTACTATACCTTTGCGCCTCTGCGTCTTTGCGAGCAATTATTTCACGCAAAGACGCAGAGGCGCAAAGCTTATTACTTATTGCTTTTTAAATCTACTTCTTCATCCCGTTTTTTCTTACTAACGAGCCTGATTTTTATTTTTCCGTCATCACCGTCTGATGCCAAGAGATGTAGCACTATTCCCCTATTCCTTCTCTCTTCCAGCTTTTCTTTGTCGGTTATGTCTTTGTCGTTTTTAGGGTTTCGGAGCGGCACATCAAGTGCTATGTTTGTGCCTTTTCCAAAAGAATAGATTCCGGCTATATCCATATTCAATACGCTGGAATTGATCTGCATCGGATAGATGGTTATCTTCTCTCCGTTTATGTCTAAATTACCTTTCAGGTTGCTGAAGGTAATATTATCCAAATCCCGAAAAGGGAAGGCAAATTTCCCGGCACTTTTAATCGGGTCAAAATTAAGCAGAGCACCATTTTTAAGTGTAAAACCAACCGTTCCATCCATAGACTTAGGTAGTAGTTCGCCTTCATTTGAAATCGTCCCAGAAATGGCAGCTGTCGTCGTAAGGTAGCCTTTAAGATTTTTCGACTTCAATGACTCCATATCAAAATCATTGAACGCATAGAAAAACTTTTCTATTGCCACGTTGGACACGTTTGCTTTCATCGAAAAATGATTTTTTGTTTTCCCTTGCTCTACAGAACCACTAAGGTTTACTTGTCCGCCAGCATGATTTATTACTGCATTTTGTATCGTGATTCCTGCTTCTGATAACAAAATAGCCGCTTTTGTATTGGTGGCAGTAAATTTATTATAGTAAAATTTATCTATCTGAACCGTTAGGGCAACATTGCTCTTTTCAAAAAGAAAATCCAATTTATCGTTACCATTTCCCTTTTTTGTTTTCACAGGCGCACGCTTCACGGTTTTACGATTTTCTAAAAAACCTAGAAATTCTCCCAAATACAATTGAGGACTTGTTACTTTCCAGTTGAGCACCAGCTTTTCAGGTTCTGTATAATAGAGGTTTAGGAAATTTTGAATACTTCCTTCCATATTTACAATACTTTTGCCACTCTGCAACCTGATATTGCTGATGAATAAATCTTTTTCAGTAAAATTCAAAGCTACATTCGTGTTTTTGAACACCAGATTTCTGGGCACATAACACATATCTCCATTATCTATCCTGACCAATCCTGAAACAAAAGGTTTGGTTATTTCAAAATCAACAATATCGGCTTTGAAGTGAAGTTCAACATTAGCATTGCCTTTAGAAAATGCCATCAGGTCTTTATCAATACAATTCTTCAATTTCTCAAGTGGAAAATTGGCTTTAAAAACGCCAGAAGCAATAGGCTTGGTAAAATCATTAATTATCGCAGAATCCATTACAAAAGGAATTTCTTTATAATCGCCCTTGAAATTCATGAGTTTTACGACAGAATTAGGATCATCAAACCCTTTGCCTTTCACCAATTCATTGGTATACATTCCATTGAAACTGCAATTGTCAATAATTCCGTCAGGAATATGAAGGCGGTTGTTTTTTACAACTGCTTTTACCAGAAATAACGGATCGCCTTCTGCGTTCAAATCGCCAATAATATCGCAATTGACATCAATAGGTTTTTCCAGATCAAACCGGTTCAACTGTCTGCTAATATTGTTTGAAAGCAGATTGGAAGCATTCTTCCATAGAATATTATCGGCTATGATGTGCAGTGAAAAATCGGATCTGGTTTTACCAATACTGAACTTTCCTCCAATATTGAAGTTATCACTGCCTATTTTCAAATCATTGGGTTCAAATGCAATCGTTTCTGCTTTTTCATCATACGTAATATCAAATTTTCCATTGAGTGTTTTGTCTTTGATAAAACTTCCATGTTCCGTATTAAAAGCCAGACTTTGAGCAGAAGCATCTAGGTTTACTGCAGCTTCCCATCCTTTTGAGTTATAATCCAGTCTGCCTTTCAGGTCGTCGATTGAAAATTTAAAAAGCTTTTTTCCTTTAAGGTTCTCTGAGATAAAAACAACGTTATGCAAATCAAAAGCCTTTATTTCTGCAAAAGAGCTGCTTTCACTTGTGGCTTCCTTTTCATCTTTTGGTTTAAAAACAGCCGTATTGCTATAACCGTTTTCGGCAATAAATAAATGAATCTTCGCATCATTGATATCTATTTTTTTAACCTCCAGCGTGCCTCTGAGAAAAGCCAGTACATTGATCGAAATATTAAAATCTTCGGCTTCCAGCAGCGTATTTTTATGAGAATCCCAAAGGCTATCTTTTAAAACCGCATTTTTTATTTTTAGTGAAACTCGCGGAAATCCTTTCAGGAAAGTAGGCTCGATACTTTCTGCTGTAAATTTACCATTGATGTTCTCGTTGATTTTTTGATTGACAGATGCTAAAATTTCTTCTTTATGGGTATTGACATAAAAAGCAAGGCCCAAATACGTAATGACAATTAGCAAAAAAATCCCTGACAAAACCCTAAACGAAATCTTGACCCAACGAGGCAGGCCGCTTATTTTTTCAAGGAATCTGGAAACTAAAGTTTTTATTTGCATAGACTATCATTAGTAATGGCAGGCAACAACACCTAAATTTACAATAAATCATTGAAGATTAGTATAAAAATAAAAAAAGCTTCTGTTTTTAGAAGCCTTTGCTTTTTCCTAATAAGATTAATAAATGTCAGAAACTTTGCGGCTCTGCGCCTTTGCTGCAATTATTTTCTCGCAAAGGTGCAGAGCCGCAAGGCATTAAATATTTAAATGTATATTCCGTAATCACTTAAAATCAATTATACAGAAAGTTTTCCTTCTATACCATCGTCCAATGGCTTTCCGATAATCGCCCCTACTGCTATTTTCAGCAATGATACCATCTTGCCGCTTTTGGTATCCCAATAATATACATATTCCGGTTGAACGCGGATTACAGTAACGTTAGGATCGTCTTTTCCTTTCGAAAACCAGGCTTTTGCAACAGGACTCCATTTGTCTTCAATCGTAGATTTATCTTTGTATATGAATGCTTTTCCATATACATTAAGATATTCTGAACTTGAATTTTTTGCAAAAAGCAATTGCACGTTTTCGTCTTGTTTTATCTCAAAATTCTTATCACTGTCTGCACCGCTAAGAAACCAGATATTTCCTGATTCATCTACTTCCTGAACGCTCATCGGACGTGTTGAAAACGGCGTATGTGTCAAGTCAGTACAAAACATACAGACTCGAATATCTTCTGCTAATTTTTTCAATTTTGAAACAGCATCTTCATTGCTTAAATTCTTATGATCTCCCATGACATTATTTTTTAGTTGGTTATTCTTCTATATCGATTTTTTCTGAGGTCCAGTCAACAGCACGAGACATATCATCCTTACGGAAAACTCTATATTCTCCGGGCATGATTTTACTAAAAAAAGAAGTGAATTTGTCAACCGTTTCCGAATCTGAAATGATAGCTGCCCGATTCCATTTTGTGATATTTTTGATTCCAAGCAAGGCATCCTGAATCCAGGCACCAAAGGTGAAATTGGCTGGTGAATTGTCTAAAAAGAGTAAGTAATTGAGCTTGCCTGTTGTATTGACAAGCTCAGAAACTTTTGCGTTTACAAGTTTGAAATCGTCTGATGTAACTTCGCCACTGGAGCGAAAACCTACCATATTGTCTGGCAGATTGTAGATCTGTTCTATCATAACATTGAGTATTTGGTAGGGGTTATACTCAAAGTTACGCCTTATAAAATGGGCGCTATGTTATTGATTTCATAATGTTTGCCAACAAAATCCTAAATAACTATAGCTGTTTTTCCATTATATAATCTTCCATCAGATAGCCATTTCCGATGTCGATGTCTTCTTCTCCTTTTTTCTCAAATCCGATTTTGACATAAAATTCATAGGCCGTATTATAACGGTTGACATTTAATGAAAGGACGCTGTTTTTATTTTTTGCTGCCTCTTCTGCAATATAATCCAACTGCTTTTTACCAATTCCTTTTCCTTGAGTTTCGGGAAGAATATAAATTTTATGGATTTTAGTTTTTGGCTCTCCTCCATAATTGAACTCATAGGAAGCAAAACCTAATGGAATTCCATCTTCCTCAGCCAGAATAAAATGATGTCCTTTCAAATCAGCCTGTTCTTTTAATGCATTGATATTATACATCATGTCAAACATATAGTCAATCTGCTCTGGTGAAAGAATATGCCCGTAAGTTTTAGGCCATGTTTGTTCCGCAATCTTTCGTACGGTATCGTAATCGGTAGTTTTGGTAATCGTAATCATTTATTTTTATGCTTTTCGTATAGTGTTAATCGCTTCGACCCATTCGGTTTTATTGCAAATTTCACAATGTGCTTTACCAGCCTGAACTTTTTCGGTATGTCCACAGAAAGTACATGAATAAAAACCTGCTTTAGGAATGGCCTGGCTCTTTTTTTCAAATAATTGCGGCAAGATAGGCAATCCATATTTTACATCCTTGTCTTCAAAGAAAAAAATGCTGACCTCTCCAGACGTTTCGAGATAAGCATTTCTGACCTGTCCCAAATGTTCAATAGAACGCAGTCGCAATTCAGAAAAAAACTCATCTTGCGCTAATCCTTCTTTTTCAAAACTTGCTATAGAAAATTTTCCGTCTTCAATCAGGCATTCTGTTTTTCCTTCAACCAGGTTTTCAAACCATTTGAACTTCCCGGTAAGCATTGTCACAAATCGGTACAGCAAAATGATAACAATAAAAACAGTAATGGCCGGAATCAATCCTACATCTTCATAAAACATCGGGTCGCCGGCTGCCGAACCCAAAGCAATAATGATTACCGTTTCAAAAATAGAAAGCTGCTTCACTCCTCTTTTTCCGGTGAAACGCAATGTAATCAACAGGACAATAAACATAATTACCGACCTGAAAACTACCTCGAAAAGAAATTCGAAAGGGTGATTATTGATAAGCAGCCTTTCCCATTCAAAAATACTATCCATTTTATAGCCCTTTTTTATTTGAATTTACTAATTATACTACGCAGATTGCGAATTTTTAAGAGAAATTTAATACTGTCTCCTGTTTATAAAAACGAATTATGATGTAATTTTATAGTCCAATTTATTTGAATGTATATTTCAGAATTGGCTATCAATACATTTTGATAGAAAATACACGAATTGCAATCACGTTAATTTAGAGTAGCTTGTAATTCATGTGCAAGGCTTTAGCATTGAGAAGATGTTGAAGCCTTGCTTTTTTTTGAAGTTTCTTAAAATCTTTCTAAAATGTTTTGGTTTTTTTTATAGTTTTAGCTTCCATAAAACACAGAAGCATTCATCTTAGAAATGGGACACCAAAAACTACGAGAAAATAAAACCTGCCTGAACTGCAACTATGTAGTCGAAAATAAATTCTGTCCTAATTGCGGTCAGGAAAATACAGAAACAAGACAATCATTTCACTATCTGTTTACGCATTTTGTAGAAGATCTTACCCACTATGATGGCAGTTTCTGGAAAACCATAAAAGGCTTATTGTTTAAGCCCGGCTATCTGACAAAAACCTATCTGGAAGGCAAAAGAAAAAAATTCGTACCTCCGGTAAAACTTTATATTTTCATCAGTTTTGTAACTTTCTTGCTCCCTACGCTTTTGCCTGGACCTTCACTCATAAAGTTTAATGAAAAGGAACCGATTGAAAAGAAAGAAGTAAAAGCAACTAAAGAGGAGGAGGTAAATACAGAAGGAGAAAAGGAAGCTATAGAAAACAAAGTGACAGCACCAGCAGAAAAGGAGGCAGATAAAAGTGATGAAAAGAAAGTTCAGGAAGTGAAACAAGAAGTAGAAAAGGTGCTTTCTGCAATACAGCTTCCTAACGGACAGCCCGTTAAAAACGTACAGCAACAAGATTCTCTTCAAACAAAGTCTCGAAAAGATAGAAAACTTTCCTATTTTGAATATTATGTTACTGAAAAAATAACAAATATTCTCAAGACCAGAAACAAAAAAGAGTTTTTTGAAAAGGCTGCAGAATCCTTTGTTCATACGCTTCCAAAAGTCTTGTTTTTATATATGCCGGTTTTTGCTTTTTTCCTCTGGCTCATGCATAATAAGAAAAAATGGTATTATTTTGACAGTGGTGTGTTCACTCTGCATTATTTTTCATTCCTTTTGCTTGTCATTGCTATCGGAATGCTTTTTGGCTGGATCATGAGTCTGATTCCGTATTTTAGTATCTTCTCCTACCTTTATAATCTTGCTGCAATGTTCTATATGTTTTTTTACTTTTTTAGAGCCCACAGCAACTTTTTTGGAGAACATAAAGCTATTTCAAGAATAAAGGGCTTTGTGCTGTTTTTCATAAACATGTTCCTTATTATTATTTTTTCAACGATACTATTCCTCTACAGTTTATGGAGTTTACATTAAATTCGTATTTTTATAAAAATTTGAAGATGAAAAAAATGTTTGTTTCCGGTTTTCTGCTTTCATTATTTATGGTTAGCTGTTCTTCTGTCAAGCCTACAAAATATATGGAAGCCATATCTGCTGCTGACTTAAAAACAAATCTCTATGTGATTGCAGGAGATGAAATGGAAGGCCGAAATACTGGCGAACCCGGACAAAAAAAGGCTGGAAAATACCTGATCGCACAATATGAGAAAATAGGTGTTTCGTATCCAAAAGGAGCCACCGACTTTTATCAGAAGGTTCCTGCTGAATTTATGTCAAGAGCATTCAGTCCTAAGCTAAATGATTCTGAAAATATCTGGGCCTTTATTGAAGGTTCTGAAAAGCCGGATGAAATTCTGATTATTTCAGCACATTACGATCACGTCGGGATGAAAAACGGACAGGTTTTTAATGGCGCTGATGATGACGGTTCCGGAACTGTTGCCTTATTAGAAATTGCCAAGGCATTTATGTTGGCAAAAAAAGATGGACACGGCCCAAAACGTTCTATCTTATTTCTTCATGTAACCGGAGAAGAACATGGCTTGCACGGTTCAAGATATTATGTAGAACATCCGCTGTTTCCATTAAAAAATACGATTGCCGATTTGAATATCGATATGATTGGCCGTCGTGATGACAAACACAAAGACAACGGAAATTATGTCTATCTGATAGGTTCTGACCGCTTGAGTACAGACTTGCATAAAATATCTGAAAATGCAAATTCAGAATATACTAAGTTGCTATTAGACTATAAATACAACGATAGGAACGATCCGGAACGAATTTATTACCGTTCTGATCATTACAACTTCGCTAAGAACGGAATCCCGTCATTATTCTATTTCAATGGAGTCCATGAAGATTATCACAAAGCAACCGATACGCCGGATAAAATCGAATACGACTTACTGCAAAAAAGAGCGCAGCTCGTTTTCGTTACGGCATGGGAATTGGCAAACCGCAAAGAAAGACCTGTTATTGACAGGGATGGAAAATAAATAAAAAAAAAGCTCCGAAATCGGAGCTTTTTTATTATATAATTTTTCTCATTTTTATAGCTCCTACAAAGCGTTTAGTAGTTTAGTACTACTAATGTCAAGTTAGCTTCACTCTACTTTTTACCGCATTGCAAAAAAAGAAAACGATTGTAAAGTCTTTATCTACAATCGTTTTACTTATTTAAATCTTTGATGTATTCTTATTCTACAAATCTTCTTTTACTTCTGCATCTGGTGCATTCTTCTTTACTGATTCAATTCCGTTATCGCGTCCCGAAGCGGAAGCATACATTTGGCTTGATCCTATAATCTGCCCATTAGTAGCTTTTAGGTTAAAATACAACTTGCCGTTAGTAGCTTCTTTTCTATCGAATTTAGTATCGTCCTGAGAATTTTTTCTCACTGATTCGATACCATTCGTACATCCAGCCTTACTTGTGTAGCCTTCGCTGGTTAAAATGACTTCTCCGTTTCCAGCTTTTAACACAAATTGAAACTCGTCATTTTTTCTTTTTGAAATCAAGAATGTCCCCATAAAATTTAATTTAAAAGTTATACTAATTTTAGTTTATGCAATTCAAAAGAATAATATAAGCCAAAATATAACATTTTTATCAAATTTTATAACGATTTAAGATTATTTTTTCTTAAAACAATCATGAATTAAGATTCTCATTTTTTACAATCTGAATTTTTCCCAATTCAACGCTGTCCGTTTCATCCTGAACAAGCAACACGCCAAAAACATTGATAGGTATTTCAATTGTTTCTTCATGGGAATGTTTTATCTCTTCAATCAAACTTCTATAGTTTAAAGGATTTAGGACAATACAATCGCCTTTATTGACTTTATGATTAAAAATATAATCCCGGATAGACTTGAAGGAAATCGGATTTCCTATAATTATTTGCTGTGACATGGCACTTTTTATCTCTAATTTAGAAAATAATGTCTACAGGCACAGCCTATTTAAGTTTTAATTAGCAAAGAGAAGAAATAAAAAAAGCCCTGGAAAAATCCAAGGCTTTAAAAATGGGTGGCAGACCGGGTTCGAACCGGCGACCCTCGGCACCACAAACCGATACTCTAACCAGCTGAGCTACAACCACCATTTGTTTAACGAGTGCAAATATACTGCAAAAGTTGATTCCTGCAAACAAAAAATTCAAAAAATTATATCAAATCCCCTAAGCTATTGACTGCCAAATATCTTTCAACGGTAAATCCTTCCGCATATTCGGAGTTTATCAATCTTCCTAAATCCTGAGCGCGGTATATGATGCTATCCTTAAAGTTTTTTGTAGCTATAGGCGTACTTGGTTCATTAGAATTAGGATCATAAAATTGAGATTTGTATTCCATTAGAGAAGCCACTTTCTTATCCATAAAACCGCTAACATCAACTACAAAATCCGGCTTAAGGTCTTTCCATTGGATATAATGATACACCAATTTTGGCCTCCAGGCAGCCTGAACTATGCCGCCAATTTCGGTTTCAATCTTAATCAATCCAGACAAAAAGCAAGCATCTGAAACCAGCTTGCTGCCTTTACCGTGATCAATATGCCTATCATCGACAGCATTACAGATAATAATTTCCGGTCTGTATTTTCGAATCATTTTAATAACTTCAATCTGATGCTCTTCATCGTTGATAAAAAAACCATCTCTCATATTCAGGTTTTCCCGAATTTCTACTCCTAAAACAGCAGCAGCATTTTTTGCTTCTTCATCGCGAATTTCCGCAGTTCCACGGGTTCCCAATTCACCTCTTGTCAGGTCAATTATACCCACCTTCTTCCCTAGCGAAACTTCTTTGGCTACCGTAGCACCACAACCCAATTCAACATCATCAGGATGTGCGCCAAAAAAAAGTATATCTAATTTCATTGTTTGTGTTTGTTTGTTTTTTAAAAATACGAAGAATAATTATTATCCAAGAATATTCTTCAGTGTTAATGATTTATTCACGGTTTCGAAAAATTCTTTTTCAGGAATACTGTCTTTTGTAATACCACAACCTATATACAAATTGGCCGTAGTTTCCTGCAACTTCATACAACGAAGGTTTACAAACAAATCTGAATTATGCTGCATGTCTTTTGCAAAATCCCGATTTAATTCTCCTAAAAATCCTGAATAATATTCCCGGTCATAACCTTCGTTTTCAAGAATAAATTTCCTTGATGCTTCTTTTGGAAGTCCGCATACAGCCGGAGTTGGATGTAACATTTTAATTATTTCTCCCAAATCCTGTCTGTTATGCAAACGCGCTTCAATATCCGTCTTGATATGCACAATATTTCCCGCTCTGAAAGTATAAGGTTTAGAACTATTTTTTTCGGAAGCATAATCTTCCAATCCGTCGAGAATAAATTCCGTGACAAATTCCTGTTCTTCCTGTTCCTTATTTTCCCATTTTATTTCTCCATCATGATATACCTGCGTTCCGGCAAGCGCTACGGTCTTGATACGATCATCTGAAGCCTTTAATAACTGTTCCGGAGTAGCACCAAGCCACATTCCTATTTCCGGATGGAAAAAGCAGTATTTAAAAGCAGTTGGATATGCTGAAAGCAGTTTTTTAAATAATGCAAAAGGAGAAGTATTTTCTAAAGAAACAGATTCTGTACGCGACAGGACGACTTTTTTGAAATCGCCTTTGCAGATAGCGTCTACACCATTTTTTACCAACCGTTCAAAATTCGCTTTAGCCGTATCATCAAATTCGAAACCCTTACTGCTATTTTCAATTGTGCTTCGGGTATACTCTTCTGCGTGAACCTCAGATGTTTCTTTTGGTAACAATACAAATTGCCCGCCTGAAAAAGGAGCAAATACAAAACCTTCTTCTTTAAAATTGGTTGTAAAATGCAATGAAGCATCCTTTTGGAAAATTCCAATAGCAACTGTTTCTCCTGGTTTTGAATACACTACAAAAGGAAGCCTGTTTTTCAGATGTTCTTCCGCTTTTTGGTATAATCCGGACATCATTTTTTAGCCCTTTCCAAAACAATATTGGTAATCTTACATAACGATATCAGCATATCGTTTTCATCAGTTATCCTGATTTCCCAAAGATGCACCATACGCCCTTTGTGGATAATTTTTGCGGTTCCATACACCATACCCGCACGTTTGCTTTTGACGTGGTTTGCCGAAATTTCGATGCCACGTACTTCATGAGTTTCCGGATTGATAAACATCAGTGAAGCCGCACTTCCTACACTTTCAGCAAGAGCAACGGAAGCTCCGCCATGAAGCAGTCCCATTGGTTGATGAACTCTTGAATTAACCGGCATTTGGGCTTTTAAAAAGCCTTCACCGGCATCAATAAATTCTATTTCTAAAGTCTGCATCAGGGTATTTTCACACCATTTTTTGCAGTTTTCAAGCATTGTATTTTTATCGAAAGCCATTATTAAAATTTGTTTTTCCAAAATTAAGGAAATTAATACGGAACATGACAGCAGATTATGCTTAGAAAAGTTAAAAGACGTATACTAATTTTAACATTTTTGAGTTTACAGATGCAAGACATGGCTCAATTTTAAAAATTAACCTGTCCGACAAATAAGATTTTTACTATTTTTACCAAAATTCAAACCGATGCGTAATTCCTTTATATTTTTATTCATAGTTGCTGTTATTTCACTGACTTCTTGTCGAAAAGATTTTGATTTTGAGCCTAGTAGCGGTAATCTTGGATTTTCAAAAGATACGGTTTTTCTCGATACTGTTTTCACTAACATCGGATCCAGTACATATACCTTAAAAGTATACAACCGCAGCAACAAGGACATCAGCATCCCAACTATACAGCTTGGAAAAGGAATGAATTCAAAATACCGAATGATGGTTGACGGAATGCAGGGAACAGATGGTAAAATTTTTAATAATGTAGAACTTCTGGCAAAGGACAGCTTGTTTATTTTTATTGAAACGACTATCGATTATAATGATTTTGCCAATCCGGATGCAGAATACCTTTACACAGACCAGATTTTATTCGATAATGGAACAAAACAGCAAAAAGTTCAATTAGTCACGTTGGTAAAAGACGCCGTATTCCTCTATCCTAACCGTGATAATGAAGGTAATTACGAACAAATCCCTATTGGAGTTGACGAAGAAGGAAACCCTATAACAGGACGAGGATTTTTCCTTGATAATACGGAGCTCCATTGGACTAAAGATAAGCCCTATGTTATTTATGGCTACGCAGGTGTACCGGCCAATGAAACATTGACAATCGATGCAGGAACTCGGGTACATTTCCATTCCGGTTCTGCCCTTATTGCTTATAACGGCAGTTCAATCAAAGTAAATGGAAGCCAATCATTTACAGACCGATTAGAAAACGAAGTTATTTTTGAAGGTGATAGATTAGAACCCGCATTTTCTGACTCGCCCGGGCAATGGCTTGCTATCTGGCTTACCAATGGAAGTACCGGACATGAATTTACCAACCTTACCATCAAAAATGCAACCGTAGGAGTTTTAGTTTCCGGAAATTCCGGAATTAACAATCCCGCTCCTGATTTAAAATTGAAAAATGTACAGATTTATAACTCTTCTAATGCCGGAATATTAGCGCAGACAGGATATATTCAGGGAGAAAATGTAGTTATCAATTGGGGCGGTTCTTCCAGCTTTGTAGGTAGTTACGGTGGAAAATATGACTTCAAGCAATGTACATTCAACAACAACTGGTCAGGTTCCAGAAAATATGCTGTTGCGCTTGACAATTACATACAAGGAGCGACACCGGAAGTACAGCCGTTAGATGCAAGTTTTAAAAATTGTATTATTTATAGTTCGAACCAATCCGGATTATTACTCAACAAAAAAGAGGGTACTGATAATTTCAATACCGTATTTACGAAATGTCAGATCAAGCTCAGCAATTCTATTAATACGACCAACAACATTTATTCATTTGTAAATGATAATACAAATATTATCCGAAATGGAAATCCGAACTTCCTGGACATTAATAAAAATAAGCTAATGATTGGCGAGGATTCGAGCGCAAATGGTTTTGGAGATCCAAGCGTGGCAGCCGAGGTTCCTACCGATATCAAAGGAACGGCAAGAAATCTGACAAGTCCTGACCTGGGCGCTTATGAGTCTATTACTTTTGAAGAACGATAATCATTCTTAAAAACATAGCTTTAAAAATACGATTAAATGTATTTTTTTCATAATTTTATACGAATAAAACAAAATCAATATAATTATGAAAACAAACTACATTTATCTCGGAGCATTGCTTCTATGCTTGACGGCCTGTAAAAAAGAAGTCAAGGTTGATGAAACAACAACAGCAGTAAAAGATTCAATTCCAACAGAAACCGTAAAATCGGAACCAATGGATTCGATTGCCATGCAAAAGGCCTGGCAGGAATACATGACACCAGGTGAAATGCACAAAAAAATGGCTGCTGACGTAGGAACCTGGGAAGAAGAAATTACTTTTTGGAAAGGACCTGATGATACTAAACCACAAAAAACCAATGTAACTTCCAATACCAAGATGATTCTAAACGGTCTTTATCAGGAATCAGTACATACCGGAAACATGATGGGACAGCCTTTTGAAGGACGCAGTACTTTAGCATATGACAATGCTGCCAAACAATACGTTTCTACATGGATTGACAATATGGGATCAGGGATTATGATTATGAAAGGAAATTATGACGAAGCTTCAAAAACGATTAAAATGGAAGGAGAAGTTACTGACCCAATGACGAAAAAAACTAAAAAAGTTCGTGAAGTCATTACTATAGTCGATCCTAACACCCAAAAAATGGAAATGTATGACATGACTCCTGATGGAAAAGAATTTAAAAGTATGGAAATCATGCTCAAAAGAAAGAAATAACACCTAAAAACAATGCGAAAAAGGCTGTCTTCGGACAGTCTTTTTTATTTACAGAGAATGTTTACTAACTTTTGGCGTAAGGCTTTTGACTTTTAGGACTTTTTGAACTAAATTTGCGCCACAACAACAACTAAATATAAGAACTAATGATTCATTTCTTCGG
Organism: Flavobacterium sp. 28YEA47A; assembly: GCF_041262125.1. Taxonomy (NCBI): domain Bacteria; kingdom Pseudomonadati; phylum Bacteroidota; class Flavobacteriia; order Flavobacteriales; family Flavobacteriaceae; genus Flavobacterium; species Flavobacterium sp. 28YEA47A. Next base: position 135,317 of record NZ_JBGCCI010000001.1, read on the forward strand.
AAACGAAAGCAATACCGTTTTTGCCGTTCAGACGCAAAACGAACTTTCTGCTCAAGACATTTCAAAGTTAAACTGGCTTTTTGGCAATACACATAAAATAGAAAAATCCGTGCTAGCGGATTTTTTTGTTGGTCCTAGAGCTGCAATGATTACTCCATGGAGTACAAATGCCGTAGAAATTACTCAAAATATGGGCATCGAAGGCATTATCCGTATTGAGGAATTTAAAAAAGTCACTGCCGATTTTTCTGATTTTGATCCGATGCTTTCTCAGAAGTATTCCGAATTAGGACAAGAAATATATAGCATAAATATACAGCCGGAACCTATCCTTGAAATTGAAGATATTGCAGGCTTCAATACAAAAGAAGGACTGGCATTAAGCAAAGAAGAAGTTGATTATTTGGAAAATTTATCCAAAAAATTAGGTCGGAAACTAACCGATTCTGAAGTATTTGGATTTTCACAAGTCAATTCAGAACATTGCCGTCATAAAATTTTCAACGGAACCTTTATCATCGATGGAGAAGAAAAACCATCTTCCCTATTCAAACTAATCAAGAAAACATCATCAGAAAATCCGAACGATATTGTTTCGGCTTATAAAGACAATGTGGCTTTCTTAAAAGGGCCAAAGGTTCAGCAATTCGCACCTAAATCAGCAGACAAACCTGATTTTTACGAAACAAAAGACTTTGATTCTGTTATTTCGATTAAAGCAGAAACACATAACTTTCCTACAACCGTTGAACCTTTCAACGGAGCAGCAACCGGTTCAGGAGGAGAAATCCGAGATCGTTTGGCTGGAGGACAGGGTTCTTTGCCTTTGGCAGGAACTGCTGTATACATGACAGCTTATTCCCGTTTGGAAGAAAACCGTCCATGGGAAAAAGCGATGGGAGAAAGAAAATGGCTATACCAAACTCCAATGGATATCTTAATCAAGGCTTCAAACGGAGCTTCTGATTTTGGAAATAAATTCGGACAGCCGTTAATTACCGGTTCTGTTTTGACATTTGAACACGAAGAAGAAACAAAACTTGGTTACGACAAAGTCATCATGCTTGCCGGAGGAATTGGTTACGGAAAACAAGACCAGGCTATCAAACAAAAGCCAAAAACCGGCGACAAGATTGTTATCCTTGGTGGTGAGAATTACAGAATTGGAATGGGCGGTGCTGCAGTTTCTTCTGCTGATACCGGTGCTTTCAGCTCTGGAATTGAGCTGAATGCGATACAGCGTTCCAATCCGGAAATGCAAAAACGTGCTGCAAATGCTATTCGTGGCCTGGTAGAAAGCGATTCAAATCCTATTGTTTCCATTCACGATCATGGAGCTGGAGGACATTTGAACTGTCTTTCTGAATTGGTTGAAGAAACAGGAGGCTTAATTGATTTGGACAAATTGCCTGTAGGTGATCCTACGCTTTCTGCCAAAGAAATCATCGGAAATGAATCTCAGGAAAGAATGGGATTGGTTATTGGCCAAAAAGACATCGATACCTTACAAAGAATTGCAGACCGTGAGCGTTCCCCTATGTACCAGGTGGGTGATGTAACCGGAAATCACAGATTCACTTTTGAGTCAAAAACTACAGGAGCAAAACCAATGGATTTTGCCTTGGAAGATATGTTTGGAAGTTCGCCAAAAGTGGTGATGACCGATACTACTGTAAACAGAAACTATACTGAATTAGCTTATAATCAGGAAAATTTCAAAAATTATCTGGATCAGGTTTTGCAATTGGAAGCTGTGGCCTGTAAAGATTGGCTTACCAATAAAGTAGACCGTTGTGTGGGTGGTAAAGTTGCCAAGCAGCAATGTGCAGGGCCACTACAGTTGCCACTGAACAATGTTGGTGTTATGGCGTTAGATTATTTAGGAAAAGAAGGAATCGCAACAACTGTGGGCCATTCCCCTATTGCTTCATTAATCGACCCGACAGCGGGAAGTCGTACGGCAATTGCAGAAGCATTATCCAATATTATTTGGGCACCTATAAAAGACGGTTTAAAAGGAGTTTCGCTTTCGGCAAACTGGATGTGGGCTTGTAAAAATGAAGGTGAAGATGCCCGATTATATGAAGCAGTGCAAAGCTGTTCTGATTTCGCTATAGAACTAGGAATCAACATCCCAACTGGGAAAGATTCTCTTTCGATGAAACAGAAATATCCTGATGGAGATGTTATTGCTCCTGGAACCGTAATTATTTCTGCAGCAGGTAATTGTACCGATATTCGAAAAGTAGTTGAACCTGTACTGAAAAAAGACGGAGGAAATATCTATTATATCAACCTTTCGGGAGATAATTTCAAATTAGGAGGTTCTTCTTTTGCACAGATTTTGAACAAAGTCGGCAACGATGCCCCAACCATCAAAAATGCAGCAAATTTCAAAACGACTTTTAATGTCTTACAAGAACTGATTAAAGATGGAAAAATCCAAGCCGGACACGATATCGGAAGCGGCGGATTGATTACTACTTTGCTTGAAATGTGTTTTGCAGATGTGAATCTGGCGGCTGATTTTGACCTGAGCAATCTGAATGAAAGCGATACTATAAAAATATTATTCTCTGAAAACATCGGAATTGTTTTCCAGGCTGATGCTTCTGTAGAAGCTGTCCTGGCGCAAAACAACATCACTTTCTTCCCTATCGGAAAAGTAAAAGAAGGCAACACCGTAACTATCAAAAACGGAAACCAAAATCTTTCTGTTGGTGTGGCTGAAGCACGCGATACCTGGTATACGACTTCTTACCTGTTAGATAAAAAACAATCGGGAGAATTGAAAGCTAAAGAACGTTTTGAAAACTATAAAAAACAGCCATTACAGTTTGCGTTTCCAGCACATTTCACAGGAAAAAAACCGGTAATCGATGCTTCAAAACCAAGACCAAAAGCTGCTATCATACGTGAAAAAGGAAGTAATTCCGAACGTGAAATGGCAAACGCTATGTACCTGGCCGGTTTTGATGTAAAAGATGTCCACATGACCGACTTAATTTCAGGTCGCGAAAATTTAGAAGACATCCAATTTATTGGAGCTGTTGGAGGTTTTTCTAACTCTGATGTTTTAGGATCTGCTAAAGGTTGGGCTGGTGCGTTTTTGTATAATGAAAAAGCAAAAACGGCTTTGGATAATTTCTTTAAAAGAGAAGACACGCTGTCTGTTGGAATATGCAACGGAGCCCAATTGTTCATGGAGTTAGAATTAATCAATCCAGAACATGAAGTACACGGAAAATTAAGACATAACGACTCTCACAAACACGAAAGCGCCTTTACGTCTGTGAGTGTTTTAGAAAATAATTCTGTAATGTTATCCACATTGGCAGGAAGCACTTTAGGTGTTTGGATTTCGCATGGGGAAGGAAAATTTGACCTGCCATATACCGAAGACAAATACCATGTAGTTGGAAAATACGGTTATGAAAATTATCCGGCTAACCCTAACGGTTCTTTCTTTAATATTGCCATGTTATGTGACAAAACCGGAAGACATTTGGCTATGATGCCGCATATCGAGCGCTCAACTTTCCAATGGAACTGGGCGAATTATCCGGAAGGAAGAAACGATGAAGTTTCTCCTTGGCATGAAGCCTTTGTAAATGCAAGAAAATGGATTGAAAATAAAAGCTAACTTAAAATAAAAAGAATCCTTTCTGTACAGAAAGGATTCTTTGTTTTATTGTTTCTTTTTCATCATTACTGATCTGATCCCGGTAACTTATACCCGAAGCCGCAAAGGCAAGCATTTCTGAAGTTTCCCTTTACTTATATAAACAAGCAGGGTATTTTGTGAAATTGTACTCCTAAATAATGTTCTTCCTACTATGCCTGCAAACATACCACTTACTAACAAAGTAGAAAAAATCTCTCCATGATTCCAGATTTTGATACAGAGATGCCCAAAAACGGCACCAGTCTTGGAATTTATTACCAACACCAGCCAATTGCTAAGTAAAATAATATTCCCATACTAATTATGTTTTACATGATGCCTACTCTTTTTTGCTTTTCGGCTTACGCATTAATCATAATCAAATGTAGAAACAGTTATTTTGATGATTATCAGGCAATTCCCTATTTTTAATAAGTAAAAACACTGTATTTTAGAGGGCAGAATTCATACTATGAAAAAACCAGGACTCTACTATTTTTTATTCTTCTTAGGAACAATAGTTCTGGGCCTATCATCTCGAACTATAAAAGGCATCCCTTTATTTATTGGAGACATGCTTTATGCCATAATGATTTACTTTATAATGCATTTTCTTTTTCCAAAAGCCGCAACCAAAATAATAGCTCTTGTTTCGCTTTTAGTCTGTTATGTTATAGAAACACTACAGTTGTATCAGGCCCATTGGATTGTAAACATCCGTTCAACCACTATAGGACATCTTGTTTTAGGGCAAGGTTTTCTGTGGAGTGATATTCTTGCCTATACTTTTGGAATCGGGATTGTTTTTATAATCGAAAACTTCTTAAAGAAGCCTACTGACAGCTTGCAAAAAAGTTAATGTTCATTGTCTAAAGGAAAAAAATCTTTACTTTTATAGGAATGGCTTTTCTTCTAAAAAGAAAGTCATTACTCCTAAAAAACTTTGATCGTTATGGCTTTAAAAAATGGAATAATTCTGGATGCTCCTGATCTTTCTAAAGAAAATTCGTTGAAGACGTTGGTCGAAAACCGAACGATACATACCTTAAATCATTGTGAGCTGAATCTGTTTGAAACCTATCAGGAAGCACAACTGGTTCCTTTAAAATTTAACGATTTGGTTGTCACCAGCATGTTGAGAGGCAAAAAGGTAATGCATCTTTTTGATAAGGAAGGTTTTGATTACCTACCGGGTGAAACCGTTATTGTTCCGTCCAATGTAGAAATGAAGATTGATTTTCCCGAAGCTTCCAAGCAAAATCCAACCCAATGTCTTGCCTTGGCATTGGATCATTCTAAAATCAGTGAAATATTAAATCTGCTTAACGAAAAATACCCTAAAGGTTTGGATGATTCCTGGCAGCTGAATGCTAACAATTACTTTTTTTACAACAATATAGAATTGGCTGCTTCCATACAAAAACTGATTAAAGTATGCCTGAGCAATTCTGTAACCAAAGACATCATTGCCGATCTGACCTTACAGGAAATGCTAATTCAGATCATACAGCTCCAAACTCAAAAAGGAGCTCAGGATAACACTCTTGTAGATTCCAATCCGACACTTTCTCCAATCATAGCCTATATCAAGGCGAATATCAATAACAATATCAATATGAAAAAACTATCGGATGTGGCTTGTATGAGTACGACAGCCTTCCACCGTTTTTTCAAAAGAGAATTAGGAATCACTCCTGTAGAATTCATTGTACAGGAAAAAATCAAGATGGCAAAAGCCCTTTTGAGCGGGCAGAACATTCACGTGAACGAAGTATCCTATGAACTAGGTTTCGACGACAGCAATTATTTTATACGCTTGTTCAAAAAACATGAAGGCATTACGCCTAAGCAATACCAGAAACTCACCATCAATTAAACCGTTCTACAGGTTCTAAATCTTTGGCTTCTTCTTCCGTATACAATCGGGAATGGATAAAAAAGCCAACATCTAAAACCGATTCAAGCGAAAAACTTGCAGCCCTGCCTTCCATAGCATCCAAAGTGAGCTGAGTATGTTTCCAGTATTCAAACTGGTCGCCAGCCATATAAAACTTGCAACCTTCAATTTCTCCGATGCATACATCGTTTGAACCGATTAAAAAGCCGCCTTTTTCAAAACAATGCGGATACGATCCTTCGCAACAACCTCCGCTTTGATGAAACATCAATTCACCATATTCTGCTTTTAGCTTTGCAATTACTTCTTTGGCTTTTTCGGTAGCCAGTACTCTTTTTGTAGCCATAGTTAATTAAGAAATGAGCTTTCCTGAATCGGAAAGCTCATTTACGGAGTTAATTGTTAATATCGACTAATATTTTTACTTCTGACGGGTTAGTCACAAGAGCTTCAAAACCATCTTTCACTATATTATCGAGTTTTATTTTGCTGGTCACTAATTTTTCAACCGGCATTCGTCCGGTGGCTATGAGATTGATAACTTCAGGGAAAATATTTCTATAAGCGATAATTCCTTTAATAGTAATTTCACGAACAACTTGTGTAAAAGCATCGTGATTTACCGGTTTTCCAAACAAAGCGACAAGCACGGCCGTTCCTCCATTTTTTAAGCTGGCAAGGCCGGCATCATAAGTTGCCTGTACGCCCGCCGCATCCAAATAAATATCAGCACCACCATTTGTCAAGTCTTTTACCTGTTGCGGAATGTTTTCGCTTTTTCCGTTGATTACGTAACTGGCACCAATAGAAAGTGCTTTTTCCAAACGCTTTTCAGCCACATCAACAACTACAACTGTTGTCGCTCCGGCTGCAATAGCTGCCTGTACACATAAAAGTCCAATAGGTCCTGCTCCAAAAATAACGCAGGACTGACCTATTTTAAGGCCGCTTTGTAAAACCGCATAAACAGCGACTGCTGCCGGTTCTACTAAGGCTCCTTGCTCAAAACTCATGGAATCCGGAATTTTATGTACCATATAATCTTCAACCACGGTATATTTTGCAAAACCTCCATTGGAAGTCAATCCCACAAAACCCAGAGGTTCTGAAAGATTATATTGCCCATTTGCTATAAAAGGGCTTTCTGGATTTTTAAAAATAGGCTCAACGACAACTCTGTCGCCTTTCTTTATATTCTTTACATTTTCGCCTACTTCGTTTACGATTCCTGCAAATTCATGTCCCAATGTCGTCACTCCTTTATGTCCGTTAAGCGGATAAGGCTTGTCAAAAGGAATCAGCATTGGCCCATGTGTATATTCATGAAGGTCGGAACCACAAATTCCTGCAAATTGTACTTCTATCTGTACCTGGTTTTTTCCGGGCGATGGCACTGTTGTTTCTTCAACCCGAATATCTTTAGCCGCATGCCAGCGGGCTGCTTTCATATTTGTCATTTTATACTAGTTTTTATTTATATTTTTTGGAGAATAAAAGCACCGCATTTTTAAATGCGGTGCCAACAATCAACTATTAAAAGAATCCTAATTTCTTTTTATCATAAGAAATCAGCATGTTTTTGGTGCTTCTGTAATGATCCAGCATCATTTTATGGTTTTCACGACCGAAGCCTGATTTTTTATACCCTCCAAATGGAGCGTGGGCCGGATACGAATGATATTGGTTTACCCATACACGCCCAGCCTGAATAGCTCTCGGAACCTGATACAATTCATGGGCATCGCGAGTCCATACTCCGGCTCCTAATCCGTATAAAGTATCGTTTGCTATTTCTATTGCTTCTTCGACTGTTTTAAAAGTAGTCACGCAAACCACCGGGCCGAAAATTTCTTCCTGAAAAATGCGCATCTTGTTATGTCCTTTGAAAATTGTAGGCTCAATATAAAAACCACCATCCAAATCGCCATCTAAATGGTTGACTTCTCCTCCTAATAACACTTCCGCCCCTTCTTCTTTTCCTATTTTCAAGTAGGATTGTATTTTTTGGTATTGCTCGTTTGACGTCTGTGCTCCCATCATACTTGTTTTGTCCAAAGGATGCAGAGTTTTGATTGCCTTAGTACGCTCGATTACTTTAGCGATGAATTTATCATAAATATCTTCATGGATCAGCATTCGTGACGGACAGGTACATACTTCACCTTGGTTTAAGGCAAACAAAACGGCACCTTCAATCGCTTTGTCAAAAAATTCATCATCGGCATCAGCTACTGATTTAAAGAAAATATTAGGTGATTTTCCTCCTAATTCCATAGTGGAAGGAATAATATTTTCAGCTGCATACTGCATAATAAGCCTGCCTGAAGTGGTACTTCCTGTAAAGGCAACTTTAGAAATCCTTGAAGATGTAGCTAATGGTTTTCCTACTTCAATTCCGTAACCGTTGACAATATTTAGGACACCTGGAGGCAATAGGTCTCCAATCAGTTCCATTAGAACCATAATTGAAACCGGAGTCTGTTCAGCCGGTTTTACTACCGTACAACAGCCCGCGGCAAGAGCAGGAGCTATTTTCCAGGTTGCCATCAAAAGCGGAAAGTTCCATGGAATAATCTGTCCGACAACACCAATAGGTTCATGCAGGACAATGCTAACGGTATTTTCATCATGTTCCGCAATAGTGCCTTCATCTCCTCTTATTACGCCTGCAAAATACCTGAAATGGTCAACAACCAAAGGCAAATCTGCCGCCAACGTTTCTCTGACAGCTTTTCCGTTATCAATGGTTTCAACAATAGCCAGGTATTCTAAATTATCTTCTATAACCTGGGCAATTTTCAAAAGCAGATTGCTTCTGTAGGTAGGCGAAGTCTTGCTCCATGACTTAAACGCTTCATGTGCCGCATCCAAAGCCAATTCTACATCTTCTTTAGTAGATCGTGCCGCCTGGGCAAATACTTTTCCATCAATGGGAGAAACGTTATCAAAATATTTCCCTTGCACCGGAGGCACAAATTTCCCTCCGATATAATTATCATATCTTTCTTTAAACTGGGGTCTTTTTAGAATATCGCTCATAATTTAATATTTTTTAGTTTTATCAAATTTGAGTATTACTAATTACGAATTATAGCATTATTCTATCAAAAAATAGCACAATTCTAATTTTAAGAAGAAAATAACTAAATAACCGGCCTGATAAAGTCGTATTACTAAACTTATATTAAAATAGCATATAGCTGCTCGAAAAGTATTGGCATTCTTAATATATTTTTATAATTTGCAGGTAAAATTTACCTCAATGAACAAAATAACACGCTTGTTTGATTTTCCTTACCATCAACAGGAAAAATACAGCATTCCCGATTCGTTGGTTACAAAGTATGATGGAGAATGGGTGAAAACTTCTACTGACGAATATATTTCAAAAGCGAACGCCATTTCAAGGGCTCTTTTGAGAATGGGAATACAAAAAGATGATAAGATTGCGGTCATTTCATCAAACAACAGAACCGAGTGGCATATTGTAGACATTGGGATTCTGCAGACCGGAGCACAAAATGTTCCTATATATCCTACTATTTCTGAAGAAGATTATGAATATATCCTGAATCATTCAGGTGCTATTTACTGCTTGGTTTCTGATGAAGAAGTCTTGAAAAAAGTAAATGCGATTAAAAATAACGTTCCTAACCTAAAAGATGTCTTTTCTTTCAATACCATTTCAGGATGTAAAAACTGGACAGAATTACTGGATTTAGGAAAAGACGAAAGCAACCAGAATGAAGTCGAAGCCAGCAAACAAAGCGTAACTACAGAAGACCTGGCAACAATAATTTATACTTCCGGAACCACCGGAAGGCCAAAAGGCGTTATGCTTTCCCATAAAAACATTGTTTCCAACGTATTGGGAAGTGAAAAAAGAATTCCGTTTCAAGCCGGAAAAAGTAAGGCATTGAGTTTTCTTCCTATCTGTCATATTTTTGAAAGAATGGTGGTATATCTCTACCAATATTATGGTGTTGGAATTTATTTTGCCGAGTCGATTGACAAGCTAAGCGACAATCTGAAAGAAACCAAACCGCACGTTATGACGGCAGTTCCAAGGCTTTTAGAAAAAGTATATGATAAAATTTATGCCAAAGGAGCCGAACTTACCGGAATCAAGAAAAAACTCTTTTTCTGGTCTATCGAGCTTGGGCTCAAATTTGAACCTTATGGAAAAAATGGCTGGTGGTATGAATTTCAATTAGGAATTGCCCGAAAGCTGGTTTTTAGTAAATGGAAAGAAGGTTTGGGTAATAATCTTGAATTGATGGTTTCAGGAAGTGCCGCTTTACAGCCAAGATTGGCAAGAGTATTTGCCGCAGCTCAAATTCCTGTAATGGAAGGTTATGGTTTAACTGAAACTTCTCCTGTGATTGCCGTAAACGATATGCGTAATCATGGTTTTAAAATAGGAACTGTAGGTAAAGTAATTGACAATGTTGAAGTAAAGATTGCCGAAGACGGAGAGATTCTTTGCAAAGGCCCAAATATAATGATGGGATATTATAAAGATCCTGAAAAAACGGCAGAAGCTGTCAAAGATGGCTATTTCTATACAGGCGATATTGGTTTAATTGACGAAGAAGGTTTCTTGAAAATCACCGACAGGAAAAAAGAAATGTTCAAAACTTCAGGTGGAAAATATATTGCACCTCAGCTGATAGAAAATGCCATGAAACAGTCCCGTTTTATTGGCGAAATTATGGTTATTGGCGATGGCGAAAAAATGCCGGGTGCTTTCATACAGCCTGATTTTGATTTCGTAAAACAATGGGCAGCTAAAAAAGGGTTATCCATTGGTTCAACAAACAAGGAGATTGTTGCCAACGAAGATGTAAAAAAACGCTTTCAGGAAGAAGTTGATGATATCAACAAAAAATTCGGACATTGGGAAATGATCAAACGTTTTGAATTGACACCTGAAGTGTGGTCGATTGACGGTGGAGAACTTACTCCTACTTTAAAATTAAAACGTAAGAACGTTAAGGAGAAATACCAAGACCTGTACGACAAAATATATAAAGACGCTTAAAAAACAAAAAACCGCAAACGTCCTGTTTGCGGTTTTTGTTTTAAATAGCTTATCATAATAATCCGCTCTGTCTGCTTGAAACTGATTAATTGTACTCAATAGTCGTATAGACTTTTATTATAGAAAAGCGCTTTCTATGCCTCGAAGAATAGCTAATTTTGATTATCAATAAATTACTATTCTTATGATAACCGGACTATACGAAACCCATGTCCAAGTCAGTGACCTGGCAAAAGCAGTGCAATTTTATACCGAAATACTGGGATTACAATTGGCACATTACGACGAAACCAGACCAATAGCCTTCCTATGGATTGGCGAAGGAAAAAAAGCCATGTTGGGACTATGGGAACAAAAGGAATCTATACAGACACGACATTTTGCCTTTACTTGTGATATTGAATTTATACAGCAACATTCTGAGCTCTTTTTAAAAAACAACCAGCTTCAGCCTTATAATTTCCTTAAAAACGGTTCATCAACACCTATGGTATTTGCATGGATGCCTGCATTGGCTATTTATTTCAACGATCCTGACGGCAACCAATTGGAATTCATATCGCTTTTAGAAGGAAACGGACAACCTGAATTAGGCGTACTTTCCTATGATAAATGGCTGGAATTGAAAAAATCATAAACCGGTTGAATTTTTGTTTTATGTCTTTAAGTTATAAAACCATGAATCGTGATGATTCATGGTTTTTTGTTATTGGTTGTTTAGGCACCAATGTAATATTTTAGCAATATTCTTTGCATCATCAACACCTCTGTGGTGTGTTCCTTCAAGTGGTATTTCAAGAATATGCAAAGCACCGTTCATGCCTGTTGGTTTTGACAGTCCTCTTGTTTCAGCAAACAAAACCTTCACATTAATATGGTCGTTGCCCATTGGATAGTTCACGCCAAAGGACATGCATTGCCTTTTCAGCATATTTAAATCATATTGGCCGTAGCTCGCCCAGGTATATAAATCCGGATTGTATTCGTCAATAAGTTTTTCAATGGCTTCTTCAAACAATACGCCCTCTTTATCCAATAAATCCTGGGTTATTGTTGTAAGCTCCGTACAAAACGGACTTACTGTTGAACGCTGCGGCTTGATTAAAATACCCTGGCTCTTAGAAATTTCACCTGTAGCCGTGTCTAACAGGCTCAAGCCTATTTCTATAATCTCATTTGCTTCCCCATCGGGAATCTGACCTTTCCAGCACGTCGCTTCAAGGTCTATAATTATAATTTTATCTGTTGTTTTCATTTTGTTTTACTTTTTAAAAACCACGAACTCATTGAAAACAAATTCGTGGTTTTAACTTAATCTATTAATAACTGCGTTACAGCAGCTGCATTTATCGCCCATTGAGCATCATAAACCTCATCCGCATTTAAGGATTCGATAATCTCCAAACCTTGAGCTTCTGCTTTAAGTTGTAGCAGACTACCGATATTCAATTTACTGCTCAGTTTTGATAATAGAGCCTGAACTCCTTTATAGTCCAGACCTTGGACAATTTGACCACCAAAAGTCATCTCTAACCAAATGATTTCTTTTTTGGCAACATCCAGCACACCAAAAACCAAACCTTTTGCAACGTTTTGAGTTACTCTTACCTGATGGTCAACACAAGACGGATCATAAGCTACGCCTGTTCTTTCCGATATTTTCATCGGGTATTTGCTATTCATCCATCCTACAACAAGGTTCGGAGTAATGTTTCCATTGCTATACGCATTACACGTAAAGGTCACAAATTTTGCTCTTGCCTTTTTCAACTCATCGATATTGATGTTGATATATTCTGCCGTACCAATTTTATTCGGTATGCTTCTGATATCACCACTATGCTTACAACCGATTGTATTTAATCTGCTGAACGAGCACATATCCAACTTGTTTTCATAAGCAATATGGCAGCTTAAGTCCATATCCAAATGCTGGGCTGGCAAATCTTTACCCCATTGCATGAACAGTCTCACTTCATTACCTTTAACTGGGTAACGAGTACCCATCAAGGCAACAGGTAAATCCTGAACCGTATCACTTCTATCTCCAATAGAAACAGGAATGTTGAATAATTGCGGATCGATATACATCGTCTTGTTATCATTTGCAACAGCAGCGAATCTTTTTTTCATTGCCAGAATACACAAATCTTCAATCTGGCTTTTCATCGCCTCTAATTGCTTTTCATCATATAAACCTAATAAGATGTTGGCACCAATTCTCTTATTAGTTCCTCCTAATGGCTTCACGCTTCTTTGTATGTTTTTATCAAAATAATTTTGAGCATACATGTTTAGTGTGAATAGTAGCCTTGCAGGAATTTTATCGATAATCTCCGTAAAGTGGACAATTGTTTCGTCAGAACCAAACCAAAGCATATTCGAGAATAAAGAACGTGCGAATAGACCTGGACGCTGCTTCAGCAAAGCAAATGTTTTTTCAACATCCATTTTTAAACGGTAACGGTTTACGTCTGCCTGCCAAACATCATACGCCTGGTTATAGAATACATCCAACAATTCGCTTAGTTTTCCAAAGCCTTTTCTTTTAGCGTATTCTGCCAAACGCAAAGCTCTGATAAAACGAATCCACATTCCTCTTTTCGGATGCATGGTTTCACACATAGCCTGCACATCCATATCCAAATTGTTTAGCCAATTGGCGACCATCAGACATTCTTTTCTAGAGTATTTAAGCTTCAAATCCTTTTTGGCAATCAATTTAGATTGAGCGCTATTATCTGCTGGTATAAAAATATGCTTTCCGTTTTCTTCAACTCTCTTTATGATAGTTTTAGGCTCTATGATTTGCAGTAAGCCTGTTTTCTTGAACCATAAGTATCGTAAGATATCTGTTGGAGACTTGAAATATTGAACTGCTTTTTCTTCTTTATCTTCTTCAATCAAAGTATCGATCACTAAAACTAAAGTCTCTTTTATTCCGATTTCTACTTTTGGCAAAGGCAAATAATGCAATAATACTTTCAAGCTTTCCACCTGAGTAGCGTCAAGAGCTGTCTTAGATTGCAATAATGAATTGAAATAATCATTCAATTGCTTTTCTGTCCACAATTCCAATACTTTTAATTTGCTTCCCTGTCCAAAGTTTTCAATAGTACCAAATTCAAACGGAGTACCACAAAACGGGCAGCCATTGTATCTTTCTAAAGGAAAAGTATTCTTTGGAATACTATGGCCGCACTGCAGAGTAGTTCCTTTGTCTGTCTTGAAAACATTAGCAATCATCGTAACAATATGATCAAAAGCAGATTCACCGGTTGGAACATTCCATTCCTTAACCAACGGAGTCCAATTTTTATCGATACCTAAAACTGTTTTTAAAGTTTCTAAGACTTCTATTTTATAGCCTGGATTAACATTATTCAAAGCATGCAATAAAGTTTCTGAAAAAGTAAATCCCAGTTTCGAAACATTCGCTAATAATACTGCTGTTGGAGCAGACAATACTTTACTATCGTTTGCTATCAATTCATTCGGGATAAAGATTGCATTCTGGCGCAAACTGATTTTTAATAGTTCTTTTGTTTTCATTTTGTTTTTGGTTTTAAATTAGATAATTGTGTTTCTGGGTTCTACCTGAAAGAGTTTTGAAGTAAGAAACACTTGACCTTATTTTATTCTTGAAGATAATGGAATAGCTGAATCAATGTAATTTGGTGGGCTTCCCCAGGAGTAAGCTAATCTTGACCTTCTAAACTAATGGTGATTTAAAAACTTGCCGGACTCGAACCGGAAATACCAATTTTCTGAAGTAAGTTTTTATTGACCATTAATTTGTGGAGCAGGCGGGATTCGAACCCGCGACCCGGACATCAAAAGTGTAAGAAGTAAGTTTTTGTTGACCTTTTCAGATAATTTCAAAAACTGACCTGCTCTAACCGCTGAGCTACTGCCCCATAATTTTAAAAAAGTTAGCCGGTAATCGGGTAAGTGCTATCTTGGAAGGTTATTCGAAGTAACTCACACTTGACCTTGCTAACTATTTTATATTTCAATGAACTTATTGTTTTATTACATGACAAAGATTTCAAAACTACTGCGCAATTATTTTGCGCAGTGAATTAAATTTATAGAAGTCCTAGTCTTTTCTGGTGTTCACGGTCTCTTTGTTCAATGGCTCCGAAAGGACTTCCTTTAAAATAGCCTATATTAACAAAGCCATTTTCTTCTGTTATGAGCGACTCTTTCTTGGTAACGGCTCCTGTATATTTAGAACCATAATTGCCCGTGAGCTTTTTGGTTGCCGGATCAAGATCGCCCCATTCGGGTGTTTTCCCATTATAAATTGGCTCAACAAAATAAATAATACCTGTTAGCCTAGACTTCATCAGGAAGCGTCCCGTTTCATCCGTGTTTGTCAAAAACCTTTTTAAGATGTCTTTTCTCATGATTAGTATTTTTTTTAATTAAACATTGTGGAACAGATTCGAGTTGAACGAATACCTTTAGTGCTTCAAACTAACAGGAAGAGAGACTCGAACTCTCAAAAAACAGATCCTAAATCTGCCGCGTATACCATTCCGCCATTCCTGCAATTGATAAGTCTGGAAAGCAGGATTCGAACCTGCGACCTCCCGCGTCCAAGGCGGGTAAACAACCTTCGTTATCTTCCCAGTTTTTTTTGGGTGCTTTCGGGAATCGAACCCTGTTCTTCAGAACCACAATCTGAGGTTTTACCTAATAAACTAAAAGCACCGTATACGGTTCATATGGGATTACTCACAGCTTTCTCCCGAGAGACAGTTAGGAAGGTTAGCCAGTAACCCCAATGAGCCAGTTCCTTTCCAGAACTTATGTGACCACGATGGGATTCGAACCTGCGACCACCTGCTTAGAAGGCAGAGGGTCTATCCCTCTTTTGGGCATAAAAAAAGCACCTCGTTAAAGGTGCTTCATATCATACTACAGGATAAAATTATCCTATCAGCCTGTAATGATCATACACCTGTGTTTTATAAAATTTGCTATCCAGTCTCGGGAAAGCTTGATGAATGTTATGTAATCTAAAAGCAAACATATCTTTATAGTTTATAATTGTTAGTTGATAGTTTATAGTTGGCATATCTTAAATCAAAAATCTTAAATCTCAAATCAGAAATCCTTCCATTTTTCTTCGGCAAAGATAAAGTCGAAAAAATTAAACTTCCAAATTATTTTTTAATTTATTTTATTGATAATCAATTAATTACATTTATTTTTAAACAAAATAAATCCTGTCCGCTGGGTTGCAGATATCTTTACAATATTCAAATGACTGTCTCTCATTTGGTTAGTTTCCAAGTCTTATTTTCTATTTTTTATACTAGGCATGAAACATTTTTTTACTTTTTTTAGGCTGTGCTTTGTAAGGCACTTGTTTTTATATCATTTTTATTGTTTTTTCTTTAATTTCTTTTTCCAAAACCTTGCTTAATCTGTCTTATTTGTCTTCAAAATAGCTGTAAAACAAAAAAAGCGCCCTGATGTCAGGACGCTTTTTATATAGTTTCGGATTATCAATTACAAATTTTGCTTGAAATCTTTACAATACATACCACATCCCTGGCATTTCGCCAGAAGCTTTGCTCCAATACGATCGCTTATTAATCTAAATGACGGTGCGCTATGTTGGTATATTGTATTCATTTCGAGGACAAATGTAATTGTTTTTTTGAGAAAGTAATAAGGATTATTCCTATTAGTCAAAAATATTCAATCAAGAATACAAACTTTTTCGGATATCAATCAAAGTTTCTAATCCTTTTTTTTCATCTGGATAGTCTGGCAAAATTGACGTTTTATAATAATTATCAATTGAGATAATCAGCTGATCTGCCAATCTCAATAACTCATCATACTCTTTCTCTCCTGATTTAATAGCCAGCAACTCTGCGCGATTTAAAACACGAATATTTAACTTTCCGGTAGAAAGAATCTGCTCAGCAGTTTGTAACAATCGGATTGTATGCATCATATTTTTGCTGTCATAATTTTTTCCGTGCTGCTGGTTAGTCTGGTATCGGTCTTCATTGCGTTTATCAATCCAGTTCCAATATTCCGTATATTCTTTGCAGTATTTAGAATAGCCATCTTTATTGCAAGAAAGATAAACTACAGGAGCTTCCCCTTTCGGAATAGATGAAAGCGAAACTTCATTAGAGCTTTCTTTTTGGATAATGCCTTTATAGCCCAGGTTTCCTTCTACATCATAAAACAACGCAAACATGTCCCGTGAATTTGACAGGTTAATTAAACCGCATCGTTCTTGCTGATAGTTCCGTTCATTCAGCCATTGTCGTAGCGGTATACTTACGTAACCTTGCAGTATATAACAGAAATCCAAAAGGCTTTTCTTTTCCTTAGCCATTGGATTCACGATTTTCTTTTTCAATCCTCTTGCCTTTTTAATCTGCGTTACGGCATAGCCAGCAAAAGTGTCCTTACATAACTTGGACAGAAAGTCTTCTAGCCGTAAGCGCTCCATTAACGGATGTTTGTAAAGAATACAATCCTCAGGCGTAGCCAAGATTTCTAAAATATTTGGATTGTTTTTGAGTAGTAATTCCACAAAACGGCCGATTTCATAATATACCTCGTCGTTGGTTTCATTAGCAACCTGTGGAATATAATCCAATCCATAGAACTTTTCTTTGGGCAAGTAAAATACTCCTTTAATATCAGTATCTGATGTAGGCGTATCTAACCCAAAGGACTTGCTTCCTGAAATGACTTCAAAGAGAATTAGGTTTTGTGATTTAAGGTCTTGGATGGTCATGCTTCTTTGTAAAATTCTTCTGCAATATAAAACAGTATTTATAAATTTTAATTCAACAATTATTCTATTTAATACAGTTTTTAAAAAAACTATCCAACTCCCTGCTTACCTTCTTTCCACTAGCCAAACTCCCAGCATTCTCCTGATTAAACCTAATCGTTTCCATTAAAAAGTCTGTAATCAAAACTTCTTTCGGATGTAGATAGCCTTCATCTTGTTGTGCTTTGATATCCAACAATTCCGCTATCTTTTCTTGTACTTCTATGGGAGCAATAGGCAACAGTTCTGCAAAAGCCACAGGCGGAAACGTATTCTTTTCTATAATCCACTTGCCAGCCAATGCTGTACGCAATGCATAGAAATAACTTTTTAGCTTGACTTTCTCTACTGAGCATACGTCCATGAAATTCTTGGTCGTGCCCAAATAATGATGCAGACATGCCACAGGCGAAAAGCAAGCTTCGGCTAAAGGCAATATTTCTTTCATAAAAGTTTCATTTCTGTAATATATTACAGGCGAATGTAGCCACTCCAACAAAGTTGCATTGGATTTTGCCAATAACTTTACGGCTTTCCTTAAATCCCAACCAGAGCCATCCAAATCCTCTTCTGTCATAAATTCAATCACATCAGGCTGTTCCCAAAGTGACAGGTAATAGTCAAGATCATGTTTGTAAATAAAGCGTATATCATAATCGCTATCAGGAGATGCAAATCCCCACGCACGGCTTCCCGATTCGCAAGCAAAAAGGATTTCTACACCTTTTTCTTTTTCTATCGTTTTTAATTTATCTAGTATTTTGTCTATCATAATAAGTAATTTCTCAAATTTAAAAATATTTTAAAATAAATTCTCTTTCAACCTACATTATGGCTCTGAAAGAATCCTCCTCTCTCAAAATTTATCCTTCAGAAAACATAAAATTTAATTTATTAGCCTAAGTTTGCACTAGTACCCTTACAACTAAGCTACTACCTTACGTTCACGCCCACAAATCACGAACCCGCCATACAATAGCTTTCTCGTAGTATTAGCATTGCCACAAACCTACCAAACGAGGAACAACATGAAAAAAATTACCCTGTTTGCAGCTTGCCTGTTTTTTATTTTTTCTTCTTCTTATGCCCAAAAAGAACTTTGGGGTTATCGGATGACGCCTTTAGGAACTCCCGGAAGCAACAATGGCGTTATTATCAAAACTGCTCTGGCAGGTGATAGTTCAAATCCTGAAACCATGCATGAGTTTGATCCTAACGGTATGTTGGGAAAGTTTCCAAGAGGCCGACTATTCCAGGCTTCCAACGGAAAATTATATGGTGTGACTGGTTACGATGGCGGTATACCAGGCCCTGGAGTACCATTAGGAGTACTATTTGAATACGATCTTATACTCGACCAATATAAAGTACTTTCTACAACATTAACAGGTGCAATGCATGGTGTTATAGAACCTCAGCCTAACATTCTATATGGCATTACCAATAGCGGTTCTTCCATTTTCAAATACAATATCAATACGGAAGAAATGAGCATCGTTGCAACCATTCCCCCTTTTTCTTATAATAACAGTAACCAATATCCTAAATTTACCGGAGAGCTTATGAAAGCATCCGATGGAAATTTATATGGTGTAACTTCTATGGCGCCATCTGCACAAAATATTCCTTTTCCTGGTGGTATTTATAGGCTGAATCTTTCAAACAACCAACTGACTAAAGTTTATGTTCTTGGTACACCCGGTTCTGGTTCTGATGTCATTCATACTATTTATGAAACCAAACTGGTGGAAGCTCTTCCAGGAAAATTATACGGTACGGCATTGGGTGGAGCTAATATAGGCCCTCAAGGCGTAGCTCCATTGGGCAGCGGGACACTCTTTGAATATACAATTGCTACCAATACGATGGTTAAAAAGTTTGACTTCAACTATGCTGTAAACGGTGCTAATCCTAGTCCAATTATCAAAAGCACCGACAATAAGCTTTATGGTACCTTAGGTGGAAACAATAATAGCAGCTATCCTAATCCAGACGGTCTCGTATTTGAATACGACCTTTCCACAGAAACCATGTCTATCCTTCGTCCTTTTTCTTATGTTGCAGATGATATGGTCAGAGCTCCGTATGGCACATTGCTAAAAGCCAGCGATGGTGCTATTTATGGCAGCAGCGGTCAAGGAAACTTCAAACTTAACCTGACAACAAATACAGTCAACCGAAAAATAATTGCTAATAATACCTATGAACCAAAAGATCTTATCGAAATCTGCCGCAAGCCTTCTTATCACTTTTTTGATACTGCTTCTTTTGTCGTTTGTCAGAACAATCCTTTTGTATTTGACGTACAAAATACCAATGCCATCAGTTATGTCTGGAAAAAAGGCTCAACCGTATTGCCTTCACAAACGACCGCCATACTCTCTATTTCCAATCTTGTAGTATCAGACAGCGGTATTTATACTTGCACGATGACCAATTCCTGTGGTACTACCATAACCATGCCTTTACAACTTACTGTGGATGGCTGTCTGGGTACTGATGAATTCACTTGGAAAAATACTATAAAACTGTACCCAAATCCAGCAGCTAATGTCCTGAACATACAACTTCCAAATACGCCTAATTTTGAAACAAAACGGATTTTAATAAGCAATATGCTAGGACAAACTGTCTACAATGAGGCGTATAAAAATCCGTCAGTCGATATCAACTTTTTGGCAGCCGGAATATACCAACTCCATCTCATTACTGATAAAGGCGACTGGAAAGGCAAATTTGTAAAGGAATAATATTTAGACAAAACCTACTTACACCCAAAAACTACCTATGAAAATAAGACTACTTCTTTTTACATTTTTCCTAATGGCTGCTTTTCCCTGTTTCGGGCAGTTTATAACTGAATGGAATACGGGTGCCAGCACAACAATTACAATTCCGACAACGGGGACAGGATATAACTATACCGCCACCATTGCAAGACTTGATACTCCGGCAACCATCATTACGACATTGAATAATGTTACCGGAAATGCTCAATTTACCGGTTTGACAATCAACACCAATTATCAGGTTAAAATTACCGGAACTTTTCCAAGAATCTATTTCAATAATTCAGGTGATAAAGTAAAACTGAAAAACATTGCGCAATGGGGAAACATTGCCTGGACAAACTTTGCTGGTGCCTTTTATGGCTGTACCACTATGAACATTATGGCAAGCGATGTTCCCGTACTTTCAGGTGTGACTAACATGAGCCAGATGTTTCAATTTTGTATCGCTTTAAATGGCCCGGCCAATATTGGAAGCTGGAATACAGCTACCGTAACCAATATGAGTTATTTATTTAGCGGTGCAACAATTTTTAATCAGAATATCGGAACATGGAATACGGCTCTCGTTACAACTATGAGTAACATGTTTGCCAATGCTACTAATTTCAATCAAAATATTGGAAATTGGAATACAGGAGCCGTTGCCAACATGGAGTATATGTTTTATGCCGCCAGGGCTTTTAACCAGCCCATCGGGAATTGGAATACTGCCAGTCTTACTAATGCAGACGGTATGTTTTCTCAAGCTACTGCCTTTAATCAGAATATCAACAACTGGAATATGGGAGCTGTTACGATTACACGCAGCATGTTTACAGCAGCTACTGCCTTTAACCAGCCTATCGGAAATTGGAATACAAGCGCTGTTACTACAATGAATGGCATGTTTAGTGATGCTACAGCTTTCAACCAGCCTATCGGAAACTGGAATACAGCCGCTGTTGTAGATATGTCAACCCTATTTTCCGGAGCCACGGCCTTCAACCAAAACATAGGCAATTGGAACATGAGTAATGTTATTAATATGAATGCCATGTTTAAAGGAGCTTCGGCTTTTAATCAAAATATCGGTAACTGGAATGTTTCTTCAGCTGTCAATATGCTGAATATGTTTCAAGGGGCAACTTCCTTCAATCAGGACATTAGCAATTGGGACATTTCTTCAGCAATTTCTATGGAAGCCATGTTTAAAGATGCCTCCGCATTTAACCAAAATCTGGGACCATGGGGAGCACGTTTAAATTTAAATTCTTCTTTAGGAGGTTTTTTTGGCGGTATGCTTGATAATTGCGGCATGAGCATTGCCAATTATGATGCAACACTGGTCGGATTTAGTGCCAATGGTCCTCAGAGCCGGGTTTTAGGCGCAGCAGGGCTTTATTATTGCAATGACGGAGCAGCTGCCCGTGCCAACCTCCTATTACCTGTTGTCAACGGTGGAAAAGGCTGGAACATTACAGGTGATATTTCGCTGGCTGCATCAACTCCGCTTTTGGCAGTATCACGTACAACGACAACGCTGACCTATTCAGGATGTAACTACGATTGGTCAAATCCAACAAATCGTGCCCGAAAAATGCTGACTGTCAATCCGAATGGCAATAACTTTTCGCCATCCAACGTACAAATTAATAACAACAATATAGGAACCCTTCCGCCTGGTGTTACTTCTACCGATGGATATTACCAAATCAGCAACGGTACTAACAGCACCAGAGTCAGCAATCGCCTTGTTTCTATTACCGATAGCGGAAACCATACTGCAAATGATGGTATTATTGTACGGGTTTATTATTCCATATCCGAATATACCAATCTGGTTGTAAACGCACCACCTACCGGAGATATCGTAGATGCCGGATGGTTCTTGTCAGACAGCAATACCGCAGCAGCAGTAATTGCCTCTATGTCTGCCGGTACATATGCCCTGCCTGATGCAGAAAAGATTATTCCTTTCAATTCTGGCTCAGAAAATGGTATCGCTTTTGTAGAATTTCGCTTATCCAAAACAGGCACTATCGGGTTGTATGCAAAAACACAGGAAGGTTCGCTAGCTCCTGAATTATCTGTTCCGGATAGATCAAAATCTTTAGCCATAAAAATGTATCCGAATCCTGCCAAAAACCAACTGCATTTTGAATTTACCGATAGCCAAAATTCGGAAATACAAAAAATTGCCATTACCAATATGTTGGGACAGACAATTTATACCATTACCGAAAATCCAAAATCTATAGATGTTTCATTACTAGCTTCGGGAATATACCAGATTTCGGTTTCTACAGATCGTGGTAATTGGAATGGTAAGTTTATAAAAGAATAGCAGGCTGAAATTGCCTGCTATTTTTAATCTTCTCTGCTTCCGTCATCTGCCATACGCACCATTTTAGGAGTAAATTTTGCTACTACATCTACTAATTCCTGTTGCGATGCCATGACCTGGTTGATATCTTTATAGGCCATAGGCGCTTCATCCAGTCCGGCACCAATCAGCGTTACGCCATGATGATTTAGAACGGCCTGCATTTCATTTTTGGTAATCGTCCTAAAAGCCTGACCTCTGCTCATCTGTCGTCCGGCACCATGCGAAGCCGAGTTGATGGCGTTTTCTTCTCCTTTTCCTCTAACCAGAAATCCAGGTGCCGTCATACTTCCCGGTATGATTCCCATCACACCTTTTGCGGCCGGAGTTGCTCCTTTTCTGTGTACGATTACTTCTTCTCCATTCCAGATTTCTTTCCAGGCAAAATTATGATGGTTCTCCACTTTCGCCAACACCTCAGCACCCAATGCTTGTTGCATCTTATTATGGATGATTTCATGGCAGGCCGAAGCATAATCTCCCGCCAGATTCATGGCTATCCAATACTCTTGTCCTATCTCCGAGTTCATATCCAGATAAGCCAGATTTCTTGCCACTTCCGGTAATGGGCATAACTCTTTTGCAATTTTAGTATAATGTCCGGCAACAGTAGCACCAAAACCTCTGGAACCGGAATGTGTCAACAACGCAACATATTTTCCTTTGGAAATACCCAAAACGGCATCATCCGATTCAAATTCTAAAATTCCGAATTCAACGAAATGGTTTCCTCCACCGGAAGACCCTAGTTGTGACCAAGCCTTATCTTTTAAATTCTTGATAAACGGGTTAGTTTCAAAGTTAGGGCTTTCCAGTACAGCATGATCTGCTCTGTATTGTCCCTGGAAACCGTGACCTGCACCAAATTTAGAATGCGCTATCAGCTCTCTCTTGAATTTGTGTTCATTCTCATAATAGAAATCTTCCGGAATATCATAAACCGACAGGGCCATTCTACAACCAATATCCACACCTACTCCATAAGGAATAATAGCATTTTGCGTAGCCAATACGCCTCCAATTGGTAATCCGTAACCTTGGTGCGCATCTGGCATCAGGGCACCGGCAACCGTAACTGGCAATTGCATCGCAATTTTCATCTGATCTATGGCTCCTGCTTCAATATGGTTTAGTCCATAGGATGAAAAGGCTTTCGGGTTTGGATTCAGGGCAATAAAATCTTCTGGTTTTTCTGCAAACTTTTCGATTAATGCTATAGCCAATTTTCCAAAAAGCGCATCTTCGATATACTCCTCTGGAGCTTCCAATACCTTTTTATACCTATCGAACATCTGGTCTTTTGTATAGCCAGTTCTCTTTTTATTTACTTTTAGGGCAATCCCGATAACGCTTCCCTGAGGATATCCCAATTCCAGCAAATCGGTTCCGTTGATTGGTGTTTTCATGTTTTCCATTTTTTGATGGTACAAAGATGCACATGCACCTGCGCAATTATTTTGCGTAGTAATTTTTTATTCTTCTCTTACTTGAATTATTGATTTTTTAAAAGTAAAAAAGTATGACTAATATCACGTTTCTATTTTTCAACTTTGATTAATTTTGATTTCAATAATCCTAATATTCAACAATCTAGAACATTTTAGAATAAATTAAAATTAAAAAAATGAGCAAGACATTAGACAGAAAGCCTGCTAAGGCATGTTACGAACACATTGGAGGAAAACTTGGAATGCTTTTATTAGAACAGTTTACAGCAAAAGGCTGGTTAGCTAAAGAGAAACCGGATGACAAAAATTTTTACATTACCGACAAGGGAATACTTGAGTTTACAAAATTAGGTATTGACTTATCACAAATTAAATCTTGAATTCTATGAATATACGCGACTTCGACAACTTTTTTCTTCCTGCCAAAAATCTTAATGAAGCAAAGGAATTTTATAAAGACAAACTTGGACTTGAGATTAAATTTGATTTTTCAGATAAAGGTATGACAGCCTTTAAAGTAGGTAAAAATGAGCCTGCTATTATTCTTAGTACTATGCAAAATGCAAAACCGGCTATTTGGTTTACTGTAGATAATGTACAGGAAGCATACGAGGGCCTAAAACAAAAAGGAGTAACGTTTTTGAGCGAGCCATTTGAGATAATGACCGGCTTAGCTGTAGAATTTAACGACCCGTTTGGCAATAAGCTAGGATTAACAGATTATTCCAAGCTAAACAAACAGGAATAAAGCTGATAGCAACCATATATAAAAAACGAAACCAATCAAAAAAGTTTTGATTGGTTTCTGAATGTAACCTTGGTGAGATTCGAACTCACATTCCCTCTCAGGCATTACGGCTGCAAATACGCTTCCCTACTTTCCCTAACGATTTCGGTGCTTCTGTAAATTCTACCCATTAGTCCGCGCAGGTCTAACCGGAATATCCGTAAACTCAATGGCCAGTAAATTTTGCCACAGGCTTTTCCCTTTAAGCTACAAGGCCTTATTAGATTATTTTGATGGTACAAAGATGATTACACTACTACGCAATTATTTTGCGCAGTAAAAAAGAATTTTTATTTTTGGCTAACTGGTAAATACTTTTTACTTCCTTACTCTTTAAAACTAAGAAAAAATGTCTCAAAACAAGAATGCCCTTATCCGTTATAAAACCATTGATAAATGCCTGCAAAACCAATATAGGAAATGGACTTTGGAAGATTTGATGGAGGCTTGTTCTAAAGCATTGTTTGAATACGAAGGCAAAGAAAATTCCGTAAGCAAAAGAACCACTCAGCTCGATATTCAGCTTATGCGTAGTGAAAAATTAGGTTATAATGCGCCTATTGTGGTCTATGACAAAAAGTATTATAAATATGAAGACGAGGAATATACCATAACCGATATTCCACTAACCGAAACGGATATCAATGTACTGACCGAAACCGTTTCAATGCTCAAGCAGTTTAAAGATTTTTCTTTATTCAATGATGTATCCGATATATTACAGCGTCTTGAAGATAAGATTTATGCAGAGAAATCGCATACCCAACCTGTTATCTATCTGGATAAAAATGAGAACTTAAAAGGATTGCATTTTCTGGACATACTATACCAGGCCATCATCAAGAAAGTTGTAGTGATACTTACTTATAAATCGTTTAAATCCAGAGAATCTCAACAGTTTATCTTTCATCCGTTCATTTTAAAAGAATTCAATAACCGCTGGTTTTTGGTTGGTAAGAAAAAAGCAGCGTTGCCTATTGTCAACCTGGCATTAGACCGTATCGAAGCAGTCGATTTTGATTTTAACCATCCGTATGCTGAAGAGAATTTCAATGCAGAAGATTTCTACAAAGACGTGATCGGCGTTTCGGTTAGCGAAGGCCAAAGAGTCAGAAATATCCGTTTGTGGGTAGATGCTCATAATGCGCCTTATGTAATAACAAAACCATTTCACCACTCCCAAAAAGTTGAAGAACATCAGAGAGGTGGAAGTATTGTAATCAGCCTGATGTTAAACATCAATTATGAATTTGAAAGGCTGATTATGGGATTTGCTGAAGGAATTGAAGTACTGGCTCCTGAAAGCCTTAGACAACGAATTAGAGAAAAACATAAAAAAGCATTGAGAAAATACGACCAGCCCGTTAAATAAATCCCAATACATATCGTACATATCAGATAAAAACAGAATTTAGCCTTATGCAGCTACAGTATTTCAGTCCAAAAAACAAAATCCTAGCCCAATATATTGAAGGTTATTATTTCTTAGAAAAGGAAAGAGATGAACCTAGGGTTGAATATTTTACTTTCCCGAATAATTTCAGTATCGTATCTGTCATTGATGATACCCGGCTAATGATTGATAATACGGGTATTTTTGCCGAAGAAAAAAAAGGAACTCCTTTTCTTTCCACACTCATCTGCCATTATAAAAAACCATTCAAAATACATTACGAAGGCAAGATTAGAGAAATTACCTTTTACTTTAAGCCTTTAGGACTGAATGCTTTTATTTCAAAACCGTTAGAGTATTATCTTAAAAATTTTTCCAGTTCTTTTGCCCCTTTCGAAGATTATGAGGCGACTATGAAATCAATATTGAATGGAAATAATAAGGAGGAACAGCGAAACCAGATTGAAAAATATTGGTTGTCTAAGCTAATCGGTTTTGAAAATCCGCTAATACAGGATGTAGTGCTGGAACTGATAGAAAATGCAGGAGAAGCATCTATCGAACAGCTTGCGGCAAAACACCATACAAGCCGACAAAATATTGCGCGACAGTTTCATATTCACATAGGCAAGACACCTTCAGAATTTAAAAAAATACAACGATTTAGGGAAACGATGGCTAAAAACACCGAGCTTGCCAATAAGGATAAAAGCAAAGGTACATTGAGCTATGACAGTACTTTTTATGACCAATCGCACCTTATTAAAGATTTTAAGGCATTTACAGGATTAACTCCTAAGGCATTTTTCAAGTCGGTTTCTTTACAGGAAAATGCTACGATAAACTGGCTGTTTTTATAATACAGTAAAAGTTTCTTACTAAGCCTATTTTACTTTGCGCCTTTGCGCCTTTGCGAGCAACTATTTCACGCAAAGGCGCAGAGCCGCAAAGTTTGAAAAAAGAATTCCTTAGAAAATAAACCTTGATTTTTAGTTTTGACTTTCTGCAAACTTTTTAAAGTCACCCATAAATTTAAGCGACTGTTTCTTGAAAGCACCCGGCATCAGAAAAGCCATCACTTTCATAAAACCTTTTAGTTGGAATTCATTTTCCGTTACATATTTGGTCTTAGTATCGGAAAGTTTAATAAAACTATTTCTTACGCTATTAAAGACGCCGTCGGCTTCATAAGTTCCCGTAAATTCTTCCGGCAGGTTGCGTACCGTGACGGTTTCAATCATTTCAAATTCACGATTGCCCATCTTAAACTTAAGTTTTGATTTTGCGCCAGGCTGTCCCGGAGTACCGCTCAAATGTTCAAAACTCTGTAAGCCTTCCATCCATTGACCCATCGTATCAGGATTATCAAACAGTTCAATAACCTTGTCAATAGGTTGGTCAATTTCAATTTCTACAGTGTATTTCATAAAAGCGTTTGATTTTAAGGAGCATCAAAAGTACAAAAAGATGATACTATTTTGCCAGTTCCCTGATATCTTCTATTTCCAAAATAGATTTTGGATAACCTTTCTTGACAGCATTAATCATAGCCTGACCTACTTGTTTCATAGTAAGTGAACTTTTAGGAAAAAAGATTGGGAATAGCGGGATGATAATTTTAAGGACTCTCTTTACGTTTTTCTGTTCCTTAAAAGGCTTCATAAATCCCGGTCGGAAATTATATTCGGCTTTAAAAGGCAACTTTTGCAGCGCATTTTCTGTCCTGCCTTTTACCCTTGCCCACATTATCTTCCCTTTTTCGGTACTGTCTGTATGTCCGCCAGACACAAATGTAAAAACCATATCCGGATTGACTAAAACCAGTGTTTGGGCAAAAGCCAAGGTCGTATCATACGTAATGTGTGTATAATCAGCTTCATTCATACCTATAGAACTGATTCCTGCACAATAAAAGCAGGCATCATAGCCTTTTAAGGCTTCAGCATGCTGTTCCAATTTCATAAAATCAGATACGATCAGTTCTTCTAATTTAGAATGTTTGATGGGCGAAGGCTTGCGATTTACCATCAACACTTTAGTTACGGCTGAATTTTCAAGGCATTCTAACAAAACGCCCTCACCTACCATTCCCGTAGCACCTGTAATGATTACTTTCATTTCAATTATAGATTAAATTGTCTCTTTATTTATTTGCAAAGTTCACTACAAAGCAAAACTATTGTTTTGTTAGAAAGTCCAAATCGTTTTGTTGTAAAGCTCAAAAAAACTATTGGTTATAGCTGATTTCAGATATGTTCCAATGTCCTACTAATATATAAAAAAGGCTGCCAAGTTGTACTAGCAGCCCATGATATCCTTTATATAAATCGTATTACGACTCCAAAAGTGCATCCAGATTTTCCAATCCGGCAGTAAATCCTTCTTTGAAGCCCATTTCGATAATTTTTTCAAGGTCTTCCAATGCTTTATAAACAATTTCAATATTTACAATCGTCGACCCGGAATGTTCTTTGAATGTGTTAGTCCAGAACGACCTTTCGAAGCTCGTATTTATGGTACCATTCTCATCACAGAAAGCATCAAAAGTAGAGAAACTTTCACCTTCTTTGATGGTTTGAAAGTCAGCCCTTGCCCAATGTTCTGAACCATCTGGCCCTACCATTGCATAAAGCCAAAATCCTCCTTCTGTAAAATCCATAGACTTCGTTCTGGCTTTCCATGGTTTTGGCGCCCACCATTGGTCTAAAAGTTCACTTTTTGTCCAGGCAGCCCATACTCTGTCGCGAGTTGCTGCAAATTCTCTTTCTACTCTGATTTTCTTATTTTCCTTATCAACAGTAAAATTCATTAAAAGATTGTTTCTCATTTTTTTTTTGATTTAAGTTATTCAATATTATCCGGTTAGCAAAATACTTTATGCAAAAATTTAGAAAGTTGCTTTAATCTGTCACATATCAGCAACCATTCAGTTGCAAATATAAGCAACTTTTTGGTTGCACAAAATATTTTAGTATTTTTTTTAAGACAATACAGTTGAAAAAGAATTACCAAACGTAAAGAATAGAGTTAATATAAGGCCCAGAGCCTGTGTATAATAAATTAAGCTGATCTGCCAGATAAATTCCATTGACAATAAATTTATAACGGTATTCACCTTTTGGTAGCGTAAAAGTGCAGATCCATCTGTTGTTTATCTTTTGCATCGATATCGGTTTCCAATCTGAAAAATCGCCTGATAACAAGACTTGTTCTGCTCCTTCAAAATCATTTATTTGAAACGTTACGGTTTGATTTTGCTGCTTTCCAAGTAATACGGCTACATAATTTTCAGGATCAGTACCAAATACTTTAGCAAAATAGTGATTGCTTTCTTCAATTCGCCCTTCTTTTCTATAGGCAACACCCAGCCATGTATCAATTTCTTTATCTTCCGGTTCGTATTTTTTCAGGCATTCAAGAAAATGAATACCATCACTTGCCTTGCCAATCGCTATAGCTTGTATCCCTAGTTCAATGCCGTCATGGTTATTAAAATTGTATTCTTTTGGATGGTATTTCCGTAAAGAATCATAGACTAAAATAGCACCATCAATACCCGAAATGCTATACTTATCGAGTATAATCTCACTAATACTTTTAGGAAAATAAGAAGCCATATCTTGAAAATGTTTCCCTTTTTTTAATTCTTCAGCTAATGAAATTATAACTGGTGTTTTAAAATCGTTTTTATAGTACAAGTGAAAGCTTTTCTTTTTTAGCTCCACAGCCATAGAATAATTAGTCACAATATTGCTGGGTTTCTTTTGGGCTGTTCGTTGAAGAATAGTTACGATATTTTGTAAAGCATAAGTATTGTTCTTCCCTAAATAATCATTGGCTGCATCCCTACGCCAGCAAGTTTCGTGATGCCCGTTTTTGATACAATAATTGGTCAGTGTGAAGTTGTCTGTAGTTTTCCGCTCTATAAAACTTCCATGAACGGTAGCATAATCACCGCTGGCGTCACCTATGAAAAGTTGTGCGCCTGTCAATCGGGTCAGGTTAAATTTTGAAATAAATTTCAGAGCCTCTTTGACCGTTTTACAGTTTCTTAGGATATAAGTAACTACTTCTTCTTCCCTATTCTGTTTTTTAGGATCATGGGAAGCAGGCACTGCATCAATTGCAGTGTAATCCAGAAACAAACCATGTTCATTCATTCCTCCTTGCGGATTTTTATACATGAGGCTGTTTATTTTTTCATAGACCGACAGTTCTGTCCAAATCATATAACCGTATGATTTCCCCGTAGCAGGAAAATACCATAATCGATACGAAAGAGACGAATCTTCATCTTCATTGTTTCCAATCCAGACGTTTCGTCCGTCGTTAGCCATAAAAATTGTACAGGCATTTGATAATTCTATGCCGAAGAAAATCAATACTAAAAAGAGGAGAAGGGATTTCATAAATAGCAGTTTAAAAGGCCAAAATTAGCCTGAAAAACTTGCCTGCCTGTTCGTGTTTATCCAGCCGAACCGATTTATCGTTGACTATTTTGCTTTAGATATTGGGTTGGCGACAAACCGGTATATTTTTTAAAAGCCGTATTAAAAGTGGTTTTTGAATTAAAACCTGAAGCAAAGGCAATGCCCAGCATATTCAGTTCTTCGGACTTGTCAGACAACAGCAATCGTTGTGCTTCTTCTACTCTTTTGCTATTGATATAACTGTAAAAATTATTGCCTGTCACTTCATTAATCAGATAAGATGCATCATGAATACTGATTTTGAGTTTATCAGCCAGAACCGGAAGACTTAACTCATTGTCTAAAAAAATCTTTTCTTCAGTTATCAGCCTATTCAGTTGTTCCGATAGTCTTTCTACTTCATTTTTTTCAAGACGGGCTGATTTCTTTGAATTATTTTGCGGTGCCTCAAAAAGCTCTGAAATGTCTTGCAATTCTTTCTTTCCAAAAGCGAAAATGGTTCGCTGTCTGATAGAAAAGTACGCCAGAAAAAAAGCAGAAATTGCATAAGCTATCGGCATTACTTTTAGCATAAAAGACATTCCGATCAAAGCATCATTTATCCAGAATATCAGAACAAGAGCCAAAATCAGTAAAAAATACCGAAGCCAATTGAGATTGATTTCTTTGACTGAGGCAGTTATCAGGCGTAAGTTCTTTTGATGGCGTACTAAGGCAAAATAACTCAGACTGATGTATACTAATAGCTGAATAGGCAACAAGTCACGGACAAGGAAATCGGTATATCCAATACTGAACAGTTTTTGTCTTATCAGGTTTCCATCTCCTGAAAAAAGAAAGCATTCAATAAGCACATAGAATAGAAAAGGTAAAAAATGCAGCCAATCTTTTGGTTTAAGAGTCTTGGTCGGATTTACAAAGAAAAGCGTTGCCAGTAAAAGGCTTGGCGCCATTAGAAATTGTATTGCATTTATAAATAGAATCAGATAACCGGTTGCTTCTCCAAAACTAATTCCTAAAAAAGAACTGCCCATAAGGAATACAAAAAAGGCAAGCCATCTGTTTGCTTTGCTGTTTTGTCCCAACGGATGGAAAAAAAGCAAGAAACTCAGAAGGAAGCACGATCCCGTAGAAAAATACATTAGGGCAAGGTTCATTTGGAGAAAGTTTAGTAGGAAGCCATATTATCGTCTAGGAGTAATTAATTGTAATTGATCTAATTTATCTAACATTTCAACAAAAAGGTGCTGTAACGATTTCAAGACAGTGCTATCCCTTACCGTTTAGTTCAAAATTATTATCTGGAAGCTTTTCTTCCCAGATTCCTTTTTGATCAGATATCAAGATATTTACATCCTTTTGTAATGCAATAGAATCACGTATTTTCTTATTTCGTAAAAGAGATTTTGTCTTAAATTCATTATTTGATTTTATAATAAATGCTTTATCAAATTCAGGATAACCAATCTCTACGTCCTGAGCACCAAATAACTTTTCAATTTTTCTGGTAAAATCTGCCCTGTAAATTTCAAATTGAAAATTATCTGCCGAAATTATCGGGGCAATTATTCTTGTCACTTTTGTACTCAACTTTCCTGACCATATAGTATAATTATCAAAGACAATTAGCCATTTATTATGCTCAATTTCTGTTCGGTCGGAATGCCACGAATAGCCCTTCACAAAACTACCGCCAGTCTCTTTGGCAAATTCTTTCCAAATATTATTCTTCACTTTGAGTAGGGTCATTATTCAATTTTTAATTGTAATACATATTATGATATCAAATATAAATAAAGTGTTTTTTAACATTTACAAAAGACACTTTCAAATTTATATATATTTGTACCAAAACAATCTCAATGCTGCACGAATTTCCTTTTTATCTTGCTGTGATCTTGGCAATTGTACTTTTGGTAATGCTTGCCAACAAAATCAAGGTCGCCTATCCTATTCTATTAGTTCTCGCCGGTCTTGCAATCAGTTTTATTCCAGGAACTCCATTAGTCAAAATCGATCCGGAATTGATATTTATTATCTTTTTACCTCCACTTTTATACGAAGCGGCTTGGTCAACTTCGTGGAAAGAGCTATGGCGATGGCGTAGAATAATTGGCAGCTTTGCTTTTCTGATTGTTTTCCTTACGGCTTTTGCTGTAGCAATTGTTTCGAATTATTTTATTCCCGGATTCTCACTGGCGCTAGGTTTTCTATTAGGCGGTATTGTTTCACCACCTGATGCCGTGAGCGTAGGTGCCATATTAAAATTCGTAAAAGTACCCAAACGATTAGCATCAATGCTGGAGGGCGAAAGTTTGCTGAATGATGCTTCCAGCTTAATTGTTTTCCGATTTGCCTTAATAGCCATCGGAACTGGGCATTTTGTATTTCGGGAAGCTGTTGTAGATTTCAGTTGGATGGTTTTTGGTGGAATAGCCATAGGCGTGTCTATCGCTTATATATTCTTCAAAACACACCGACTTCTACCTACTGATGTCAATATGGATATCGTACTCACTCTCGTTGCTCCTTATATTATGTATATGGTTGCTGAAGAAGTACATAGTTCAGGTGTATTATCTGTGGTAAGTGGCGGATTATTCCTATCTAAAAGGAGTCACCAGTTTTTATCAAGTAGTAGCCGATTGAGGGCTGTAAACTTTTGGGAGTCTTTGGTATTCGTACTTAACGGACTGGTATTTATGTTTATCGGGCTTGAACTTCCGGAAATTGTTGACGGTATAGGTAATATAGGACTTTCTACTGCTATAGGTTACGGAGTGCTGATTACCGGAGTGCTAATTGTCGTAAGGATTATTTCTGCTTATGGCGCTGTTATCGTTACTTTGATTGCGCGCAATTTTATTCCCGTAGCCGAATCCAGAAACCCTGGCATTAAAGGCCCATTTGTTTTAGGATGGGCAGGTATGCGAGGCGTGGTGTCATTGGCAGCAGCTTTGTCTATACCGGTTCATTTAAAAAATGGTATGCCGTTTCCGGAACGCCATCTTATCTTGTTTATCACTTTTGTCGTCATCCTTCTTACTTTGGTATTGCAAGGACTTACATTGCCTTACATTATCCGAAAATTCAACCTGCCGGAATACGACCATCCGTTAAGCGATGAAGAATCCTACCACCAAATGTACAAACAGCTTACGCAACAGAGCCTGAAACATCTGAAAGCCAACTTTGCAAAAGAACTCGAAGAACAGGTAGTCTTACAGCAGATGGCTCGCAAATGGGAAGACAGTAATTATCTTCCAGATGATGCTTCGATGGTAATAGAATGTAAAATGGTGTACCTATCCTTACTCGACCAACAACGCCAATGGCTACGTGACTGGAATCAGGATCATCATGTCAATGAAGAAGTCGTACGCAAACATTTACGTCGTCTGGATATTGAAGAAGAGAAAATGTCATTTCAATAATCTTAAGGAATTATAAAATAACTAATCAGCCAGGTCTATAGCCTGGCTTTTTTTATATGCTTTCCTTTTCAATCGAACTATCCATCCCTTAGCTCTTTTTAGATGGTCATGTAAAAGTTAGAAAAACTTTAAAAATATTTTTTTTCTGTTAAAAAATAAAAATAAACTCATTTACTATGCATGCATAATATTTTATTTTGTATATTTGGAATAACCTAATTCGTATATGAAAGATAAAACTATAGACTATATACTGAGAGCGACTTGGCAAGCCGTTTCCAGAATGTATAATGAAGAAGCCGCAAAATATGGTGCTACTATGGCCACAGGATTTGCTTTACTCAGCCTTGACAAAGATAAAGGGTCGCCATCAACAACATTGGGTCCAAAAATGGGCATGGAGCCTACGAGCCTGACCCGTACCCTAAAATCTATGGAAGATAAAGGACTTATAACCCGAAAGAAAAATCCTGTCGACGGACGTGGTGTACTGATACATCTTACAAAGTTTGGAAAAGAAAAAAGAGAGCTTTCTAAGAACACCGTACTTAAATTTAATGAAAAAATCAGGGAACATATACCGGAAGAAAAACTGCTTCACTTTATTGAAGTTGCTGAAACTATCAATACGCTGATTGCCGACAAAAGTATCTTCTCAGATATACCCGAAGAAAAACAGATGCAAACAACAAACAAATAATAGTAAGGAATGAAACGACTGATCAAAAAAGTTGCTGTCATAGGTTCAGGAATCATGGGATCGGGCATTGCCTGCCATTTTGCTAATATCGGAGTAGAAGTACTTTTACTAGATATTGTTCCTCGAGAATTGACAGAGGCTGAACAGAAAAAAGGACTGACATTGGAAAACAAGGCTGTCCGAAACCGGGTAGTAAACGAACACTTGGCGAATGCCTTGAAATCGAAGCCCTCGCCTATCTACAATATAAAATTTGCTGACAGGATTACCACCGGAAATACTACAGACGACCTGTCAAAAATAGCAGAAGCTGATTGGATTATCGAAGTAGTTGTGGAACGGCTCGATATCAAAAAACAGGTTTTCGAACAAATTGAAAAATACAGAAAACCGGGCACTCTAATTACTTCAAACACATCCGGAATCCCAATTCATTTTATGAGCGAAGGAAGAAGCGAAGATTTCCAGAAACATTTCTGCGGAACGCATTTCTTTAATCCGGCACGTTACCTTAAACTTTTTGAAATTATTCCAGGTCCTAAAACTTCAGCAGAAGTATTGGATTTCTTAAATAATTATGGCGAACAATTCTTAGGTAAGACTTCGGTCATTGCGAAAGATACGCCAGCTTTTATTGGAAACCGTATCGGAATTTTCGGTATTATGAGCCTTTTCCACCAGGTGAAAGAACTAGGTCTTACTATAGAAGAAGTTGACAAGTTGACCGGACCGGTTATTGGCCGACCAAAATCAGCTACTTTCAGAACAGTAGATGTTGTAGGGCTTGATACTTTGGTGCATGTAGCCAACGGACTTTATGAAGGTGTTCCTAATGATGAAGCCCACGAGTTGTTCAAGTTACCGGAATTCATCAGCAAAATGATGGAAAACAAATGGCTTGGTAGCAAAACCGGGCAAGGTTTTTATAAAAAAGTAGACAAAGACATCTTATCACTTGATTTAGATACTTTAGAATATAGAGCTCCTAAAAAAGCATCTTTTGCAACACTGGAACTTACAAAAACAATTGACAAGCCAATCGACCGCTTTAAGGTTCTGATAAAAGGAACGGACAAAGCAGGAGAATTTTACAGAAAGAATTTTGCCGGAATGTTTGCCTATGTAGCCAACAGGGTTCCTGAAATTACAGAAGATTTCTATAAAATAGACGATGCCATGAAAGCCGGTTTTGGTTGGGAAAATGGCCCATTCGAAATTTGGGATGCTGTTGGTGTTGAAAAAGGAATCGAACTGATGAAAGCAGAAGGATACGAGCCTGCGGCTTGGGTTACAGAAATGCTAGCATCCGGAAATAAATCATTCTACACCATTAAAGACGGTGCTACTTATTTTTATGACCGAGCATCCAAATCCCAGAAAAAAGTTCCGGGACAAGATGCTTTTATCATATTGAATAATATTCGCGAAAGCAAAAAAGTATGGAGCAACAGCGGAGCCGTAATCCATGATTTAGGCGATGGAATCCTGAATCTGGAATTCCAATCCAAAATGAATACCATAGGCGGCGATGTGCTTCAAGGAATCAACAAAGCCATCGACTTGGCCGAAAAAGAATACAACGGACTGGTTATTGGAAATCAGGGAGCTAATTTCTCTGTAGGTGCTAATATCGGAATGATCTTTATGATGGCTGTTGAACAGGAATATGACGAACTGAATATGGCTATCAAATTATTCCAGGACACTATGATGCGTGTTCGCTATTCTGGTATTCCTGTAGTCGTAGCACCGCACGGAATGACTTTGGGTGGCGGTTGCGAAATGAGCATGCACGCTGATAAAGTTGTTGCTGCAGCAGAAACTTACATAGGATTGGTAGAATTTGGAGTAGGTGTTATTCCTGGTGGTGGCGGTTCTAAAGAAATGGCTTTAAGAGCTTCCGACCTTTTCAGAAAAAATGACGTAGAATTAAATGTTCTTCAGGAATATTTCTTAACGATTGCTATGGCAAAAGTGTCTACTTCAGCTTATGAAGCGTATGACTTAGGTGTCTTGCAGCACGGAAAAGATGTGGTGGTCGTAAATAAAGACCGTCAGATTGCAGAAGCCAAGAAACACGCCTTGATTATGGCAGAAGCCGGCTACACTCAACCTGTAAAACGCAAAGATGTAAAAGTTTTAGGAAAACAGGCACTAGGAATGTTCCTTGTTGGAACAGATAGTATGGAAGCCGGGCATTACATTTCTGAACACGACAAGAAAATTGCCAACAAACTGGCTTATGTAATGGCTGGTGGCGATTTGTCTGAACCGACATTGGTTACTGAACAATATCTTTTGGATATTGAAAGAGAAGCCTTTTTATCACTATGTACCGAAAGAAAAACTTTGGAAAGAATCCAGTACATGCTGACCAAAGGGAAACCATTGAGAAACTAATCGAGATTAAAGAGACTAGAAAATGAAAACAGCATATATCGTAAAAGCATATCGTACAGCCGTTGGTAAGGCGCCAAAAGGAGTATTCCGATTTAAGCGTCCGGACGAGCTTGCCGCAGAAACCATTCAGTATATTATGAATGAGCTGCCTGATTTTGACAAAAAAAGAATCGATGACGTTATGGTTGGAAATGCCATGCCTGAAGCCGAACAAGGATTAAATGTTGCCCGTCTGATTTCTCTTATGGGGCTAAAGATAGACGATGTTCCGGGAGTAACCGTTAATCGTTATTGTGCTTCCGGTTTGGAAACTATTGGAATGGCTACTGCAAAAATCCAATCAGGAATGGCTGACTGTATTATTGCAGGTGGCGCCGAAAGCATGAGCTTTATCCCAATGGGAGGCTATAAACCAACGCCAGATTATGCCGTGGCTAAAGAAGGCCATGAAGATTATTACTGGGGAATGGGACTGACGGCAGAAGCTGTTGCAAAACAGTTCAAAGTATCCAGAGAAGACCAGGATTTATTTGGTTACAATTCACATCAAAAGGCATTAAAAGCACAGGCGGAAGGCAAATTCGACAGACAGATAGTGCCAATTACCGTTGACCAAACCTATGTTGATGAAAACGGGAAAAAAGCAACCAAATCCTATACCGTTACCAAAGACGAAGGCCCAAGAGCTGATACTTCACTAGAAGCTTTAGGCAAACTGAAACCGGTGTTTGCAGCAGACGGAAGCGTTACTGCCGGTACTTCTTCACAAATGAGCGATGGTGCCGCCTTTGTGATGGTGATGTCGGAAGAGCTTGTAAAAGAATTGAACCTACAGCCTATTGCAAGACTGGTAAGCTATGCTGCTGCCGGAGTTGAGCCAAGAATCATGGGAATTGGCCCTATTAAGGCTATTCCAAAAGCATTAAAGCAGGCTGGAATGTCTTTAAACGACATCGAGCTGATCGAATTAAACGAAGCATTTGCATCACAATCATTAGCCGTAATCCGTGAATTAGGAATCAATCCTGATATCGTAAACGTAAACGGTGGTGCTATTGCATTAGGCCATCCTCTAGGTTGTACCGGAGCTAAGCTTTCCGTACAATTATTTGATGAAATGAAACGAAGAGGCAACAAATACGGTATTGTAACCATGTGTGTAGGTACTGGACAAGGAGCTGCTGGGATTTATGAGTTATTGTAAAGAAGATAGATAATAGAGGATAGACGATAGATAAGAGAGTATGGCTGAGTTTAAGAGACATAATTTTAAAAGGCTTAAAATTTGGCAGATGGCAATGGATATTACGAAAATGGTTCTCGACTTGACGGATACATTTCCTGAGAGTGAAAAATTTGGATTGAAAAGCCAAATGGACAGATGTAGTGTTTCTCTTCCTTCTAATATTGCCGAAGGTTCAAGCAGAACATCAAAATCGTTTAGTCATTTCTTAGATATTTCTCTAGGTTCTTCTTTCGAATTACATACACAATTATTGCTTGCAAATCACAGAAAATATATCACAGATGAAGTAACAACAGATTTAGAAAATAGAATTGAAGAGTTTCAAAAAATGACTATGGGTTTCCAAAATTCCCTGCAATCCTCTTAAAGTCTATCATCTATTTTCTCTCATCTAAAAATCTAATGTCTAACAAAAAACAAAAAATACAATGGCAGATACTATCGAAAAAGACGTTACCCGTGGCGGGCAGTTTTTGGTAAAAGAAACAAAATGTGAGGACATTTTTACTCCGGAAGATTTTTCGGAAGAACAATTAATGATGAAGCAAACGGTAAAAGAATTCGTGGATAAAGAAATCTGGCCGAACAAAAACCGTTTCGAAAATAAAGACTATGCCTTTACGGAAGAATGTATGCGTAAAGCAGGAGAATTGGGACTATTAGGCGTTGCTGTTCCTGAAGAATATGGCGGATTGGGAATGGGATTTGTTTCTACCATGCTGGTTTGTGACTATATTTCCGGAGCAACCGGATCGTTCTCTACCGCTTTTGGTGCACACACCGGAATCGGAACAATGCCTATTACATTATACGGTACCGAAGAACAAAAGAAAAAATACGTCCCAAAATTAGCTTCAGGCGAATGGTTTGGAGCCTATTGTTTGACAGAACCAGGCGCAGGTTCTGATGCCAATTCAGGTAAGACAAAAGCAGTATTATCAGATGATGGTACACATTACAAAATCACAGGACAAAAAATGTGGATTTCCAACGCCGGATTTTGCAGTCTTTTTATTGTGTTTGCGAGAATCGGAGACGACAAAAACATCACAGGATTCATTGTTGAAAATGACCCGTCTAACGGAATTTCAATGAATGAAGAAGAGCACAAATTAGGAATTCGTGCCTCCTCTACCCGTCAGGTATTTTTCAGTGACACAAAAGTTCCGGTTGAAAATATGCTTTCTGAAAGAGGAAATGGGTTTAAAATTGCCATGAACGCTCTTAACGTTGGCCGTATCAAATTAGGTGCTGCCTGTCTTGATGCACAAAGAAGGGTTTCTTCTGGCGCTATAAAATATGCTAACGAAAGAATACAGTTCAATACGGCTATTTCTAATTTTGGCGCTATCCGTTCCAAAATTGCTGAAATGGCAACTTCATGCTATGCAGGAGAAAGTGCTTCATACCGTGCAGCAAAATCTATTGAAGACCGAATCAATGCACGAGTAGCAGAAGGTTCTTCACATCAGGAAGCAGAACTGAAAGGTGTAGAAGAATTTGCAATCGAATGCTCTATCCTAAAAGTGGCAATTTCTGAAGATATACAAAATTGTTCCGATGAAGGAATTCAGATTTTAGGAGGTATGGGATTCTCTGAAGACACTCCAATGGAAAGTGCCTGGAGAGATGCTAGAATTGCCCGAATCTATGAAGGAACAAACGAAATCAACAGAATGCTTTCTGTTGGAATGTTGGTTAAAAAAGCCATGAAAGGTCATGTGGATTTATTAGGTCCTGCTATGAAAGTAGCTGAAGAACTTATGGGAATTCCTGATTTTAATACACCGGATTATTCCGAATTGTTTGCAGAAGAAAAAGAGCTAATCGGCAAATTGAAAAAAGCATTTCTTATGGTAGCCGGAAGTGCTGTACAAAAGTACGGACCGGATTTAGATGAACACCAGCAATTGCTAATGGCTGCTGCTGATATTCTTATCGAAATCTATATGGCAGAATCTACAATCTTAAGAACGGAAAAACTGGCAAAATCAAAAGGCGCAGAAAATGTAAAAGAACAAATTGCGATGGCGCAATTATATTTATACAAAGCCGTTGATATCATCAATGCCAAAGGAAAAGAAGGTATTGCTTCCTTTGCTGAAGGCGACGAACAGCGAATGATGCTTATGGGCTTAAGACGTTTCACTAAATACACCAATCTTCCTAATGTGGTTGCTTTGCGTGAAACCATTGCTTCCAAATTAATTCAGGAAAATCAGTATTGTTTTTAGTTATGTTTTAAATAGTTGGTAAATGGAAAAAGCCCGGACAAATTGTCCGGGCTTTTTTGTTTTTGGCGGGTTCAAAACTTATAGAGGCTTCTTTCCTTGGATAATTCTAAGCAGTACGATAATAACCGCAATCACTAGCAAGATGTGTATCAAGCCATTAGTTGCGATTCCTTCACCAAGAATTCCGAAAAATCCTAATGCCCAGATAATTACTAAAATAACTGCAATTGTATAAAGTAAATTTCCCATGATAGTGTTTTTATTGGTTAGACTATTTGTTTATATAGAGGTTATTCTAAAGGCTTTCTTCCTTGTATTACTCTCAAAAGCACGACAATGATGGCAATAACCAGCAAAACGTGAATAAGACTACTGGTAACCATTCCCCCAAAAAAACCAATGGCCCAGACAATAACAAGAATTACGGCAATTGTATAAAGTAAATTTCCCATGACTGTAAATATTAAATTGGATTATTATTTCTTAGCAAGTGTGGCTTGCAATTTTGCTACCTCGTCATGATGGTTTTGTAAAGTAACAATCATGCTTTCCAAGTAGGCTTTGATTTCAACACTCTTCGTTGCTTGTGCATCTTGAGTAAAATCTCCTATGGCATCATGATGTTCTTTATAAATACGATCCAGATAGTCCTTATCAAAATTTTTTGCGTCGGTTTTGCTGAGCTTATCATATTCTTTCTGCCCGTCTTCCGTAATTGCTGTTGGAATAGAAATTTGTTTTTCTTTAGCCAAAGCAGAAAGTTTCATAAAAGATTCATTGTGATGTTTTTCCATCATCTTGCCTAAATCTTTGACGGCTGTTGAAACACCTTTAGACTGCGCTAACTTGCCCAGTTCTCTTTGTTCTAAATCAAAATCAGCAGCATCGACAAGAATTTCAGCGTCTTTTTCTGCCTCTTTAATAGTGTCAAATTTGGCTTCGTTTTCGTCTTCTGCAACTTCTTTAGGATCTTCCGTTTTGGGTTCGTTCTTGCAAGAAATTGTTCCTAAAGACAGTGCTAAAACACCCAGACTAAGGATTGCTTTTCCAAAAATTGTTGGCTTTTTCATACGATATAGATTTTTAGTTGGTTCGTAATTTTTTCTAACTTATCTAAATTACCCAATAAAAAAATTATCCTACTTACAGAATTAACCTATAATGTTATACGATTCAGACAAGCTCCATTTAAACAAAATTATATGCGATCAAAAGAGAAAAGGTCAGCATCTTTATTTTCCTTTCCTAACAA
Organism: Flavobacterium sp. 28YEA47A; assembly: GCF_041262125.1. Lineage (NCBI taxonomy): Bacteria > Pseudomonadati > Bacteroidota > Flavobacteriia > Flavobacteriales > Flavobacteriaceae > Flavobacterium > Flavobacterium sp. 28YEA47A. The sequence goes on from NZ_JBGCCI010000001.1 coordinate 177,211, forward strand.
AAGGTCTGTTATGATTTCTGCGGCAATCAGGCTAAAAGTAATCCCATTGCCTCCAAAACCCAAAGCAAAATAGCTATTAGGCAGTCTGTCGTAGATGCCTATAAAAGGAAGTCCGTCCTTTGTAGCTCCAAAAGTTCCAGTCCAGCTAAACTCAGGTTTAAAGTCCAAATATGGAAATAGTGTATTGATATCTTTCGTCAGCTGTTTCGTCTTTTTAGAAATCAATTTATTCCTTTTATCAGGATCATGGAAGTCTTCATCTCTGCCACCAACAAGCACTCTGCCGTCTGGCGTGGTTCTGACATAAAGGTAAGGATTAGCCGTATTCCAGATCAGGACTTCGTCTTTCCAAAACTTCTTTTCGTTATACTGTTCGCTTACCACCGCATAGGTCGATTTCAGGTCGACAATTTTTTTGTCAATGAATTCTACAACTTCATAACCCGTAGCATACACTACTTTTTTTGCTTCGATTGTAAAACCGGATTCTGTTTTAAGGACTGCCCCATTTTTCCTGGTATCGATTTTCACAATAGGACTCCGGTCGTAAATATCAAGATTACTACCTTTTTTTGCTTGTAACAATTTATGGGTAAAAGCATAAGCATTCGTTTCGGCGGCATGTGCAGAAAGAATAGCCAAAGGAGCCTTAAACCCGAACTGCTCATCAATTTGTTTTTCAGTAAGGAGCTTGACATCAAAACCAGCCTGCTTTCTGGCCTGGAATTCTTTTTCCAATAAAGGCACATCTTTTTTGTAAGCAGCATACCAAAGGCTCTTTTTTCTTTCAAATTCTTCAATCTTTAGTTTTTTTGCTATTTCTTCCAATTTATCAATGGCATAATTACATAATTGATAGGCTCTCTCTGCTTTTTCTTTTCCAATCTTTTCGGTTAATACATGGAGTGGCGTATCGATTTCATATTGCAAAAGTGAAGTACTGGCAGAAGTACTTCCTAAGCCTATCGTCCTGGCATCAATCATCACACATTGGATTCCTGCATTGATTAAATAATAGCGTACTAATGCACCGGAAATGCCGGCTCCAATAATGACAACATCAGTCCTGATGTCTTTATCCAATTTTGGAAAAGTATAAGGCAGTCCATCTTTGATCAGCCAGAAAGGCATTCCTGATTTTAGGTTCATAAGTGCTATTTAGTCTATTAAAAATAAGCATAAAGCATTTAAAAGCCTTTATTGTTATGAGTAATTTAAGTTTAAGGGTTGATGTTTTTCAAACATTTATCAGGAATTCATGCTTTGCATCCTTGCGTCTTTGCTTGAAAAAATGGCTCGCAAAGACGCGAAGCCGCAAAGTTTATAAGGCGAAATTTCTTTGAAACAGAACCTTTTTTATATGTTTAGTAAGTACTTCCAACAAGTCGTTTTATTTTTTTGACTTCATAATAAAAAACATAGCTTTGTATCATAAATTTGAATCATGATTAACCCTTCGGCACACGGCTGGATTGACAAGTTTTTTGCAGAACAAAAGTACCTGCAATTTCCTGTTGTGGGTTATCCGCTGGAATTCTACAAAAATACGCGCGACACCGGTTTTATCTATGGCCATGTGGTTTCGTTTGATACGCCGCAGCCTATCGATACCAAAGGCTGGATTTCTGAGGAGTTTTCAAAAGTTGCCTTATTGAATACGCTATATCGCGTTTACGGTCTGGTTACTCATGATCCTGATCCAAAAATTTTTATTACAAAAGCGATTGCTTTTTATAAAGAGATGCATCCAAAAGGCTTTAATCTTTTGGATAAGATGCTTCCCGAAAGCACGCCTTCTCATAATCTGGAAAAGATTATAGCAGAACGAATACAGACAAATGAGGATATCATCAGCAAAAACTTTTCGCATATCCTGACAAATGCTTTGCTGTTTGTAGATGTGTTGGCTTTTCAGCAATATCTTATGAACCATTCTATTCCGGATAATTATTTAAAAAAACTGGAAGAAACTATCATAAGTATTATTTCTCTGGCTCTGAATACCAAGCTAAAGAAATCGAAATATGACGATTTGCTTATCAAATTGTTTGAAGCATCTGTACGCTACACCAAATTCTCAAAAGTCAATGTGCAGGATATGGAAGCACTGGGACTTGATATTTTTACACAGAAATTGGAAAAACTATATCTGATTGATATGGCCGGAATGGCACTTTGGAGCGATATGGAAATGGAAAGCAATGAGGCTTATTTTTTATATGAACTGGCTAAAATCATGAATGTCCCGGATAATTTTGTCACTGAAAGCATTACCTCTACTGATAATTTTATTAATAAGTACAAAAAGGAGATTCCGTATTTCAATTATTCCAATCCGGTCAAGCATTTTTACGACCAGGCTACACAGAATGTAAAAATACTGATTACAAGAAACAAAACCCGATTGGCTAAGGAACTGTCCAATAATGGCGATTTGATGCTTCTGCTTACGCAATCTACACATCGAAGCCTGGATGCTAAAGAAAAGAAAAAGGTGAAGAAACAGCTTTTGGAAATCTGCAAAACCATTCCGTCATTGACTATTTTCCTTCTGCCTGGCGGTGGTCTGTTATTGCCGATATTAATCAAATTTATTCCGCAACTGCTGCCTTCCACATTTAACGAAAATCTGGAATCTGAAGAATAAAAAAAGCCTCTTTTTCAAGAGGCTTTTTTTATTTAGAATTTCAATTGGTATACCTGATCTAAATCTTCGTTCCCGCATAAATTTACTTCCAGGTCTTTTACAATTCCTGAATTCAGTCTGTAAACCCATCCGTGAAGGCATAAATCCTGTCCATTTCTCCATGCTCCCTGAACAATTGAAGTCTTAGCCAAATCATAAACCTGTTCTTTAACGTTCAATTCAACAAAAGCATCAAAACGTTCCTTTTCATCAAGAATTGAATCTAAGTAATGATGGTGGTGTCTGTAAACATCTTTGATGTGGCGAATCCAGTTATCGATCAAACCGATAGAATCATTGCCCATAGCAGCTTTTACGCCTCCACACCCGTAATGTCCGCATACAATAACATGCTTCACTTTCAAAACGTTTACAGCATAATCCAAAACGCTAAGCATGTTCATATCTGAATGCACTACCATATTAGCAATGTTTCTGTGTACAAACACTTCTCCCGGTTGTGCTCCAATAACTTCGTTTGCAGGAACACGGCTATCAGAACATCCAATCCATAATAAAGGTGGTGATTGGCCTTCTGCTAATTTCTCAAAATATTTTGGGTCTTGATTAATTTTAGATTCAACCCATTTCTTGTTTCCGTCAATTATTTTTTTATAAAAATCGCTCATTGTTTTTTTATTAATAGTTTTTAAATTTTTGCCAGCCCTGCTGACACTTTTTATTTCTTTTTAATTTTCTTTTTCTTTTCCGACTAATGCCATGCATCGGTCATAATCAGCTTTGGCTTGCTTTCTGGCTCTGGCTTCTTCATAATTTTCAAAGAAAACATGGTTTGCCTTGTCATCAATATCATTCAATTCATACGCCTTTTTAAAGCCTTTTAGTTTTACTTTAATGTTTTCATCAGCTGCCCTGATGGTGGCAAACTCATGAATCAAATCCAATACATCATGGGCAATATAAACCGTATCAGATGCATTGATTACTACTTTAGAATTCTCAGGTATTTCAGCCAAAGTCGTCTTTATTGCTGCCTTATTCAGGAATGATACTTCTTGTGCCAGGTCGATTCTGATAACATCACCATCTTCAAATTTTTCTTTTCTAAAACGGTAAGCTCTTTTCAGATTACCTCTCAAGATAAAGACAACACTGATAGCGATACCCAAAGCAACACCTTTTAACAGATCCAGGAAAACAACTCCAAGTAATGTTATGATAAAAGGAACAAACTGATATTTCCCTTTATGCCAGAAATGCATAATTATTGTAGGTTTTGCTAATTTGTATCCTACCATTAAAAGAACGGCTGCCAATGTTGCCAAAGGAATTTTGTTCAAAAGAAACGGAATAGATACTACGCTAATTAGCAACAAAACACCATGAATTATAGCCGACATCTTGGATTTTGCTCCGGCATTTGCGTTTGCAGATGATCTTACAACAACCGAAGTCATAGGTAAACCTCCAATAAATGAACTCAACATATTACCAATTCCCTGAGCTTTTAGCTCAACGTTAGTATCAGTATATCGTTTTTGGGAATCCATCCTGTCTGATGCTTCTATACATAAAAGCGTTTCAATAGAGGCTACGATTGCAATTGTTGCACCTACAATCCAAACTTTCGGATTCATGAATGCAGAAAAATCAGGAGTAACGATGATATTCTTGAAATCATCAAAAGATTGCGGAACCGGCAAAGAAACCAAATGTTCTTTAGAAATAGCCAGTGAACTTCCAGAAGCGGTAAAGATTTCATTCAGCACAACTCCTACTATAACAGCTACTAAAGCTCCTGGAACCAATTTCAGCCTTTTTAAGAAGGCTATTTTATCCCAAGAAATCAAGATTGTCAACGATATCAAGGTAATCAGGATAGCGCCAAATTGCAAATGTCCTAACGAATCCATCAAAGATCCTAAGGCATTTCCTCCATTTTCTGCGAAAGTCTCATCACCTTCAAAATCGCTATCGTATCCAACAGCGTGCGGAATCTGCTTTAAAATGATGATAACACCGATACCTGCAAGCATTCCCTCAATAACATTGGTCGGAAAATAATTAGAAATACTTCCCGCTTTAATAAAACCTAATATCAATTGAAGCATACCCGCGATTAATCCAGCAGTCAGGAATATATTGAAAGCACCTAAATCAGTGATAGCTGTAAGAACAATTGCAGTCAGGCCGGCTGCAGGGCCAGAAACGCTGATATGTGATCGGCTTAAAAACCCAACAACAATACCTCCAACGATTCCAGCAATAATACCTGATAATGGTGGCGCTCCAGAAGCTAAGGCTATACCTAAACATAATGGCAATGCTACCAAGAAAACCACTAAACCAGAAGGAAAATCTGATTTAAGGTTAGCAAAAAGATTGATTTTTTTTGTCATACCTAAAAAAATTTAATACAAGGATTTTAGCCGTATTAAAAAACACGACCTCAGATTTTGAAGTTTTCAAAATCCTAAAATTGTATTAAACCTGTTCAGGTGGAGGAGAAAATATAGTAGAAGCGGCATTATCATGTTTCAGGCTATGCTGTGAAATGATAAGGCTTGAAGAACTTTCTGTGTAATTAGAGAAAGTAAGATAGTCGGCAACTTTTAAGTCCGCTTTTAATTCTTTACAGCTATTGTGGTTGTGCTGCTCTTCTTCTGACATACTGTAAACCATAGAGGTGTCAACGTCCTCCTTTATCAACCCTACAACAGTAGGAGTGACAATAAAAGTCATAAACATTAACAATACTAATTTAACAGCCAGTTTCATAACCGCGAAATTAGAAATTTCAATCCTTATTTAAAAACAAGACAAATTAATTTAATCAAATTTTAACAGCAAAAAAAAATGCAACAGCTAAAGTTACTTAGTTGTTGCATTTTTCATAGAAATCATGGAATTAATTTTCCAAAATTTTACTGACTTATATTTTTTCTTCCAGCCATGCCTTCATCATCCAGATTGTTTTTTCCTGTTCTTTGATAAAGTCACTCATCATTGAGTTGGTACCTTCATCATTCGCATCAGCTGATTTTGTTAACAGCTCTCTTTCAATTTTTAGAAGATCCGATAAAGAAGTAACAATTAAATGTACTGCTTCTTCATCGACAGAAATATTTTTCCCAACTTTTAGTTTGTTGTTTTTTATATAATCTTCAAAAGTATGCAATGGCCTACCGCCAATTGTAAGTACTCTTTCTGCAATCATATCGATTTTTAGCTGCGCGTCGTTGTACAACTCTTCAAACTTCACGTGAAGGTCAAAAAAACGCTTTCCTCTAATGTTCCAATGTATTCCTCTCAGGTTTTGGTAATATACCTGGAAGCTGGATAGCAATATGTTTAAATCGTTTGATATTTCTTCGGTTTCTTTAACTGGCAGTCCTAAAATATTCGTTTTCATTTCTGTTATTTTTAATGGTTCTTAAAATTATCTACTATAAAGTTACAAAAAATAAGGCAATCCATATCATAAATAAATATTATAGTTTTCTATATTTGCATCACAAAATATTATAACAATGACTATCACACAATTATATTATGTCCTGGCAGTAGCCGAGAATAAAAACTTTACGCTTGCTGCCGAAAAATGCTTTGTTACTCAGCCTACACTGAGTATGCAAATCCAAAAACTTGAAGACGAACTAGGCGTTTTAATCTTTGACAGAAGCAAAAAACCAATACAGCTTACTGAAATAGGACAAAAAATAGTAACGCAGGCCAAAAACATAGTTAATGAGTCTGACAGGATTCAGGATATTGTTGACCAGCAAAAGGGATTTATTGGCGGTGAATTTAAATTAGGGATTATTCCAACCATCATGCCAACGCTATTGCCGATGTTTTTGAATAATTTCATCAAGAAATATCCAAAAATAAAACTGATTATTGAAGAACATAATACAGAGGAAATCATCACGCGTCTGAAAAATGGTCATTTAGATGCTGCCATAGCTGCTACTCCGCTGGAAGATGAGAAAATTAAAGAAATCGTCCTGTATTATGAGCCTTTTGTTGCTTATTTTCCTGAAAGTCATCATAGCTTCCATAAAGAAGAAATAGAAGTTGAAGATATTGATGTGGATTCGCTATTGCTTTTGCAAGACGGACATTGTTTTAGAGACGGTATCCTAAACTTGTGCAAAAACGTAAACAATTCTGAATCGTCAACGTTCCAGATTGAAAGCGGAAGTTTTGAGACCTTGATTAAGCTGGCTGATGAAGGATTAGGTACTACGCTCCTTCCCTATTTGCATACTTTAGATTTAAAAGAAAAAGACAAACTGAAATTACGTCATTTTAAGGAACCAAAGCCTGCACGTGAAGTCAGCCTTATATTTCCAAAAAGTGAGCTAAAAATACACATTATTGATGCTTTGCGCCAGGTTATTGCCGGTGTTGTAAAAGGAGCTATCGTTTTTCAGAACGTACAGATCATAAGTCCGCTGTCAAAAAAGAATTAATAAAAAAGGAGCCGATTGGCTCCTTTTTTTATTTGTTAACAATTAATAGACATTGTTTCAATTCCGGTTTTTCGACTGTGTAGCTTAAAAGCCATTCCGTTAATTGCTCAATTTCATATGGAAGCAGCGATCTTATTGCTTTTTCAAGCTCTTTGCAGAACAACAAGGGGTCGAAACTCACTCTTTCTAGGATAGATTTCGTATAAGCAAACATAGGTCTTGTCATAGTCAAAATTTAATTTGGAGGTTAATGCTTTTGTAAGAACGTTTGGTAAATTTACAGAAATTAAACACTCAATTCCCTAAAAAAACGTTAATTCACAGAAAGTATTGTATTAATTAACATTTAATTTTCGATTTGCAAACACTAAAAATCAGCTTAGCTTCCTCGCTCTCAGCATTTCCCTTTTTCCAGGCGGCCCAGGCAGCTTTTCAGTTGTAAACCCTGCTCCTATCATTGCGTTCTTTATAGGGCCGCGACAAGCATAGGTAACCAAAATGCCCTCAGGCTTTAATGCCGCATACATCTTTTGGAAAATTTCCAAACTCCATAATTCCGGCTGTACCCTAAATCCGAAAGCATCGAAATATATCAGGTCGTATTGGTTGGTATCGGTTATTTCCTGAAACTTGATATTCCGTTTTTCTAACGAAAAATCAGGAGACAGTATTTCTGTTTGGTTCCAATCCGATTCGTGCATTTTTAAAAAAATGCCTTTTTCGCTTACAGCATCCAATTCTGCAACATAATTCATTTTAAGCACGTCTTCTGCCGCTACCGGATAGGCTTCAATTCCGGTGTATTCTATCTTTTGCTGAATCTTTTGCGCTTCCAGATACGTTATAAATGCATTGAGTCCGGTACCAAAACCTATTTCTAAAATGGAAACGGACTGACCCTGAAATAAGGAAAGTCCGTTTTGTATGAACACATGCTTAGCTTCTTGTATGGCTCCGTGTTTTGAATGGTAGGTTTCGTTCCATTCAGGAAGCAGAATTGATGTCGAACCATCCGAAGTCTGGATAATTTCTCTTTTCATTATAGCCGCATGAATTTGTTATTCTATAAATAATTTTTTGATTCTTGGAATCGGCCCGCTACATTTCACTTCATGGCAGGTAACGCAAGCTGAGACAGCTTTGTTGAAATGAGCTTTGGCATTTTTAGGATCTTGATAAATCTGCTCTTGGGCTTTAATAAAAACGGCTGCCTGTTCTTTAAAAAAAGCATCGTTTTCAGCCTCATCCGTCATGGCTCTTTTATGAATTTCTAAAAAATGAGAAGGAAACTTGCCAATAGTATCACCATTTTTAATACGTTCTTTCAAACGTTGGTTATCCACATACATCTGTTCCATAAGCGCTGCCATTTCAGACATCTCATACATCTCAAACTCTTTTGCTCCTGCGGTTTTTTCAGGAACTTCTTTTTTAACAACGGGCTGTACTTCTTCTTTCTTATTACAGCTTGAAAGTGCTATAATAATTCCAAAAATCAAAAGGTATTTCTTCATTATTTACTGATTAAAACTCCGTCAGCCTGGAAAGCATAGGTAATTTTTGGCTGAGTAATTTTATCGATTTCTTCTTGTGATTTTCCACCATCTTTTGCATAGTGTTTTAACTCAGCAACAGAAATTTCGTCAACAAAAGCTCTTCCGCTTACGATGGCTTCCTGGTTGTCTGCATTTAGCGGAACAAAGAAACCATAATCTTTAAAACGTATAAAAGATTCTGCCTGACCTGGCAATTCCATTTTCATCCAGCATCCTTTTTTCTTGCAAACAGAGTTGATTTTCGATTTGAATTTCACCGCTATCGTGTCTCCTTTTTTCATAGACTTGTATTTCTGGAACATCTGTTCTTTACTCAAAGCCTTATCAGCTAAAATCTTATTTCCAAATGAGGCATACTCTACTTTGACTTCTTTAGCCGGAGTTACTTCAATTACTTCTTCTGGTTTAGCTGTAGTTTTAGTTTCAACTTCAACAGTTTGTGTTGCTTCTACAGGTGCTACGGCAACCGAATCTGTCTTAGGCAGACTATCGGCAGGAGCTTCAATAGTTTCTTCCGTTTTTTCTACTTCTTTATTTTTATCGGCGCAGCTTGCAAAAATTGCCAGCGAACAAGCCAAAACAAATATATTTTTCATGATTGGTATTGGTTTTTTAATTCGTTACAAAAATAGAGAGTTTCCTCAAAAGTAGCCTCTTCCTGATTAATAAATTTTAAATTTCATTGCTAAATATACAAGATTTTGAACCTTAGGCGATCAATTCAGGAAAAGCAACTGCCCAAGGGAATATAATTCCCTTTTTGTCCAAAAACTTTCCAATTTTTATTAATTTAGCATTAATAAGTGTTATTGGAAATTGGCATCAAACCATAAATCATATTTGCTGATTTTCAATTATTTAAAACCTAAACCAACCTCAACCAATGAATTTACAAAATAATACCGAAATTGACATTATTAGGGCATCATCGACCAAAATAAATGATGTGGATTTTGAAAATCTTGTCTTCGGAAACATCTTTACTGACCATATGCTGGTTTGCGATTTCAAAGATGGAAAATGGCAAAAGCCTGTCATTAAGCCTTATGAGCCTTTCCTTCTTGATCCTTCAGCAAAAGTATTCCACTATGGGCAAGCCATATTTGAAGGTATGAAAGCCTACAAAGACGATAATGATGCTATCTGGCTTTTCAGACCTGATGAAAATTTTGACCGATTCAATAAATCGGCGGTAAGAATGGCCATGCCTGAAGTTCCTGAAGAAGTATTTTTAGGCGGTCTCCATGAAATCTTAAAAATAGAAAAGGATTGGGTTAAAAAAGGAAAAGGCAATACGCTTTACATCCGTCCGTTTATGATTGCAACAGGCACAGGTGTTGTAGCTGCCCCGTCATCACAATATCGTTTTATGATTATTCTTTCTCCTGCAAAAGCCTATTATTCTGGAGAAGTAAAAGTAATTATTGCCGAACATTACAGTCGTGCTGCCAATGGCGGTATTGGCGCAGCAAAAGCAGCCGGAAATTACTCTGCACAGTTCTATCCTACACAATTGGCAAACAAAGACGGTTTTCAGCAGATTATCTGGACAGACGATGCAACGCATACAAAACTGGAAGAAGCGGGAACCATGAACGTTTTTTTCAGAATCAACGATACTTTGTTTACGGCACCGGCAGGCGAAAGAATCCTGGATGGCGTAACCCGAAAAAGCCTTATTACTCTTGCTGAAAAAGAAGGTATTGATATGCAGGTACGTTCTGTTTTGGTTTGGGAACTGGTTGAAGCAGCTAAAAACGGAACTTTAAAAGAAATATTTGGAGCAGGAACTGCTGCCGTAGTGAATCCGATTGTTGGATTTTCATATAAAGGCGAATATTTTGAGCTTCCAAAAGTAGAGAACTCTATTGCTTTGAAATTGAAAGAAAAACTGACCAATATTCAATACAAACTGGCTGAAGATCCTTTTGGCTGGACGGTTAAGATTTAGAAACTTTAAAAATATAAAAATATGCTATATCCATTTATGACCATCGGGCTTTTAATTGCGTTTATTGTTTATGTTTTATATTTAGCCATAACGAAAAAATTAAAGCAGAACATTAGTACAGTCGTTTATCCCGGATTGTTTTTTATCTCAGTTTGGGTCGGTTTGTATTTTCTGGCTTTTAGATAATTTCATAAAAAAATCCCGAAATAGTTTCGGGATTTTTTTTATTTCAATATCAGGGAGAAATCAGGCTTAAAATAATTTGGGCCTTTCATCACTTTTCCATCTTCACGATAGATTGGCTTTCCGTCCTCTCCTAACTTGCTCATATTACTACGTTGGATCTCATCAAAAACTTCTTCAATTTTATGTTGTAATCCGTGCTCAATAATAGTTCCGCATAAAATATAAAGCATATCACCTAAAGCATCTGCAATTTCAATTTTATCGTCATTCTGAACGGCTTCAAGATATTCCTCGTTTTCTTCTTTCATCAAATTATAGCGTAGCATATTTTTGCTTTCGCCTAAATCTCCTTTTGGTGTTTCGCTTACGCCAAGGCCAAATGCCTGGTGGAATTCTTTTACTGCGTTGAGTTGTTTTTGCATGATTTTAAAAAATTAAATGGTACTGCAAAATACTGACTTTTGGATACAAATAATTACTTTTGCATAAAAACTTATCCACTATGTTTACTCAAGGTCAATGGACTTTTGCCGGCTTCTTTGTTATCGCATTTATAGTAGCGATGATTTATGCCTACCGAAAAGATTTGAAACTACACAAGATATTTTACAAAAGAAGTTATCTGGTTTTATTAGGCTTTTTAGCTTTTATCGGTTTACTTTTTGTTATAAAGGTTTATTTGAAGCATTAAACCTATTATGTTATTTCGGCTTTATACGGCTATTTTGTAAGCAAAATTCTTTTATCCTTTATTTAGTTTTACTACTGCCTTTAATTTTTTTAACAGGATTTTGCTTTTCCCATTTTTCCCAAGCGTTTTTGTCACCTTTCAACCATTTAATATATTGCACTATAATAGTAGCGGATATGAAGTCATTTTCAAATGCTTCTTTCCCAATATTCCGATCCTGAAAATATTTAAGTAATCGGGAACCTCCATTGATTCCCCAATTATTTCTGATCCAAATGCCTAATCCCCCGCCATGATAATTAAATCTAGAGGAGTCTTTGGCTTCGGTGAGCTTTTTTTTGCTTTCAAAATCCAATATTTTATCCAATTCAGTATTGCATTCATATAGATTTTTTGGAATATAAAAGTTACCTATTTTATCTAATGTAAGGCGTTTTTTGTATTCTTCCCCCTCTTTTTTCTTCGCTTCTATAGTCTCTTTCTCTGCAATTTTATCATCAAAACTTCTGTAACCACCATAAAAATTATCAACATAAATTTTATCAATCCCTTCAGTAATGAAATCGGTATTGAATACTGTATTATTAATGTAGTTAATAATTTTTTGCTGATCAAAAATCGGATCTGTTGAGATACTATCTATCTCAAATTTTCCGCTGCGGTTCATATAGCCTGATAATTTTATTTTATGCAATTTATATTTAAGATAATCCTCAGCACGTGATGAAATATACTTTAGATTTGATATTTCACTTATTATTTGAGATAGTTTTTTCATGTTTTGAGTATCTTCTATATCAGTAATATACTTATAGGGATACTTATAAAAAGATGTACGGCTTCGCTTTACCTCAACATTTTTAATTTTGGGATAGAGAGAATCAAAATTTATTTTTGACTGAATAATATTCAGGTTATTTAAATCAAACAGAGTGACCTTTTTTCTACCATCTGTAATATAAATTGTATCGTTTTTATTGAATACATAATTCTTATTTAGGAATTTATCCTGCTCAGTGACACTCTCATTGTATTCCAAAAAGGTTGCCCTAGAAGGTTTAAACAATTGATCTCTATTTTCGTAAAACATTTCACATTTTTCTTTTTGACGGTCACAATCGATAAACTCTTCAGTAGTATACGTTTTTGTAAGTTTACCATCAAGATATATAGTTACATCTTTATGCTCCTCACCACGGTAATAAACCTTGTTTTTAATATAAATGATTTTTCTTCCATCATTGCTTATTGCCACAAAAAAGGGCTCACTATCCCATAAATCAAACGAGCGGTTAATTTTATAGAAATTTTTACGTTCGCCTTTATCATTATAGACAACAAAAGATTCTCCCTTTAAATTGGGTACCATATCATCATATGAAAATGATTTTAGTTTATATATCCCATTGGAAGAGAAGGTTTCTGAGCTAGAAGCTAATCCTCCTGAAATCTGACAATGTAAGGATTGCAGAGATAACATGGCTATTATAAGATAATTTTTTTTCATGTGGTGTATAATATTTAGGTTGTTAAATTTTGAATAGTATCGAATAGGCACTTCAAATTAATTTGCCTGCAGCATTATGTCACTCAATTTTTGGACATTGTTGTTTTAAGGAAATTTCAAAAGTAGTATTGAAAGGAATTTCTTCGGTCTGGCAACTTAGGAAGAGGAATATTCCCGACACGAAAAAATAAGGTGTGCGTTTAAGCTGTTTCATGTTATTAGCTTTTAGATACTTATTTTGGCATGGGAGATGTTCAAATATAAACAAAAATGTTTTCAAAAAAAACTAAATAAAAAAGCCCCAAATAGTTACGTCCTATTTGGGGCTGATTTTTATGCTTTAATTTCTGTTAGTTTTCTTCAGGAAGGAAACCATACGTTTTAGAATAATAAAGCATCTGCTCTGCAAATGTTTTAGGCTGTGTGATTTCAAAAGAAATGATTTCTCCTTTGTCATCTGTCTTAGGAACCAAAACCGGATTTACAAATCCGCTATAAGGAGCCGATTTGAATTTCTTGTTTCTTTCTAAAACTTCCTTATGCAGTTTCTGGTCTACTTTTACACCGTAGTTTTCTACTAATGCTTTTCCAGCTGCAAAATCACCTTCAGATTTAATACGTTGCGTTTCTCTCAAAAGCTGTCCAAAAAGCTCGTGAAGTTTTTCGTAGTTTGTAATATTAAAGTACGTTTTACCGTCACGGGTAATCTTCTCGATTACGTTATCTTTTTTACCTTTTTCAAAAACCCAGGCACTCACCCACTGGCGATTTCTCATATGCGCTTCTTCAATGTCAGCTCCCGGTTCCAAACGAATCAACTGTGTCATTAATCCATTTCTGATATAACCGTCATAAGCTGCCATACCTACTTTTTTCCAATCGTCAACCAGACCCAGCTCCTGTAATTTTGGGCTGTATAAGTAATACAATCCAACCAGGTCAGCTCTTCCTTCTTCTAAAGTCGAAGCATAACTTTTTAAAGTTTCTTTTGGCGTTCCAACACCCGGATTTATTTGCCCTGATGCATGTCCTACCACTTCATGCAGTGCCGTATGCAATTTATCTGCAACCTCACCATATTTCTCTTCCAGTTCGATTTCTTCCTTGTCGTTTGCAAATTCTTTCAAACGGTCAGTACCGCCAGCATGGTTATAAGCATCTACTATATTTCCTAATGAAACCGATTTTGAGCCATGTTCAGCACGAATCCAGTCCGCATTTGGAAGATTGACACCAATTGGAGTACTAGGTGAAGAATCGCCAGATTCACCAGCTACAACAACCACCTTATAGGAAACACCTACAACATTTTTCTTTTTATGCTCCGGCATCAAAGACGAATTGTCTTCAAACCATTGTGCATTAGAAGAAATCACTTCCATTTTTTTAGACATATCGAAGTCTTTTATCTGTACAACTGATTCGTAAGATCCTCTGTATCCTAACGGATCGTTGTATACTTCAATAAATCCATTGATATAGTCAATATTTCCTTCCGTAGCTTCTGTCCAGGCGATGTTATAATCGTCCCATGTCTTTAAATCTCCGGTTTTATAATATTTAATCAATAAGCCAATCGCATCGCCTTGTTTTTTATTTTCAGCAACACCCTGAGCTTTTTCTAACCAATAAACAATCTTATCGATAGCTGGCCCATACATGCCGCCGCTTTTCCAAACCTTCTCTTCAATCTGGCCTTTGGCATTACGTACCAATTTTGAGTTCAATCCAAAAGAATACGGTCTTTTTGCATCCGGACTTTTCTTTGTCTTGTAATACTCTTCAGCTTCTTTGTCTGTAATTCCCTTATCATAAAAGTTTACTGCAGAACCTGCAAGCAATCCTTTTGATTCGTCCAGGTTTACTTTTTTAGCATCCTGATCGTTAAACAATATTTCTACAACTTCAGGAGCCAGAGTTGTTTTTGTTTCAGAAAGCAAGGTCTGGAAATACTCTTTTGAAAAAGCCGGTTTAATCTTATCGCTGGAATAATGGTGGTGGATTCCGTTTGAAAACCACACTCTTTTCAGATAGATTTCGAAGTTTTTCCAATCTTCTGAAGCCTTATCTCCTTTATAATTTTGATAGATATTCTCTAAGGCTTTTCTGATTTTTAAATTGTGCTTGTAGTTTTGATCCCAATGAATATCACGGCCCGCCATACCAGCCTGCGTCAGATAATAAACCAGTTTCTGTTCCTTAAGGGTAAGTTTTTCCCAACCCGGAACCTGGTAACGCAATACTTTTATATCTGCAAACTGCTCGACTTCATATTGAAAATCTCCTGTGTTTGCCGTGACTTCTTTCGGCTCTTCTTTGTCTTTTCCGCAAGAGACAAGTAGCGCCGATGCAAGAAACATTCCTGCAATGGTTTTTAATTTCATATGCTCAGTTTTAGTTACTAAAAAACAAATATAATGATTTCTTAACGGAACTGATACGAGATAATCTTCCAATCGATATCAAACTATTTTTCTTACTTTTGCAGTACGAAAAGCGCCTAATAAAAAATTTTATGAAAATACTGAAATACATCTTGCTTCTTATTATTCTAGCCGTTGTCGGAATAACTGTTTATGTGGCAACACAGCCGGGTGAATACGAATCCGAACAGAGCAGAGTCATCAAGGCGCAAAAATCGGTTGTCTTCAGTTATGTCAACGATTACAAAAACTGGGAGGATTTTGGTTCCTGGAAAGACGACGATCCTTCTATGCAGTTTGCCTATTCCGACACTACTATTGGAAAAGGTGCATTTTATACATGGAAAGGCAGTTATGGTGAAGGAAAGACCGAAACAGTATTTGAAAAAGAAAATGACAGTATTGTCCAAAAAGTTACTTTTTCAGGCAATGAAGGTAAAGCCTACCTAACTTTTAAAGATACGGTTGGCGGAACAAAAGTCACTTGGCATTCTAAAGGAAAACTTAGCTTTATGGATAAAGCCTATGCCGTGTTAAAAGGTGGAGCAGAAAAAATGATTGGCAACATGCAGGAGCGTACACTTGCTAAACTTGACAAGGTAATTTCCTTTGAAATCAATACCTATTCGATACAGGTAGATGGTGTTGTCCAAAAATCAGGAGGTTATTATTTCCAGCAAAAAGTGACCTGTAAGATTTCGGAGGTTCAAAAAAATGTAGGATTGATATTGCCAAGCATGCTTCGCTTTTTTAAAGACAACAACATTGCATTGACTGGAAGTCCTTTTATCTTATATAATGTTTATGATGTTCCGAACAACAAGGCAAGCCTCTCTGTATGCCTTCCAATGCGCGAAGAAATTTTTACTGCAGAAGGAAGCGACTATACCAGCGGCAAGCTTGAACCTTTCCAGGCTCTAAAAACAACTTTAAAAGGCGACTATTCACACGGAAAAGAAGCCTGGGATAAAGCTTTGGCTCATATCAAAAAGAACAACCTGACAGAAAATAAATCCGGGAGCTATATTGAAGTTTATGTAACTTCTGCCGCCCAGATTAAAAATCCATCAAAATGGGTAACTGAAATTTATGTTCCGGTTGGCCAATCAACCACAACAGAAGCAGTTCCAAATCCAGCTGCTACTGGAACTTCTACGAGTACAACTACTACGCCTCCAACAAGCACTAAAAAAGCGGCAACTCCTGCCAAACCTGTTGTTAGAGAAGCTCAAGTCATAGAATAGAAAAAGTATCAAATATTAAAAAGCCGGGCCTATTGCCTGGCTTTTTTATGGTAGGGTTTATCACCTTGTAATTCCTATTTTCTTAAAGTATCCTGATAGATTAAACCTTTTCGCTTATCTTTAGTCTTACTTATAAAGAAATTGCTTTTGCTGGACGAACAGGCTTTCATAAAAGATCTTTTAGATCCGAAAACGCAGAATAAGGCGTTTCAAACACTGTTGTCTTCTTATCAGAAGCCTTTGTATAGCCATATTCGTAATATCGTCCTAAACCATGATGATGCCGATGATGTTTTGCAAAATACATTTCTGAAAGTATTTCAGCATCTGAAAAATTTTAAAGGAGAAAGCAAATTGTTTTCCTGGCTGTATCGGATAGCAACCAATGAAGCCATAACCTTTTTGAATGCGAAGGCCAAACGAAATGGCATGACCAGTGAAAATTTCCAGCAAAAACAAATCGAAAGCCTAAAAGCCGATGATTATTTTGAAGGTGATGAAATTCAACTAAAACTTCAGGAAGCTATTGCAACATTACCGGAAAAACAGCAGCTGGTTTTTAAGATGCGTTATTTTGAAGAATTAAAATATGAAGAACTGTCTGAAATTTTGGACACTTCTGTAGGCGCTTTAAAATCCTCTTATCATTATGCTGTAAAGAAAGTGGAAGAATATATGCTCAAACATTAAACCTTTTCGGTTTTATAAAGTCAAAAGAATATGAACTCATTTAATTTAGAAAACGGACCAAAAATAAAGCCGGGATTTAAAACTCCCGAAGGCTATTTTGAAAATTTTTCGGAACAGATGCTTGCGAGGATCGATGCCGATGAAAAACCGGTACGCTCTATTTTTCAGAGAAGAAGCAATTGGATTGTGGCTGCTGCAGCTGTACTAGTTATTGGAATTTCAATTCCTTTTCTAAACAAATCCAGCAACAATCCATCAATTGATGGTGAAGCCCTAGAAAATTATCTGGCCTACCAATCCAATATAAGCCAATATGATCTGGTGAATCTTCTTGATGAACAAGATATCGAGGCTTTGGAATCTGACCTGAAAATTGATGATGCTGTTGTTGAAAGCGCCTTGTCTGACAATACTAATTTAGAGAACTACTTAACAGAATAATTATGAAAAATCTATTTCTTATTTTGCTCGTTTTTGGATTGACCGCTTCTGCCCAAGACGATAAAAGAGAACAAATCAAGTCTTTAAAAACGGCTTTTATAACTACGGAACTTTCGCTTACTGCTGATGAAGCTGCAAAATTCTGGCCTGTTTATAATGCTTTTGATGAAAAACAATTCGAATTAAAGCATCAGAAAATGCGCGCCTTGGGGAAAAAAATTGACGCTATTGATTCCATGACGGATAAAGAAGCGTTAGCAGTTATCAACCAGATGGAAGATTATGAAAACGAATTGTTCCAAAACAGGAGAAAACTGGTCAGTAGTTTGAAATCCATACTATCGCCTGTAAAAATCTTAAAACTGAAAAAAGCAGAAGACGATTTTAACCGAAAACTATTACGACAATATAAAGATAAAGGCCCTAAAAAATAGGGCTTTATTTTTTGAATAGTATGCGGATAATTTTGTTTTTACCGGCAGCAATTGCTGTGTGATTATCAATAAAACGAATCGTATACAAGTCTTTGTCTTTAGAAAACTGTTTCCAGGTAGCTCCATTATCTGAAGAATACTGCAATCCTGAATAGCCTACTGTCACTAGCTGCTTTCCTCCCGATTCAGGGACAAATTGCACACAGGAAGCATAGCCAAAACCTGTATTTTCACCTATTAATGTCCAGGTTTTACCGCCATTGATTGTCAATGCTTTGTTTTTTGAATTCAGTTCCGGCTTTTCATAATTTCCTCCCACTATGAATCCAATATTCTCATCATAGAAGTCGGCAGAAAATATACCTGTCATGACTTCACCCTGAATAATTGGAGTTGTCGCAACTTCCCATGAATTTCCTTTATCTGAACTATAAAAAATCCGTGCTTTTTTTCCTCCTGAAACAATCCATGCCATATTATTTTTTACGATAAGATTTGTATTGCTGGCTGCAAAAGCAGCTTCTCCTTCGGCTATTTTTGGAAGTTTATCACATGGTATTTTCTGCCATGTATTTCCTGAATCTTTAGTAATAATTATAGAAAAACAGTCGCCAATAGGATCGCCAACTGCTATGCCTTCCTTATCATTCCAAAATTGCATCGAGTCAAAAAATGCCTTTTCGTGATCGTCTTTATAGACCAGCTTTGTATCAGAACCATCTTTTGCTACCTTATAAAGTAATCCGGGAGTACCAACGCTCATCACAAAAATAGCGTTGCTATTTTTTGCAATGCTTCTGAATTCAGGATGGATACTGTCTCTGAAAATCGCTTTTTGAAATTTTTCTTTTGAGGCTAAATTATAATATCCGTATTTTCCCTGATCAGCGGCATACCATATCTTATCATTGTCAATCAGAATTGCCCTTATACTAAAATTATCCTGCCAAAGTGTATCAATCATAACACCTGAAAAATAATTGCTTTTTTCTGGTGTTATTATTTCATGCTTGCATTGGGCAAATACAAGGGGCAATAAAAAAATACGTAGTATTTTTCTCATAGTTGTTTTTGGTTAGAGGTACAAAGAAACAAAAGAACTCATAAGAATCTCAAAATCGCCGCTGACAACCAGCAAAAAGCATAAAAATTCGTTGAAATGCATTTATTATCTAAAACGCAAGATTACCTTAAATCCACATAATCAAAACATTAAAAAAACATTTTCTCATAAAAGAAAAACATTCGATAAACATATTGCAGGATATAAAGAATAAAAAAACTATTAACACAATTATACTCTTTATATTTTAAAAAAACTACAAATCTTTGTTTTTATTTTTAATTGTTCTAAATAAATCTTGTCTGCTTATTTTTTGAGAATTACTTTTGCATCAAATTTTTAAACTCAAACAAATCTCACTTACAATGAATAAGTTTATAATGACACTCTCCATTGTTCTCTTTAGCGCCATTGCATTTGCACAGAACGGAACTTTAAATGGTAGAGTTGTCTCAACAGACAATACACCACTTGAATCAGTAACAGTTACGGTAAATGGCACAAGATTCGGAACACAAACCGGTTCTGATGGTAAATTTGAAATACAAAATATAAAGCCGGGTGATTATACCTTAAAAATTGCTTTTGTAGGTTATACTTCTAAAGAAGTAGCTTTTATTATTTCAGAAAATGTAACAACAACTTTGGAAAACATTCTATTGAGTAGCAAAAATGAAACATTGGCTGAAGTCGTAATTACTGGCAACATCAACAGATATACTAAAGCAGAAAGTAATTATGTTTCAAAAATGCCAATCAAAAACCTTGAAAACTCTCAGGTTTACAGTGTTGTTACCAAAGAATTAATGAAAGACCAGTTAGTAGTCAATCAGGATGAAGCCTTAAAAAATATTCCGGGTTTATATCAATTATGGGCTTCAACAGGTCGTGTTGGCGATGGTGGTTCTTACTTTTCATCCCGTGGATTTATTACGCAAAGCCTGTTAAGAAACGGTATTGCCGGAAAAATCACAAATAACGTTGATGCTTCAAACCTGGAAAGAGTGGAAAGTATTAAAGGTCCATCTGCAACTCTTTTTGGCAGCTTGCTTACTTCTTATGGAGGTTTAATCAATCGTGTGACAAAAAAACCTTACGATAATTTTGGTGGGGAAATTTCATATCAGGCAGGAAGTTTTGGATTAAACCGCTTAACTGTAGATGTCAATACGCCAATTAATGATGACCATACGGCTTTATTACGAGTAAATGCAGCTTATAATAACGCTAATACTTTTCAGGATTATGGACATACAAGAAGCTACTTTTTTGCGCCATCATTCTCGTATCAGGTAAATGAAAAACTTTCAATTTCTATCGATGCAGAGCTATCGAATGTTGATGCTTCTTCTATGCCGCTGATTTACATCCCTTTTGACAAAACGCCAAACAGTCTGGGACTTCATAGTGCCAGTGATATCAAAATGAACTGGAAAAGATCATTTGTAGGCGACGAATTTATGATGAATACAAAAACAGCTAATATTTTTGCACAGGCAAACTACCAGATGTCTGACAACTGGAAATCACAGACTGTTTTTAGTACCAGTTCTAACCAATCTGTTGGGCCGCAAACCTGGTTTTACTTATTGGGAAATAATGAAATGTCAAGAAACGTATGGAATATAGACGGAAGAGACAACATCATCGAATTCCAACAAAACTTCAATGGAGAATTTGACCTTTTCGGAATGAAACACAGATTCTTGCTAGGCGGTGATATCTATCGTTTAGAAAGTAAAGTCGGTTATGGATACTTGCCTACTTTCTTCTATTTTGATACGGTAAACTATGCAGGTGCTAACGACAATTATTATAATTTCACGCCTCAAGCCGCAGAAGCATTATTTGCACAGGGAACACATTATAAGACGCATAATTCATTGACAACTTACAGTGCTTACATTTCTGACGTTATTAATGTAACCGACAGGCTTATTCTTTCAGCAGCATTGCGTTTTGACCACTATAACAACGATGGAAATTTTGATCCGGCTGCTAATACAACTTCTGGTGCTTTTTCCCAAAATGCATTATCTCCAAAATTCGGAGCGGTATATCAGGTCATAAAAGATCAGGTTTCTGTTTTTGGAAATTACCAGAACAGTTTTAAAAATATTGGTTACCAATTGGCAGACGTTAATGGAACACCGCAATTGAAAGCTTTTGACCCGGAACAGGCCAATCAGTTTGAAGCCGGAGTAAAAATCAATACGTTCCAGAACAAACTAAGTGCAACTTTCAGCTATTATAATATTGAAGTTAAAGATATCCTTAGAGCCGGACAATTAGCCAATACCAGCGTACAGGACGGAAATCAGACCAGTAAAGGTTTTGAGGCTGAAGTAACAGCCAATCCAATTCCCGGGCTAAACTTTATCATTGGCTATGCATTCAACAATAGCAAAATCAACAATGCTTCAGCCGATGTAAATGGACTTAGACCAGAAACAGCAGGTCCAGAAAACATGATTAACTATTGGATTAGTTATAGCTTACAAACTACAAAATTGAAAGGATTAGGTTTTGGTTTTGGTGGTAATTATGCCGATAAGACATTTATTTACAACCGAAACCCAACCGGTTCAGGAAATAATGCCGATGTCCAGACTTTCTCTTTGCCATCATATGCGGTTATCAATGCGGCATTGTATTATGACCAACCAAAATACAGGCTTTCCCTAAAAGTAAATAACCTGACAGACGAATTGTATTTTAACGGTTATACCACAATCAACGTACAGGCTCCAAGAACTTTCATGGGAAGCGTATCGTATAAATTTTAAATGAGTTTTAAAAAAAATATAAGATTCTTACACAAATGGCTCGGACTAACCTCCGGGCTTATTGTGTTTATAGTGAGTATCACCGGTTCAATTTTCTGCTTCCATGACGAGATCAAAGATCTTACGAGAGCGTACCGGAAAGTAAACATCGAAAACAAGTCTTATATTTTAGCTTCAGAATTACAATTCAAGGCCAAAGAATTATTTCCGAAAGCAACAGCAGATATGGTTGTTTTTAATGGAAAAGACAGGCCGGCCATTGTTTATTCAACAATCGATGGCAAACCTTATAATCTATATTTTAATCCCTATTCCGGAGCTTTTTTAAAGCAGGAAAACATCGAAGATGATTTTTTTGCCATCATTGAAGACCTGCATATGCATCTTTGGTTGCCTCCTGAAATCGGAAAGCAAGTCGTTGGGATTTCAACGATCATCTTTATCGCAATGCTTATTTCCGGAATCATTTTATGGTGGCCTAAAAAACGTAAGGATTTAAAAAACAGGATCAAAATCAAATGGAACGCTAAATGGCGGCGTGTGAATTATGATTGGCACAACGTAACCGGATTTTATATTTCGCTGTTTGTGCTGATTATTGCCCTAACAGGACTGACTTTTTCTTATGAATGGATGCACAAGACAATGTATTTTGTTGGAAATCTTGGACAGGAATATCCTAAAGACAATTTTACGCCGGTAATCGATTCTACATTGGTGCCTACATCAAAAGCGAATCCTATGGATATTGCGCTTTCACAGGCCTTTAAAACCAAACCTAACGATGAAATGTTTTTTGTTTGGTATCAGGGTGAAAAAGATGCAATCGTAACCGGTTCTTATCCTGATGCTCTGGATTTTGACCATCAGTCCAATTTATATTTCCATCCTAAAACCGGACAGCTCCTAAATTCTGACTTATACGAGAATAAAAGCCCGGGAATGCAACTTCAGGAAATGAATTACGGATTGCACACTGGACAGTTTTTTGGCCTGACCGGAAAGATAATTGCTTTTGTATTGAGTTTGTTAGCAGCAGCCTTGCCAGTTACAGGATTTATCATTTTCTGGGGAAGAAGAAATAAAAAATCAAAAAAATAGTTCCCTTGGCAAAAAAGAAAAGCAAATACGGGTTTAAGCATTGGATAGGAAAAATACATCTTTGGCTCGGTATGGCCTCAGGTTTAGTTGTCTTATTGCTTTCTGTAACGGGCTGTATTTATGTTTTTAGTGTTGAGATCACAGAAGCGCTTCGCAAGGACGCCATGTATGTTCCAAAAGTTGAATCTACTACTATTCCTATTTCAAAACTTTGGGACGATACTCAGGAAAAAATCGGAAATGATATTAAAATTTCAAGCGTAAAGGTTTCTAACAATCTGGAAAAAGCATGGATTTTTGGCTGTTATAAAGGAAACGAAAATGCAATTACTTATTTTGGGGCGATCGATTATTATAAATCCATTTATGTAAATCCTTATTCCGGAGAAATCGTAGCCGTTTATGATGAAGAAATGGACTTTTTCAATATTGTGAAATACATCCATTGGAGTCTTTTACTGGAAATAGGCCTCGGGCAGCAAATTGTTGGCTGGTCGACATTTATTTTCGTCATCATGCTTATTACCGGAATTATTTTATGGTGGCCAAAAAACAAAGCCGCACGCAAACAGCGTTTTCGATTCCAATGGAAAGAGACGACAAATTGGAAAAGAAAAAACTATGACATCCATAACATTTTCGGATTCTATATAGCCACAATTGCATTAATCATCGCTTTTACCGGAATGGTTTGGGCATTTTCCTGGTTTCAGGCGGGTGTTTATGCAGTAGGTTCCGGTACTACTGAACGACCTGAAGTTATAGCAAAAGAAGCCGATAAAAACCTTCCGAAAATTTCTGATGTGATGGAAACTGCCTTAGAGAAAACAAAATTGGCTTATCCTGATGCCGATGCTTTCAGTTTAAGAAAACCAACCGATTCTTTAGCAACCGTGGATATTTATGTGCAGCAAAACGAAAACACTTATTATGTTTCACACGAAATGCGTTTTGCACAAAAAACAGGAGAAATTCTCTTGAACAGAAACCATTCAGAAAAAAATTTCGGAGAAAAATTAATTACGGCTAATTATGACCTGCATGTTGGGGCAATCCTCGGAATTCCCGGCAAAATAATCGCTTTCATAGCAAGCCTTATCTGCGGAATGCTTCCTGTAACGGGATTCTTAATCTGGTATGGTCGCAAATTCAAGAAAAAAGCAACTCGAGCTAGTTAACATGATTTACAAATAAATCTGTTGATACTATAATGCCACAGATTAACACAGATTAAAATGATTCATGTCGAAAAATCAGTGGAAATCTTTGTAATCTGCGGCAAAAAATTAAAATTATTCTCTAGTATTTTATGCTAATTAGCTTTAGCCTTAGCCTTACTGTCAAACATATAAATCCATAATAATCTGGAATACCTGAAATTAATCGTACAAAGCAGGAATGCTGCAGCAACGATAAACAAAAGACTGTGTACCAAACTCGTTACAAACAATCTTGAAATAAAAAATGTAGCTACCATTTCTGCAACAGCCAACGCATAGCTCACATACATCGCTCCAAAGAAATAACCAGGTTCTTTTACAAACTTATGGCCACACTCTGAACATTCAGGATGCATTTCGGGCATCTGGAACAAAAACGGATTACCGTTTGTTTTAAACACTTTACCTTTTCCACAATTGGGACATTTATTCTGAATTACATTTTTTAAGAATGACATAACTCTATTGTTTTATTAGGACAAAGTTCCGAAAGGAATCAGCATCTTACAATAGGTTAATTACGCTAATATTTGTACTATTCGGACATTATATGAGTTTTATTTGTATCTTTATGATATGGAAATGATCAGCGTTTTAGACATCAGCCAATTACAGCTAGGCAAAGGCCAAAAGGATTTTTATGTCAATAAGATTCCGCCACATATTTTAGAGAACCACAGCAAGATTACAAGGCCACACAAACACAATTCTTACCTGACCATACTATTTACAAAAGGCTCAGGAAGACATGAAATCGATTTTAATTCCTACGAAATCAAACCTGGAAGCCTGTTCCTTCTTGCTCCCGGCAAAACGCACCATTGGGAACTTTCTGAAGATATTGACGGCTATATTTTTTCACATACTGCTAATTTTTACGATTTGCACTATTCTCACAACAGAATGCACCAGTTCCCGTTTTTCTATTCCATCCAGAATACGCCTCATATAGCTTTAGACAAGAAGCAGAAAGAAGAAACAGAATTTTTATTCCAAAAGCTTTTGATGGAATACCAAAGTGATAAACCTTTTCAGCAGCAGCTTATTTTAAGCTATATAGATATTATTTACATCGAGCTATCGCGATTATATTTAACAGAAAACGCTCCAAAAACCATAACATCAGGCACTTATTCTGAAAAATTTCAACAATTTGAAGATCTCATTGAAAAAAATTATATCACAGAAAAATCACCTTCGCAATATGCAGATTGGATGAACGTCAGTCCAAAACACTTAAATCGAATTACAAAAAATACAATTGGAAAAACAGCTTCTGAGGTTATCACGGATAGGATTATCCTTGAAGCAAAAAGAAGATTTTTACATACTAAAAATAATTTTTCGGCCATTGCGGAATCCTTAGGGTATGATGATTATGCCTACTTCTCAAAATTATTTAAGAAGAATTCAGGCCTTACTCCTACTGGGTTTTTAAAACTATACTAGTCTTAATAAAAAACTTGGCACGGATATTGGATATTAGCATGTAAAGAAAAATATTATCAGTCAAGAACACTTAAAATAAGTAGAAATCATGAAAGCAAAATTTATAACATCTGCCCTATTCGCATTTTTATTTGCGACACAAATCCAGGCACAAGACAGGACGACAGTCACAGCCAATAGCCGTGATATTAGCGACAACCTTGATCTTAGAGCCGTAGCTTCCATCTTTGGAGATTCTAAGGATTTGGCAGATTTTGAAAGAAGGTTGAACGACCCAAAAGCGCAGATTTCAAATCTTGACCTGAATGGTGACAATAAAGTAGATTATCTGCGAGTTATCGAAACTGTAGAAAACAATATCCACGTGATAATTATCCAATCTGTTTTAGATCGTGATGTTTATCAAGATGTCGCAACCATTGAAGTTGAGAGAGATAACAACAATAATGTACAAGTTCAGGTAGTAGGTGACGTTTATATGTATGGAACAAACTATATCTATGAGCCGGTATATGTCACAAGACCTATAATTTTTAATGTATTTTGGACAAATCATTACAGACCTTACTATTCTCCGTGGTATTGGAGTTATTATCCAACCTATTACCATACCTGGAATCCTTATCCGATTTACAGATATCAGAGAAATGTTCATACCCATATAAATGTACATAACAACTATTATTATGTAAACTCAGGAAGAAATCCAAGAGCTGCATCAATATACAACAATGGCCGACGTTCTGACGGATATGAAAGACTGTATCCTAACAGATCATTTGCCCAAAGAAACAACAATGTGAGCAACCGTTATGAATTGGTTCAATCAAGAAGCGGATCAACCAGAAATGCTGACGTGACGGGTACACGTAATTCAAACGGAACACGTAATTCAAACGGAACACGTAATGCGGCAGGAACACGTGATATGACAACAGGGACACGAAATTCTGCAACAATAAACAAAGGTAATTCTACCCAGACAAGAACAAATGAAACCAGAACGAATGAAGTTAGAAATGCAGATCGTAATCTGAATTCATCAACGAGAAATACAACACGTTCTGAAGCTACAACAGTTCCTGTTAATTCAACAAGAACTACAGGTACTCGTGTTGAAACTCCTACCAGAGTAGAAAACACCCGAACTACGCCAACAAGAAGTTATGAAACGCCTACCAGAACAATTACACCTAGTAGAACTGAATCACCAACCCGAAACAGTGCTCCTTCTAATACAAATATAAGCCGAGGCAATTCAGCTCCAAGACAAAGTGCTCCACAACAGTCAAGAAGCAATGATGGAGGCGGATCACGAGGAAATTCAAGCTCAAGAGGCGGAGGTTCCAGAGGTTAAAATAAAATAGATTTTTTTTAAAGGCGGTCAAAAAATGATCGCCTTTTTCATTGTACCTTTGTACGTTGGCAACAAGCAAAAAATGTGATACCTTTGCCCCTCAATTACATAAAATGAGATTACACAGAAATTTAGTTTATACGACCATTGATTCCCTCCATGCTATTTTCAATGAAGGAGAATATGCAGATAAGGTTGTTGCAAGAGCCTTAAAGAAAGACAAACGTTGGGGAAGCAGTGACAGGAAATTTGTAGCGGAAACTATCTACGATATTGTTCGTTGGAAAAGGTTATACATGGAAATTGCAGAAGTAAAAGAACCTTTTGACAGAGATGACCTTTGGAGAGTTTTTGCTGTTTGGGCAGTTTTAAGAGGTTACCCTATTCCAGATTGGAGACAGCTGGAAGGAACTCCTGAAAGAAAAATAAAAGGCCGCTTTGATGAGCTTTCCAAAATTAGAAAATACAAAGAGTCTATACCGGATTGGATGGACGAATTAGGTATAAAAGAACTTGGTGAAGAACTTTGGTCTAAAGAAATTATAGCCCAAAACCAACCTGCAAAAGTCATTTTAAGAGTGAATACTCTAAAAATCACCAAAGAAAAGCTTCGTGCAATTTTGATGGATCAGGATATCGAAACCGAGTTTTTAAAAGATCAACCTGATGCTTTGGTACTAAAAGAAAGAGCCAATGTATTTTTGACCGATGCTTTTAAAGAAGGTTTTTTTGAAGTTCAGGATGCCAGTT
Organism: Flavobacterium sp. 28YEA47A; assembly: GCF_041262125.1. Taxonomy (NCBI): domain Bacteria; kingdom Pseudomonadati; phylum Bacteroidota; class Flavobacteriia; order Flavobacteriales; family Flavobacteriaceae; genus Flavobacterium; species Flavobacterium sp. 28YEA47A. The sequence goes on from NZ_JBGCCI010000001.1 coordinate 205,182, forward strand.
CTCAATTAGTAGCTCCTTTTCTGGATGTAAAACCAGGAATGAGAGTTGTGGATACCTGTGCGGGCGCTGGAGGAAAAACGCTCCACCTGGCTTCTTTGATGGAAAACAAAGGTCAGTTAATTGCCATGGATTTGTACGAAAGTAAGCTAAAGCAATTAAAACTAAGGGCTAAAAGAAACAGTGCTTTCAATATCGAATATAGAATTATTGATACCACTAAAGTTATTAAAAAATTACATGAAAAAGCGGATAGAGTCTTAATTGATGCTCCATGTAGCGGTTTGGGCGTATTAAAAAGAAATCCGGATGCCAAATGGAAATTACAACCTGAATTTATAGACAATATTCGAAAAGTACAGGCTGAAGTTTTAGAGAATTATTCCAAGATAGTAAAGCCTGGAGGAAAATTGGTATATGCTACCTGTTCTATCCTTCCTTCTGAAAATCAGGAGCAAGTTAAACGTTTCTTAACAACGGATACCGGGAAAAACTTTACCTTTGTTAAAGATGTGAAGATCCTGGCCTCAGAATCAGGGTTTGACGGATTTTATATGGCGTTGTTTGAACGAAAAGAAAAAAAAGAATCATAAAATGAAAAAAAGCTACTCCTTCCTATTACTGCTTGTAGCGACAATAGGATTTGCCCAAGCTCCGGCCGGCTATTATAATACTGCAACTGGTACAGGATATACCTTAAAAACCCAGCTTTACAATATTATCAAAAACCATAATGACCGAGGTTATGCCGGTCTTTATACTACGTATCAGACATCTGATAAAAAAGCGAATGGTAAGGTTTGGGATATGTACTCCAACTGCGACTTTACTTTTGGTACAGTAGCGGATGGCGGAAACCAAGACAACGGAACAAATGCAACAACAGAATGTATTTTCTTTAACCGTGAGCATACCGTTCCTCAAAGTTATTTCGGTAATGGAACTGTACCCATGTATTCAGATGCGCACTTTGTATTACCTACAGACAAAGTAGTCAACGCCCGAAGAGATGATTATCCTTTTGGAGTTGTACAAAATGCTACATATACTTCACAAAACGGTTCTAAACTAGGAAACAATCTTAACTCGGGATATTCAGCAGGATATACCTCTACTGTTTTTGAACCTATTGATGAATATAAAGGCGATTTCGCAAGGCTTCTATTTTACTTTGCAACGCGTTATGAAACACAATTGGCAGGTTTTTACACTTCATCTTCATCTACCGCAAAAGCAATGTTCGATGGCTCAAGTGACAGAACATTCTCTCCTACTTTCTTAAATATTTTGCTTACATGGAACCAACAAGATCCTGTAAGTGCCAAAGAAATAGCGAGAAACAATGCTATTTATGCACGTCAAAACAACAGAAACCCATATATTGACAATAATGCTTATGTAACAATGATTTGGGGCGCACCGCTTTCAGTACCTGTATATGAATCGCTTGCAGCTGTTACTGTATATCCAAATCCATCCAGCAATCACAAAATCAATATCGATACAGAATTGCAATTGGATGAAATACAGCTAATCAATATCAACGGTCAAATCATGCAGCAAATCAAGAATCCGTCATCACAAGGTAAGACCTATACTATAGAAAATCTTCCTTCTGGTTTCTATTTCTTAAAACTGACTTCTGACAGCCAATCGGCTACAAAAAAAGTAATAGTAAACTAACGTTACATTTACATATAATTCTTACAAAAAATGCCTGATTTTTAAAAATCAGGCATTTTTTGTTGATTTAATACGTTAAATTTTAAAATTCTATAGGGGAAACCAATTACATTTGCCATCCCTTAATTATAATTTAATGAAGAAATTTTACACTCTGGCAATGGTGTTCACTGCATCTTTTGCCTTTGCTCAAGCCGGTGCGCCTGCTCCTTACTACAATGGATTTGACTTTAGTCAAACAGGAATGGCTTTAAAAACGGCTCTTGCGCAAAAAATTACATCGACACACACCAGAAACTTAAGTTATGATGGTGCAGAACAAGCTATCAAAATTATCGATCTTGACCCGGCCGATGCCACAAACACGAATGTCCTGCTTTTGTATGGCTTCAGTAATTCAATCTGTCCATCGTCTCAGGCTGACGATAACGACCACAGACGCAGAAGTAAAAACAGTGATGGTGGTGGCGCTACTTGCGAATGGAACAGAGAGCATACGTATGCAAAATCGTTGGGAACTCCGGACTTAGGAACTTCAGGGCCTGGTGCAGATGCACATCACCTGAGAGCTGCCGATGTACAAAGAAATGGCGACAGAGGAAGTGAAAAATTCACAGCCGGTTCTGGAAATTCACGCGATATTACTTCATCAACATGGTATCCTGGTGATGAATGGAAAGGCGATGTTGCCCGTATGATGATGTACATGTATCTCCGATATGGCAATAGATGCCTTCCAAAAAATGTTGGCGTAGGAACTCCTGTAGCATCAGATGCTAACATGATTGATTTATTTCTTCAATGGAATGCAGAAGATCCTGTATCACAATACGAAGACAATAGAAATACTTATTTAGGTAATGCCAGCAATGCTTACGGACAAGGAAATAGAAATCCTTTTATCGATAACCCATATCTGGCAACAATAATCTGGGGAGGCCCTGTAGCAGAAAACCGTTGGCCATCGCTTTCAACGCATGAATTCAATCCGCTTTCTGCCGTTTCAGTTTATCCAAACCCGGCAAGCAATCATAAAATCAATATTGATTCAGATATTGTTTTGGATGAAATTCAATTGATTAATATCAATGGGCAGATTGTTCAGGAAATCAAAAATCCTGCTTCACAAAACAATACATACACATTGGAGAATCTTCCTTCAGGATTTTATTTCTTGAAATTGGCTTCTCAAAATCAGATGGCTACCAAAAAAGTAATCGTGAACTAACTTTTACCAATAGTAACATAAGAAAGCCTTTCTGAAAACCAGAAAGGCTTTTTTTTATATATTTATTAAAAAAAACAATGGAAGATAATTACTTAGAAATAAACAGGGAAACTTGGAATAAAAAGACAGAAGTCCACATAGGCTCAGAATTTTATGACCAGAAAGGTTTTTTAGAAGGAAACAATACGCTAAAACAGATTGAATTGGATTTGTTTGGTGATGTCAGAAACAAGAAAATCCTTCATTTGCAATGCCATTTCGGACAAGATACAATGTCGTTGTCCAGACTTGGAGCAAAAGCTACTGGAGTCGATTTGTCTGATAAAGCAATCGATAAGGCAAGGGAAATAGCACACCAATTAAACTTAGACACACTTTTTATTAATTGTGACGTATACAGCTTGCCAGAACATCTCAGCGAAGAATTTGATATTGTGTTTACGAGTTACGGAACTATTGGCTGGTTACCGGATTTAGATAAATGGGCTAAGGTCATCCAACGGTTTTTAAAACCTGGTGGCAAATTTATTATGGTAGATTTTCATCCGGTTGTCTGGATGTTTGATGATAATTTTGAAGGGATAGGCTATAATTATTTCAAGGAAGATCCAATAGTAGAAATTGTAAATGGCACCTATGCTGATAAGGAGGCTCCAATTTCATCAAAAACAATCAGTTGGAACCACGCCACCAGTGAAACCCTTAACAGCCTTATCACAAACGGCTTAGAACTGAATTCTTTTGGAGAATATGACTATTCTCCTTATGATTGTTTCAGCATGACAGAAGAGTTTGAACCCGGTAAATACCGTATCAAACATTTAGGAAATAAAATTCCGATGGTATATAGTATTGTCGCAACAAAAAAATAAGGACATAAAAAAACTCCAATTTAGCAATTGGAGTTTTTTTTATTTTTATTCTGATTAGTCATTCATCGAAATCAGGAATTCTTCATTATTTCTTGTCTTTTTGAAACGGTCATTGATAAAGTCCATCGCTTCAACAGGGTTCATATCAGCCAAATATTTTCTCATAATCCACATTCTCTGTATAGTTCCTTCGTCTAAAAGCAAGTCGTCTCTTCTGGTACTTGACGAAGTAAGGTCGATAGCCGGAAATATACGTTTGTTGGCAATCTTTCTGTCCAACTGTAATTCCATGTTTCCGGTTCCTTTGAATTCTTCAAAAATAACTTCGTCCATTTTAGAACCTGTTTCTGTCAAGGCAGTTGCAATAATACTCAGCGATCCACCATTCTCTATATTTCTTGCTGCTCCAAAGAAACGTTTCGGTTTTTGTAATGCATTCGCATCCACACCACCGCTCAATACTTTTCCTGAAGCCGGCTGAACAGTATTGTAAGCTCTTGCCAGACGGGTAATTGAATCCAAAAGGATCACTACATCATGACCGCATTCTACCAATCTTTTTGCTTTTTCCAAAACAATATTGGCAACTTTTACGTGTCTGTCTGCAGGCTCATCAAAGGTTGAAGCAATTACTTCTCCCCTAACACTTCGCTGCATATCGGTTACCTCTTCAGGTCTTTCGTCAATTAATAATACAATAAGATATACTTCCGGGTGGTTTGCAGCAATGGTATTGGCAATGTCTTTTAAAAGCATTGTCTTACCTGTTTTTGGCTGCGCCACGATCATTCCTCTCTGTCCTTTTCCTATAGGAGAAAACAAATCGATAATTCGTGTAGAAATAGAACTTTGTTTTCCTGCCAGATTAAATTTTTCATCCGGGAAAAGTGGTGTCAAATGCTCAAAAGAAACTCGGTCTCTTACAACCTGCGGATCATGTCCGTTGATTTTCAACACTCTTACTAAAGGAAAATATTTCTCACCTTCTTTTGGCGGACGTACAACACCTTTTACGGTATCACCTGTTTTTAATCCGAAAAGTCGTATTTGAGAAGTAGAAAGATAAATATCGTCAGGAGATGCCAAATAGTTGTAATCTGATGAACGCAGGAATCCGTAACCGTCCGGCATCATTTCTAAAACACCTTCACTTTCAATTATGCCGTCAAATTCAAAATCAGCATCTCTGAAATTAGTCTTTTTGTTGTTCTTGAAATTAGGATTAGCGTTGGGATTGGAATTCTGGTTCTGATTCTGATTTGGATTTTGGTTAGGATTTTGATTTCCATTACCATTTGAATTTTGATTTCCGTTTGGATTTTGATTTCCGTTTGGATTTTGTTTTTGGTTAGGATTCTGCTTTTGATTCTGCTGCGGTTGTTGCCTTGCAGTTTTTTCCTGACCTTTTTGAGAAGGAGCCGATTGATTTTCAACAGGCTGCTGAGTTACTTCATTTGCTTCTTTTTCAGTTATTTCTTCTTTAGCAGCTTGAGGTTTCTCAAAATTATTTTTATTAAATCGGGGCTGTTTTTTGTCTTTTTGTGCTGGAGCTGCAATAGCATCCGGGCTTTTTGTTTCTGCCGTTTTTGCAGCGATTGCTGGCTTTGCAACAGGTCTCTTTTTTTCTTGTATTGGCTGTTCTTTTACGGCAGCCGGTTCAGGTTCAGAAAAAAGAGTATTTGTATTTTCTATAGCAGCTTTAGGTTTCTTTTCAGGGATTATTCTCGCTCTCTTTGGTTTAGCTTCTGTTTCAGCCGCTGGAGCCGGAATAACTTCAGGATTTGCTGCCTGATAATCTAATATTTGATATATCAGGGCTTCTTTTTTTACTCCGTTAATCTTTATTTTTTTTGTTGCTTTAGCAATATCCTGAAGCTCAGACAGCTTCATTTCTTTTAATACAGAAATATCAAACATGCATGTTTTGAATTAATTGTTTGGAATCTTTGAAAGAGTAGTTGTGATTCTATTTTTTTTGAAAATGGATAACCCGCTAAATGAAGTGCTTACGGATTTCTTATGCAATAATACGAATAAATTTTAATCACGCAATAGTATTTATGAAAAAGAAAATATATTTTTGTGGAACAAATCAATGAATAATGATTCAGAGAATACAGACTATCTATCTTGTGATTGCCTTTATTATTATGGGGAATCTGCCATTTGTTTTCCCTTTGGAAACCTCTTCTACCGGTGTAAAGACATTTGCGGCAGATCATCTGGTAGATATAAGTCTGTTTACATTGAGCGCTTTGCTTTCCCTGATTACTATTTTTTTGTTTAAGAATAGAAAACTGCAATTTGTCTTGTGCAGATTGAACATCATATTGAATTTAATTTTATTAGGATTATTTGTATATCATTCGCTAAGCTTATCCGGAGAGGTGGCGACCTCAAAGAAGGGTATTGGGATGTTTCTACCTATTTTTTCTATCGTTTTTTTAGTGCTTGCAAACAAAGCCATAAAAAAGGATGAAGATCTCGTAAAATCAGTGGATCGATTGAGATAAACCTATAAACTTAGTTTTATTTAGTGCGTAAGAAAGCCCGAACCTTGTTCGGGCTTTTTTTGTATTTCATCGATTTTTACAGCATTTTGTAAGGTAAATTAATTTGCTATGGGATTACTTCAAAAAAAAGGTTAAATTTGGTTAAGCCAATTACCCCATAAATGGACACAAAAATTAGAATATATCTCGCTGACGATCACCAAGTTCTCATTGACGGCATGCTCTCAATGTTGAAGACTAATCCTAAATTTGAGGTTGCCGGATACTCACTAAATGGCGAAAATCTGATTGAAGATGTACAAATGAGCAAGGCAGATGTCCTTGTAATGGATATCAATATGCCCAAAAAAGACGGTATTGAAGTGCTTCGTGAGTTCGCTACAAAAGGTTTTTGCTGCAAAGTAATCATCCTTTCCAGTTATGATGATGTAAAAATCATAAAAGAAGTGCTAAAATTGGGAGCAAATGGTTATCTTAGCAAACAAAGTGCAGGAGAAAATATCATTGAAGCCATAAATGCAGTCGCAAATGGTGAAGAATATTTTTCGCAATCCATACGGGATCGGATTTTTGAGTCTTTTTCCAAAATACCACAACAAAGCTACATTAATGAAGCCATGCCACTTTCCTCAATCACAGAGAGAGAGCTGGAAGTACTGAAACTTATCACTATGGAATATAGCGGTACTCAAATTGGCGAAGAACTCAATATCAGTACTAATACTGTAGAAACCCACCGCAAGAACCTGATCAAAAAGCTTAATGTAAAAACAACCATCGGATTGGTAAAATACGCCTTGAAACATAACTTAATTAATTAATCTATAAATCAGAAACTATGTCATTATTCTTAAAAAACTATGGTATTGGAAAAGAGGACGAAACTTTTAAAGTAGCTTTTCAAATTCCAGACAATTGCGAGTACACCACCTTTGTAGATCCTTATGAAGTTAACATTATTGCCGTTAATTTAAAACCGTATGAGAAAAGCCCTTCAACAGATTTTGTAGAATACTACGAATATTTTTCTTGTATAGACAACATCCTAAATGTAGATTTTGAACTTCCTGACGGAAACAGCGGCGGCGGTGGAATTGGTGATGGCGATCCAGTAACAAAAAAACCAAGATTGAGAATAGATGATCTTAAAATGTCCTAATTTTCAATCGTCATTTTGGACAATACTACTATTCATTTTATTTTCCGGATTTGCAACTGCTCAAGATAAAACCAAAGATTCTTTATCCTACTATATAGACAATAAAGACTACTTGAAAGGTTTGAAATATTCAAGAGAGAAGTCTAAATTTTATCTGGAAAACAAGGATTATAAAAAGTATTGCGATGTCAGCCTCAAAAAGGCTGACATCTATTTTATGCTTAATGATAATCCGAAATCTTTTGAGACCTTATTCAAGGCTCTGAAAATTGCAGAAAACCATCATATAGTTGAGTCGCGAATAAAAATCATGGAGGATATTGGTCATCGTTATGCTTCTATTAGGGACTTCAAAAAAGCAAAAAAATACTATGAAATATCTTTAAATTTAAGAAAAAAGAATAATCTTTTAAGTGATGATTTATTCGTTTATCAAAGGCTCTATAAAGCTCTTTTTTATTTAAATTCAGACAGTGTTACATTTTACATGAGTAAAATAATGAGAAGTGCGAAAAAGTCAGGAGACTTTTCCAGACTTTCATCGAGTTATAATAATTACTATACATATTATTCAAATAAGAAAAATTATGTGTTGGCAAAAAAATATCTTGATAGTTGTGCTTACTATGCAGAAAAAAGTAAAAACACAGAACGTATTGTAACAAGCTTAAGCAATCTTGGCTATCATTCTCTTACGGTTGAAAAAAATTATAAGAAAGGGATCAAACAATATTTGAAAATATTGGAAATAAACCCAAGCGATACTGTTTCACAAAATGTTAGCGATACCTATCTCAACCTCTCTTACGGTTATGAAATGATGGGGAATTATAAAAGCGCTATCAATTACATGAACAAATATTTTCATGTCAACGAAACAATTTATGAAGATAATATCAAACGAGCCATCTCAGATATAGAGACAAAATACAAGATTGAAAAAATCGAGAATGAGAATAAAGAACAGCAGCGATTGATGGAGGAAAAGCAAAAAAACAACCAAAAAATAATCCTGATTTTTATTGCGCTTTTTGCTTTTAGTACCATCTTATTTTATTTCTTCTACCAAAACTTAAGACTGAAACAGAAAAACAAGTTTATCGATCTGGACAGGCAAATCAAGCAGAACATTATCAACGCCACTATTGACGGCCAGGAAATTGAACGAAAAAACATCGCTACTATATTGCATGACAGCATCAGTGCCCTTTTATCGTCGGCGGGACTTCATCTTTCTGCTTATGCCGCAAATAATCCTACAGAAAATTCCGAAGAGATTCAAAAGACCAGGGCTATACTAAAAGAAGCACATGATAACGTAAGGGATTTATCACATGAATTGATTCCGCCCCTATTGGCCAAGTTTGGACTATTTCATGCCTTACAGGATTTGTGTGAGAAGAATTCAAACTCCATCCTTCAATTTGAATATTCCAGTTATGTTCCACAAGGAAGACGCTATAATGAAGAATTTGAAATGCGTGTGTATTTTATTACTGCCGAACTTTTCAATAATATCATAAAGCACAGCAAGGCTTCCAAAGCCTATATTACACTAGAGGAAAACAACAACCAACTTTTGCTTACTATTGAAGACGACGGTAAAGGTTTTGATACCAGCAAGGAATTGTTGAGTGACGGCTTTGGACTTACACAGATAAAGTCAAGGATCAAACACTTAAAAGGTTCTATTACTATTAATTCAAAAATCAACGCCGGAACCCTGATTTACATCAAGCTTCAGATCCCTAAATAGTTTACTAAGACTTCTTCCCTATTTCAATTACTTCCAAATCCTTAATCTTATCGCCTTCAATAACAAAACGAAGCATTGTTCTTATCTGGTGAAAACCAGAAATACCACAGGCTCCGGGATTCATGTGGAGCAGGTTCAGTTTTTTGTCAAACATTACTTTTAGAATATGCGAGTGTCCGGTTATAAAAAGCTTTGGAGGATTTAAAGCAATTCCATTTTTTACAGCCGGACTGTATTTTCCCGGATAGCCTCCAATATGAGTAATCCAGACATCTACGCCTTCACACATAAAGCGGTTATTAAGCGGGAATTCCATTCTTGCCTTATCACCATCGATATTCCCAAAAACAGCCCTCAATGGCTTATGTTTTTTTAAAGTATCTGTTACAATCAGGTCGCCTATATCACCAGCATGCCATACTTCGTCTGCCTGATCGACATATTTTAAAATAGTATCATCGATATGGCCGTGGGTATCGGAAAGCAAAAGAATTTTTTTCATCAATTATTCATATTAGGCGGATAAAATTACAAAGTTTCTCGGGTCTTAAATCTAAAAAGTGAAACTCTTTTGGTTCATAACTTTAAGAAAAATTTGAAACCTTGCATTCTCGCACCTATAAAACTTATGACTATCTTTGTTCTTCAAAACTTTGGATTCACTTCACCTTGAGATATTTCATCGAATTTGCTTACAACGGCAAAAATTATCACGGCTGGCAACAACAACCTAACGCTCCTTCTGTACAAGAAACGCTGGGCAAGGCTATTTCTGTCCTGCTTCGAAGCACTGTTGAAATTACAGGTGCCGGAAGAACAGACACGGGTGTTCATGCCAAACAGATGTTTGCTCATTTTGATACCGATATTTCTTTTGAAGCCGATATTTTTAAAAACAAGCTGAATTCGTATCTCCCAAAAGATATTGCCATTATCAAAATCCATACGGTTACTGATGATGCGCATACCCGATTTGATGCGGTAAAAAGAACATATGAATACCACATCACTAACGTAAAAGACGTTTTTGAAGAGCCTTTAAGCTGGTATTGCCATCATAATCTTGATGTGGAAAAAATGAACCAGGCTGCAAATATCCTTTTTGAATTCGACGATTTCCAATGTTTTTCAAAAGTAAATACGGATGTAAAGACCTTCCAATGTAAAATCATGGAAGCGAATTGGACAAAAACAGGAAATAAACTGGTTTTTACCGTTACTGCCGACCGTTTCCTTCGCAATATGGTACGCGCCATTGTAGGAACACTGGTAAATGTTGGCATGGGCAAATTAAGTCTGGACGATTTCAGAAAAATCATTGAAAGTAAAAACCGAAATGAAGCCGGAGCTTCTGCCCCAGCCCACGGTTTGTTTCTAACCAAAGTAGAATATCCTTATATTTGTGGCACTATGCCGCTGACAAAAAATAGCCTCGAGAAAAAGAAATGAAAGCATCAGATACCAAGATATTCAGGCGAATAATGGAGTACACCAAACCGTACAAAACCCGATATTATTGGGTTATTTTCTTTGCGGTTACTTTATCTGTTTTCGCTGCACTCCGTCCTTTTTTGCTAAAACGGACTGTTGACAATTACATACAACCGGAAGACGCTACCGGTCTGTTATTTTTTATTTTATTAATGGGCTCCGCCCTGATTGTTGAAGTAATTTCCCAATTTTATTTCGTTTTCCTTGCCAATTGGCTCGGACAGGACATTATCAGAGATATCCGGGTAAAACTCTTCGGACACATGATGAGTTTTAAAATGAAATATTTTGACAATGAACCGGTCGGGAAATTAGTAACCCGTTCTGTATTCGACATCGAATCCATTTCAAAAATTTTCAGCCAGGGATTATTTATGATTATAAGTGACCTCTTGAAAATGGTAGTTGTATTGCTTTTTATGTTCTACATGAACTGGAAACTCACAATTATCGTAATGTGTGCTATGCCTATTCTGGTGTATGCTACGCGTGTTTTCCAGAAAAAAATGCAGGTGGCTTTTGAAGAAGTAAGAACACAGATTGCCAACCTGAATACTTTTGTTCAGGAACGCGTTACCGGAATGAAAATCGTACAGCTTTTTTCCAGAGAAGACATAGAATACGAAAAATTTAAGGTAATCAATGACAAGCACAAAAAAGCCTGGGTCAAAAACGTTTGGTACAACTCCATATTCTTTCCTATTGCCGATATTGTTTCTTCTATCTCTTTAGGATTGGTTGTTTGGTATGGCGGAATGAATATCCTGGCAGGCAACGGAACGACAACTTTTGGAGATTTGTTCTCTTACACCATGTTTATCGGAATGCTTTATAACCCATTGCGCCAGATTGCGGATAAATTCAATGAGATGCAAATGGGAATGATTGCGGCAAATCGTGTTTTTGAAGTTTTGGATATGGAAGGACATATTCAGGACAAAGGAAAAGTTACTGCACCTACATTTAAAGGCAATATCGATTTCAACAATGTACATTTTAGCTATACCAACAAGGAAGAAGTTCTAAAAGGTATCAATATTCATGTCAAGGAAGGAGAAACTATCGCAATAGTTGGAGCTACCGGAGCAGGAAAATCTACAATTATAAATCTGCTCAACCGTTTTTATGAAATTAACGGAGGCGAAATATTGATTGACGGTACCAACATAAAAGACTTTACGCTAAAAAGCCTTCGCAACCAGATTGCCGTAGTGCTTCAGGATGTGTTTCTTTTTGCCGATACTATCCATAACAACATCACGCTTGAACATCCGGATATTTCAAGAGAAGACGTTATTAAGGCAGCAAAAGAAATTGGCGTGCATGATTTTATAATGACATTGCCACATGGTTATGATTATAACGTAAAAGAACGTGGTGTAATGCTTTCTTCTGGACAGCGACAGCTTATTGCTTTCTTAAGGGCTTTTGTCAGCAATCCGAGTATATTGATTCTTGATGAAGCAACTTCATCTATCGACTCGTATTCAGAAGATCTGATTCAGAGAGCTACAGAAACTATTACCAAAGGCAGAACTTCTATCGTAATCGCTCACCGATTGGCAACTATTGTGAATGCTGACAAGATTATTGTTATGGAAAAAGGAAATGTCGTTGAGCAAGGAACGCATTACGAACTAATCAACAAGGCAGAAGGTTACTATAAAAACCTATACTATTCTCAATTTGCAGTTGAGAGCTAATACAATATTCATGAAACTATTTTTCAAGCTTCTTTTTGTTGTAATTATTCTTGAAATAATTATTTCCATTTCATGCACCTATATTATTCAAGAATCTTCAAGTCGGTTTTTAGTCAATCTGTCCAATCTAATTATTATTTTCCTGAGCTTTCCTGTCTATCTGATAGACAAAAGCTATCCGTTTTATGCTGATGGCTCTGCAAACTTCGGTTTTATGCTCGTTTTGATAAATGTTTTGCTGCAAACATTAATCCTGTTTGCTTTTATAAGAATTACCACAAAAAAGAAAAATTAATACTAACAGCGGTTGTGGAAACTTTGCAACAGCTAAACTTTTCCATAACCAAATAATTAGTTATTTTCGTACTCTTAAATAACAAGAAAAAATTACATTCTAATGAAATACGATATCATTGTTTTAGGAAGCGGACCTGGAGGTTATGTAACAGCCATCAGAGCATCGCAATTAGGCTTTAAAGTTGCCATTATCGAAAAAGAAAATCTAGGTGGTATCTGCTTGAACTGGGGATGTATCCCAACGAAAGCGTTATTAAAATCAGCACAGGTTTTTGATTACCTAAAACATGCTTCTGACTACGGTTTGACTGTTGAAAAATTTGACAAGGATTTTAATGCTGTTATTTCACGTTCACGCGGTGTTGCTGACGGAATGAGCAAAGGTATCCAATTCTTGATGAAGAAAAACAAGATTGATGTTATTGAAGGTACCGGAAAAGTAAAACCTGGAAAAAAGATTGATGTTGTTGGTAAAGATGGAAAAACGGCAGAATATTCTGCAGACCATATTATTATTGCGACTGGAGCACGTTCACGCGAATTGCCTAACCTTCCACAAGATGGTAAAAAAGTAATTGGCTACCGTCAGGCTATGTCATTATCTGAACAGCCAAAATCAATGATTGTTGTTGGTTCTGGAGCTATCGGAGTTGAGTTTGCACATTTCTACAACGCTATGGGAACTGAAGTTACCATTGTTGAGTTTATGCCAAACATCGTTCCGGTTGAAGACGAAGATATCTCAAAACAATTTGAGCGTTCTTTGAAAAAAGCAGGTATCAAAATCATGACTAACGCTTCTGTTGAAAAAGTAGATACTTCTGGAAATGGCGTAAAAGCTACTGTAAAGACTTCAAAAGGAGAAGAAATCCTTGAGGCTGAAATCGTGCTTTCTGCGGTTGGAATCAAATCTAACATTGAAAATATAGGACTTGAAGAAGTTGGAATTGCAACAGACAGAGATAAAATTGTAGTTAACTCTTATTACCAGACTAACATTCCTGGTTATTATGCTATTGGTGACGTAGTTCCTGGACAGGCATTGGCTCACGTAGCTTCTGCAGAAGGAATCCTTTGTGTTGAAAAAATTGCTGGCCTACATGTAGAGCCAATCGATTACGGAAACGTTCCAGGCTGTACATATGCTACTCCTGAAATTGCTTCTGTAGGTTTGACAGAAAAACAAGCACGTGAAAAAGGTTATGAATTAAAAATTGGTAAGTTTCCTTTCTCTGCTTCAGGTAAGGCAAAAGCTGCCGGAACTCCTGATGGTTTCGTAAAAGTTATTTTTGATGCTAAATATGGCGAATGGTTAGGCTGCCACATGATTGGTTCTGGTGTAACCGATATGATTGCTGAAGCAGTCGTAGCAAGAAAATTAGAAACTACAGGTCATGAAATCATCAAGTCAATCCATCCTCACCCAACAATGAGCGAGGCTATTATGGAAGCTGCTGCTGATGCTTATGGCGAAGTGATACATTTATAAGATTTAGGACTGCAGATTTTAGATTTTTGATTTAAGATTTGCAGGAATGATAAATAAAAAAAACCGTTTTGGATTTCAAAACGGTTTTTTTTATGAATCTATTTTGATTTAGGATTTTAGATTTTTGATTTGGGTTTCGTAAATAAAAAATCTGTATGAATCCTGTAATCTGTGGCAAATACGATTTCTGATTTTTGATTTCTGATTTACGCTTACAGCTTTCTGCCTACTACTATCTGATTTGCTTTGATTAATAAAGTAAAAAGTTTATTCCTACGTTGAAGGAGTTTCTTATATTCACAATAGTATCATCATATCTATTATATTTAAAAATTTCAGCCATACCGCCTTGTCCTTCATATTCAATAAAAACCTTAAACTTGTCCGATACCGGAATCTTTACGCCTATTCCGAATGCAAGACCACCATCTACATTATTAAAACTTTGCTTTATATCAGTATCAAATCTCGTATCTTTTGCATTCACCAAAAAGCCTATGTACGGGCCAAAGTTTAGGTACCAGTTCTTTTTGTTACCAAAATGCCAGCTTGCCATTACAGGAACAGTAAGATAATCTAAATTGATATCTGTTCTTGCATATCGTGAAACGGGATCAAATCGATCAGTAACCTCTATAAGATCATTATCCCAACCTTTTCTGTCGTAAATCAATTTTGCTTTAAGACTCCAGCTATTAGAAAAATAATAATCAGCTGATGCTCCTAAATTAAAACCTATACTCGGATCAGCCGAATCGTATGTTGTACTGGCATTAGAAGAGTTCAATCCAATATTAAGTCCTAGTTCTATTTTCCCTTTGTTTTGTGCGGAAGAAGTAACAATAAAGCCAAAAATAGCCATCGAAGTAATTAGTACTCTTTTCATAAAGTTTGTTTTTACACAAACTTAGAAAATTAATTAGAATCTAGTGTTAAAGATTTGAGGTTTGAGATTTTTGATTTGCAGAAAGAATAAATAAAAAAAACGTTTTGGATTTCAAAACGTTTTTTATGAATGCTATTTGAGATTTTGGGTTTTGGGGCTTTTAACAATATTAAACTGTTTTTAAGGCTTCTATCAGCAAGTCGATGTCTTCCTGTGTATTAAAATGGCTGAATGATATTCTTAAGCTGGGCTTTTTCAAGTCTTCTTCCGAAAGCATTTCTTTTAATACGTGTGATGGTTTGATGCTTCCGGATTGGCAGGCACTTCCTCTGGAAACAGCTATTCCTTTCATATCAAGACTAAAAAGAATCATAGACGTCTTTTCATCAGAAAAAGGAAATAAGACATTGATGATATTGTAAAATCCTTCCGGATTGCCATTTATTTTAAAATCTGGGAATTCGATTTTTAATTTTTCAACAAAATAATCCTTTAGGTTTTGGATATGTTTTCTTTCCAACTCTAAATTTTCATAAGAAACTTCAAGAGCTTTTGCCATACCGGCAATATTATGGACAGCTTCTGTTCCGGCACGAAGTCCTTTTTCTTGCTCGCCGCCACAAATCATCGGGTTTATGCCTGGATTTTTTCTTATAAAAGCAAATCCTATGCCTTTAGGTCCATGAAATTTATGAGCGCTGGCAACAATAAAATCGACTTCTGCCTCTTGGAGATTCATTTCTGTCTTTCCTACAGACTGTACCGTATCCGAATGGAAATAAGCCTTGTATTGCTTGCATAACCTGGCTACTTTTTCTATATCTAAAACGGTTCCTGTCTCATTATTCACATGCATTAAGGCTACTAATGTAGACTTACCCTCAGACAGCAGTTCTACCAAATGATTGATAGCTATTTCGCCATTGGATTTCAGATTGACAAAATCTACTTCAATACCATATTCAGCCTGTAAGGCCAAAACCGTATTGAGTACGGCATGGTGCTCAATCTTGCTCGTGATGATTCTTTTTACTTTTAAATCTTTTACTGCCGAACGAAGAATCCAGTTGTTTGCTTCGGTTCCGCCGGAAGTAAATATAATTTCTTGTGCCGATGCATTTAACTGCTTGGCAATCGATTTTCTTGAAGATTCCAGTATGTTCTTAGCTGACCGACCAAAACTATGCGTTGAGGACGGATTTCCATATTCTTCCTGCAAAACATGGGCTATTTCCTCAATAACTTCAGGTCGTAACGCTGTTGTGGAAGCATTGTCTAAATATACTTTTTTCATGATGCAAAAATCGGGATATAAAATGAATTACACATCTTTCGCCAGTAGTTCTTTTGCTTTCAGTTTGAAGATGTGCTTGCTGTTAAAAATAATAATCGACAGCAGAATTAAGGAATAGGCAATGATTTGAAACGTAGTAATGTCTTCCTTGTAATAAAAAATAGCAAGGAAAAAATTAATCAGCGGATTGATATAAAGCAATATTCCTACTGTTGACGAATTGACTCCTTTCAGTGCATATAAGTTCAGGAAAAGTGGAATGATTGTAAACAAAACCACAATGATAACCAGATAAAAATAGAAGTTAAAGGCCGTTGGAACTTCAGAACTATAAAACGGATAGAAAGGCAATAAGATAATTGCTGTCGTGGTTAGCTGTAAGGTAAGTAACAGAAACTTGTCGATCGCCGTGTTTTTTCTTTGTGAAACCAAATACAAAGCATACGTAGCTGCCACAATCAGACTGTAAAAAATATCCATAAAATGATTAAAAGACAATAACAGGCAGCTAAAAACGCTCAATCCTACGGCTGTCCATTGCCATTTATTTAATTTTTCCTTTAGTATAAAATAGGCAAAAACAGTCGTGAGTATCGGGCAGACCAGATAAGCAAACGAAGCCGCCTTTACGCTAACATGGTTCATTACATAAATAAAGAAAAACCAGTTGGCTGATAATAGCAACGAACCTCCTAAAGTAAGGAGTACAGCATTTCTTTTTTGAGTAGCCGACATCAGCTTGAAATTTTCCTTCGTTTCTCTTAATGTCTTTTTTCTAAAAAGAAGATTAATTCCCATCATGAGAACGACACACAGAAATACTCTGTAAAATAAAATATCCAATGACGGATACAGATGCAAAGGCTTTAAAGCCAAGCTGAAAAATCCCCAGATTGTAAAGGCTGTAATGGCTGCCAGATAGTATTTTGAAAGTCTCATGAGAAGTAAAAAATCCGAAGCAAATGTAGGGAATATATCTGCTTCGGATTCGTTATTATGAATTCATTAAGAATAAATTAATGGGCTCCTTCGGCTTCAATTGCATCAACGTCAATATTCTGTCTTTTCAGTATTCCTTTTACGGCAATCGCAAAGAAAGTAAGGTATGAGAAACAGATTACCGGTATTACATACGAAGCGTGGATTCCGATAATATCGGATAGTTTTCCTTGTATTGGCGGAATAATTCCTCCACCTAGAATCATCATTACCAAAAAGGCAGAACCTTGTGCTGTATATTTTCCAAGACCTGTAATTGATAATGTAAAAATAGATGGCCACATAATACTACATGCCAATCCTCCTGCAAGGAAAGCATAAATTGCAACTGTTCCGGTAGAGAATAATCCTACCAGCATTGCAATAACGCCCATCAGTCCAAACAAGATCAATGTTCTGGCCGGTTTGTTTTTGCTTAGGAAGAAAACCAAAATCTGCAATAATACGCAGATTACATAATAGTATAGTGATGACATATCCTGCTGTGCCAATGTATTTACACCGATGATAACCGAAAAAGCAATTAATGGAACAATAATCAGGGCTAGTTTTCTTTTGCTTGCAGTCAGGTTAAAAACGCTGATAGCTCCTGCCCAACGGCCAATCATCAAACTTCCCCAATACATAGAGATATAAGGTGCAATTTCAGACGATTGGAAACTTCCAAATTCAGGCAGTTTTAACAGTTCTCCCAAGTTACTTCCTACAGCAACCTCAACTCCTACATAGGTAAAGATAGCCAGCATTCCTAAAACTAACTGCGGGTATTTCATAGCGCCCCAGCCATCATTTTTCTTTTGTGCACTGCGGTTAGCGAATAAAAGTCCGCCCACGATCACTAACAAAGCTCCACCCAACCAATACATCCTGTATTTTTCAAGCGGATGTCTGATTTCCTGAATTTCTTTATGTTGTGGTTCTACGCTTAATTCTAATACTTTGATTTCGCTTTTGATTGCTTCAGAAGCGAAATTTTTTTCTTCTTCAGAAAGTACCTTGTCTTTTTTAATCTTTACCAGATTATCGCTTAACTTTTTGATGTCTTTCGTTATCGGTTCGATTGACTTTTCAATTTCAACTATCTTTTTTGCTTCCGGTGAATTATAGCTGTTAAAAACAGGTGCAAACATTGTTGCCAAAAGACCGGTCATGATAATCAAAGTCGTCATGGCTTTATTTGCTTTTTCCATCGGCTCGTTTGAAATTCCGGATGGAAGTTTTTTCGAGAAAAAGAAAACGCTTGCTGCTATTAAGAATAAGATTCCTACTCCAACATATAACAGGATTACTTTATCTAAACCTAATCCTTTAATCTGGTCATCGCTAACTGCTGCTGCTGTTCCGAATAGGGCGAAACCTACAATAATTGGCCCGATTGTCGTTCCAAAGGAATTAATTCCACCCGCTAAATTCTGACGGCTGGTACCTGTTTTCGGATCACCTAGCAAAACAGCAAAAGGATTTGCCGCTGTTTGTTGTAATGAGAAACCTAAGGCAACAATAAACAATCCTACTAGCATTCCTGCATATACATTCGCTTCAACTGCAACTATCATAGCTCCGGCTCCTAATGCTGAAAACAACAATCCGTACACTATACTTCTTTTATATCCCCATTTGCCTACCAGGTCTTTTCCGTTTATGGCTCCAAAGATAAAAAGCAGGAGCGCACCCAGATAATAAGCGGTATAGAAAGCAAAATCAATCAGCTGTGATTGAAATTGGTCTAATGAAAAATAGTTTTTACAGAAAGGAATAAAGATGCTGTTTCCGGCAGCAATAAATCCCCAGAAAAAAAACACTGTAATTAGTGTATACAGCGCAGGATAATTTGTTTTAGTTTCTGAACTCATTTATTAAGATAGTTTAGTTAAAGCAATAAAAAATAGGATTCTATTTAATAAAAACAATTAATTTTTGATAAATATACATTTATATGAAAACACCTGGCAACAGATTATAATTTAGTTATTAACGAAAACGATTTCTTAAGTCGTTTTTTAATCAAAATACAACGTTTGCGTAACTTTTTTCACAAAGTTTTTCTTATTCTGACTTTTTTATTTCGGATCGGGGACCTATCCCGTTATTGTTGAAAGCCTCGATCTGAAAATAGTAAGTATCTGAGCGGTCTAATCCGCTGAAATAGTATTCATTTTTGCCATATACCATTATCGAACCGTATAGTTTTTCAGGCGATTTTCCAAAATAGATAACATATCCATCTGCATTAGGTTCTTGTTGCCATTTGAACCAGACGCTTCTCCTCTCTCCTTTTTTCCTGGCTTCGGCTCGTAACGGAACAAAATCTTGCACCGCATTGGGCTTTGGCCCTGCTCCTTTTCCAAAAACCCTAAAGCCGCTTATGGCAAACTTTCCTGTTGGCATCTGGATGTTTTCTAATTTCAGATATCGGGCAATTACCGGTTTTTCTAATTCAATATAATCATGTGGCACGTCTTTGGTGTTTTTGCTTTTATCGACGGCTATTTTCCAATTCTTGCCATCGTTTGAGGAATAAATAATATACTTATGTCCTGTTGTTGTTTCCGGCTTGCCCATCAGCTCCACGTCCTGATCGGCATAGTTAATTTGTATGGCGTTGATTGTGGATTTTTCTCCCAAATCAGAAATCAGATATTCGCCTTTTGCCGCAGTTTTAGCCGACCAATACGTCTTTATATCTTCATCATTGCTAAAATTAGGCTGAAAGCCTCCCAAAGTAGAAGAAACCTGAACCGGTTTGTTGTAATTTAAAAGCATCCATCCTGAGAAATTTGCATCCAGATGGTTCTTTTTCTGTGACGGAAGAAAAGTCGGATAATCGCCATAAGCCGTATTCGAATATAATACATTATCTTCATCAAAACCGGCAGGCCAGATTCCTATTCTTCTTTCAAAATTATTCTTTGTCGAAATTACAATTGTAGACACATGCCAATAGTCATTATTGGTATCCTGATACGTGGCTCCATGCCCGGCTCCTCTTGCAAATCCACCCGGCTTATAGGAAAACGGATTATGGGATTGGTATTCAAATGGTCCTAACGGATTTGATCCCACATAAACACCATCTGCATAACCGCTAAATTCGGTTCCCGGTGCTCCGTATTGCAGATAGTATTTGTTTTTATATTTCGTCATAAAAGCACCTTCGGTAAAAGGTTGCAGGAAAGTATTGTCGTTATATTCGCCAAATCGTTCCCAGCCATGTTCATCGTCATTAAGCGCCAAAACCGGAACCCTTTCGCCTTCAGGCTGGAAGGTTTTTCGGTTTAGTTTCACGCCATATAGCGGATACAAATTACTCGATCCGTAATACATATAAACCTCATCTTTTTCCTTATCCCAAAAGATTTGCGGATCCCATGCTCCTGCTTCTGATTTATGTACGAGTTCTTTCCAATCATCTGTTTTTGGATTTTTGCTCATCCATAGCGGAAATTCTTTAGTATGCGTCGAACCGATAACCAATAGCGTATCATTTACAAAGGATAGCGATGGCGCACAGAGTTCATCATAAACCTTATGCTCAGGACGGAGAAATTTTCTGGATATGAATTTCCAATCGAGCATATCAGAACTGTGCCAATAGCCCCATTGGTTGGTTGAGAACAGATAGTATTCTCCTTTAAAATTTGTGATTACCGGATCGGCTGTTGCACGATGTTTGCCTTGTGTTACAAAATTTGGAATCGGGCAATATCCATAATCTATATTGATAGGGTTACAATACGTTTTTTGTTGCGAGAAACCTTGCCCTGAAACGAGCAAGATTCCCACAAGACTTACTGCTTTAGTTACTTTCTTTAAATTTTGTCTTTTAAAAAAAATCATTTCATAGTTTACTTTACCGGAAAGATGCTGATTGCTGTCCCGCCACCAGCTGCCATATTTAACTTCAATTTGCTTTTAGAAGTCACGTCAATCGTCTTGATTTCATAATTGATTGGGTTTTTCTCCCAATGGGCTGTCTTTCCGTCTTGATAAATAATAGCCTTATATTTTTTTCCAGGTGTTAGGAAGTCTAGTGAAATTGTAGTATTTCTAGGATTCTCGTCTGTAATTGCACCAACAAACCAGTTTTCACTTCCTTTGGCTTTTCTGGCAACCGTCAAATAATCGCCCGGTTCTGCTTCCAGATATTTACTTTCGTCCCAGTCTGCTGCAACATCTTTGATAAATTGGAAAGCATCTGCATATCTTTCATAATTCTCTGGCAGGTCGCAAGCCATTTGCAATGGTGAATACATCGTAACATAGAGTGCCAATTGTTTGGCAAGCGTTGTATGTACCTGTTCTGTCTTACTAGGATCATAATGACTCATCTTGATTTCGAAAACGCCCGGCGTATAATCCATTGGCCCTCCTAAAAGACGTGTAAAAGGAAGAATAGTTTCATGTGTTGGCGGATTTCCGTTACTCCAACCGTTGAATTCGTTTCCTCTTGCAGCTTCAGCAGCAATATAGTTTGGCCATGTTCTGCTTACACCAGTAGGACGTGATGATTCATGAGAATTGACCATAATTTTATATTCTGCCGCTCTTTGCGGAACATAATTGAAATGATTCACCATACTCTGTCCGTCATGGAATTCGCCTCTTGGGATAATTCTTCCAACATAGCCAGTTTTTACTGCCGGATAGCCGTATTTTTTCATTACATTCAAGGCTCTGTCCAGACGTCTTTCATAATTAGCAACAGAACCTGAAGTTTCATGGTGCATAATCATCTTTACATTTTTTGACTTGGCATAATCGCTGATTTCTTGTATATTAAAATCCGGATATGGTGTTGTGAAGTCAAAAACTTCTTCTTTCCAATTTCCAAACCAATCTTCCCAACCTACGTTCCATCCTTCAACCAATACACCGTCAAAACCATGCTTGGCAGCAAAATCGATATAACGTTTTGTGTTTTCTGTAGTAGCGCCATGAGGCTTCTTACCTACGCTTTTTTGAGATGCATCTTGCGTACCGCTCAAATCCCATGTTGAAACACCCACATGCATTTCCCACCAAACGCCTACATATTTCATAGGCTTAATCCATGAGGTATCATCTATTTTGGATGGTTCATTCAGGTTTAAGATCATTTTTGAGCTGACAATAGCTCTTGCATCATTACTTACCATAATCGTACGCCATGGAGAAACTGCCGGAGTTTGCAAATAGGCTTTATCACCTATAGCGTTAGGCACCAAATGCGATTTTATTTTATAGTTAGAGGTAGTAACATCCAAATGCATTACCGGATAATTGACTACGGCTGCTTCAAAAATATTAAGATAAAGGCCATCTGCCGATTTCATCATCAATGGCGATTGAACGACATAACGTCCTCCGATAGATTTTACGGCTATACCATTGTTCAGGTTTAATTTGTCGTTATCAATTTCTGATAATTTTGTCTCGTTGTACACATATTCCTGGCTATCATAATCACCCGGAATCCAAAAAGTCTTATGGTTTCCTGTCAGGTTAAATTCTGTTTTTTCATCAGAAATGATAAAATAATTCAGCTTGTCCTGTTTTGGAAATTCATATCTAAAGGCAACTCCTTCGTTGTATACTTTGAAAACGATGTCCAGTTTTCTTCCCGTAGCTTTCTGTACCAATGAAAAAATGGCCTGATTGTATTTATTGCGAATCACGGACTGTTCGCCAAGTACCGGTTTCCAGCTTTCGTCAACGCTTTTGTTTTGGGTATTTGTTATTTCAAATCCTGAATCTAATGCTTCCGTATCTTTCAAAGTAATTCCCAACAGACTTTCTTTTATGACAGGCTTGTTTTGGTAGGTTACTGAGTAAGACGGTTGTCCATTAGCTGTTAATTTAAAAGCGACAGTAATTTCTTTAGATGGAGATTGGACTGTTTGTGCATTTAAAAATCCTGCGAATACGAGAAGGCATAGGGTAAAGATGTTTTTCATAATGTAAAAATTTCGCTAAAGGTAGCTAATCGGTTTTAGAAAAAAACCCTTTAGAGAAACCTAAAGGGCTTTTTAAAACTCACAAAAAAAATTATTTAACTAACTCAAACTCTAATTTCATGTCTGTCGCCGATGTACCGCCGACAAAGATTTCAAAATCTCCAGGCTCAGCAGCAAATTGCATGTCAATTCCGTAGAATTTCAAGTCTTCGGAAGAAATTTCGAATTCAACCGTTTTCTTTTCTCCTTTTTTCAAGAAGATTTTCTGAAAGCCTTTTAATTCTTTTACCGGTCTGGTTACAGATCCTACTTTATCACGAATATATAGTTGAACTACTTCTTCTCCATCATAATTTCCTGTATTGCCCACCTCAACTGTAACTTTTAATTTTTGATTGAAGTTGATTTTAGGTGAAGAAATTTTGAAGTTAGAATAGGTGAAGTTTGTATAGCTTAGTCCATAACCGAATTCATATAAAGGAGAATTATCTACATCAATATAGCGTGATTTGTATTTTTGTTCGTTGTCTGCTTTTCCTAAATACGGACGTCCGGTACTTTTATGGTTGTAATACAATGGAATCTGTCCTACATTTCTAGGGAAAGTCATTGGCAGTTTCCCGCTTGGGTTGCTGATTCCATAAAGCGTTTGTGCAATTGCATCACCACCTCTTGTTCCAGGCCACCAGGCTTCAATAATAGCATCCATGTTTTGGTCTTCCCATTCTAATGTCAGAGGTCGTCCGTTTAGCAACACCAAAACAATTGGCTTGCCCAGTTTTTTTAATTCTGCCAGAAATTCTTTTTGGATTCCAGGCAGGTCAATATTGGTACGTGAAGCGGCCTCTCCTGTCATATTTTCAAATTCGCCCATGACGGCAACGATAACGTCTGCTTTTTTTGCATTGTCGATAGCAGCCTGCATCATGTCTCTTTTTTTATCCAGAATTTCAACACCTTTTGCAAAACTGATCTTGCTTTTGTCTGTGATGATCTTGTTTACTCCTTCTTCAACGCTAACGGCAAATCCGTGTCTGTCGCCTGATGCCGCCCAAGAACCAATAATATTGTATTCATCACTAATTAACGGTCCAACAAATGCTACTTTTTGTTCTTTTTTCAACGGAAGTGTATTGTTGTTGTTTTTAAGCAATACCAGTGATTTGTTTGCCACATCCAAAGCAGCATCCAAATATTCTTTTTTATAGGTTACTTCCTTTTCTCTTTTGGCATCATTGTATCGGTATGGATCTTCAAACAAGCCTAAATCGTATTTTGCATCGAGTATTCTTCGGCAGGCATCATTAATTTGGGCTTCGGTAACTTTTCCTTCTGATAATGATTTTTTAAGGTTCTTCATGTAGATTCCGCCAACCATGTCCATGTCAACACCTGCATTCAGAGCCAATTCGCCCGCGTGTTTTTCATCTTTTGCATAGCCGTGAGGTATCATTTCGTTCATTCCCGTATAATCGGTTACGACAAAGCCGTCAAATTTCCATTCGTCTTTTAGAATTCCATTAACCAGGAATTTATTTCCGGTAGCCGGAACTCCTGAAATTTCATTGAAGGAAGTCATAAAAGTCCTGACTCCGGCATCAACAGTAGCTTTGAATGGCGGCAGATAAACTTCTCTTAGCATTCTTTCTGACATGTCTACTGTATTGTAATCGCGTCCGGCTTCGGCAGCTCCATAAGCTGCAAAGTGTTTTGTACAGGCTAAAATGGTGTTGATTGCCGAAAGATCATTTCCCTGATAACCTCTCACACGGGCAATTGCTAATTTTGAGCCTAGATATGTATCTTCTCCGGCACCTTCGGATACTCTTCCCCAACGCGGATCGCGGGAAATATCTACCATTGGAGAAAACGTCCAGTGAACGCCGCCGGCAGCTGCTTCGGCAGCAGAAATTTTCGCTGCTAACTCAACAGCATTCAAATCCCATGAAGCCGATTCTCCCAAAGTAATCGGGAAAATAGTTTTATAACCGTGGATCACATCATATCCAAAGAGCAATGGTATTTTGAGCCTTGAATTGTCAAGATTCATCTTTTGGAGTTCGGCTGTATATTTAACGGTAGTCGCATTCAATATGGAACCTACATTTCCTTTTTTGATTTGTTCGATAAAATTATCTCCGGCAGCTGGCCCGGTTATGGTCCCGTCAGCTGTAAACTGCACCAGCTGCCCAATTTTTTCATCAATTGTCATCTTAGCCATCAGTTCTGAAATAAACTCTTTCTTTGGCTTGATTTGGCTCTTCTTTTTATCTTTCTGGGCATTAGCAGTAAGCGAAACCGCTAATAATAGCAATATTGTTTTAAATTTCATTATGATATTTATTTAGGGAAATTTGTTTATTGTTTGTGCTGTTTCATCATCCAGTCATAAATTTCTTTGTTGTCATATACTCTGCTCCAACTATCGTGATTGGCATCATCGAAAATGGTCAGTTGGATGTCTCTACTGCATGTTTTTAATTTCTTGTAAATGGCTATGGAATAATTAACATCTACAACATCGTCTACCAGTCCGTGGAAAATGCGTGTGGGAATATCTTTAATCTTACAATTTTCCATCATGGGCACTCGGTCTACAAATCCTGCAATAGGCACGAGTGCAGCAAACAGTTCAGGATATGCAAAGGCCAGATTCCAGGCACCCCAGGCCCCCATACTCAAGCCTGTGAGATAGATTCTGTCCGAATCGATATTATTTTCTTTTTGAATTTTTTGTATCAATTTATATAAGACTTCTGCATTCCAATATTCATTTTCAGGACATTGTGGTGCCAGAACGTAACTATCTAATTCATTACTTTTTAAATATTTGAAAGGGCCGTGTATTTTTACCTTTTCAATGTCTGAGCCTCTTTCTCCTGAACCGTGAAGAAAAACAATCAGCGGTTTCTTTCCTTTTGTATTTTTTGGAATGTGCAAGGCATAATTCAATTCACTTTTTGTAATGATTTCGGCAGTAATGGTTCCGGTAATATCTTTTTGCGCAAAAGAGATACCGGATACCAATAAGCCTAATAAAGCCAGCTTTATTTTCATTTTTTAAAATCCATATTTTCCGGAATGAAATCCAAGATTTACCAAACCTTGACGTACTTCCGGAGCATTCATAAATAAATTCCAAAGCAATCCTGAACGGTAATTTTCTAACATAACAACTATAGGTCCTTGGTCAATAGCCAGATATCTTTTGGCTGTCCAACCATAATGTTTGCTGTGTGCATCATAAAATCCGGCAGGTCCCCATAATTGCCCGCTGTAGTTCTCATAAAAATTACGCATTGCCGCCAGCGATTCTGCCGGAGTATACACAATTGAACTTATAGCGGCCGTAGGCGATATAATTCCTAAGTCATTGCTAGGCATGTGCGCATTATAACCAATACTTCCGTCTGCATTTCTGGAATAAGAAGCGGTCAATCCCCAATAATTTGGGCCGTATCCTTCAAAATTTCCCGGATTTTCGACACAGTACTTGTAATTGATTTTTGTATGATTGACATTGACATCCCAATAATTAGCATACTGGTCTGTTAATTGCTTGGGATCTAATCCCAAATAAGAATAGTGCGCCCAAAAAAGCGGCCCTCCTGCCTGTTCGGCTCCGTTATGCTTTAACAATAAAGGAATTCCATATTTTGTTGCGGCAGAAACGATTCCTCCATTTCTTGCCCATCCTTTATGATAGGCCGCCGGAGTTATGGAATGTGTTGGTGAGGCGCTGGCCAGGACATACGTAATCAGGCATTCGTTATAGCCTTCTAAAGGAAAGTTCATTTCCCACGCATAATCAGGCGACCAGTGCCAATACAAGACATCCTGATTGTTTCTATACCAATTCCAATCTACGCCTTTCCATAAATTGTCAAATTTTTGAGCCAACGCTTTTTCTTCGGCAGTACCGTCTTTGAAAAACTCACGCACGCAAATTATTCCCTGACATAGGAAAGCGGTTTCTACCAGGTCACCGCCATTGTCTTTTTGTCCAAATGGTTTCACACGACCGGTAGTTCCGTCCATCCAATGAGGCCATGCACCGTGAAAACGGTCCGCATTGGCAAGAAAATCTGCAATTGTATTCAATCGGGATACTGCTTCGCTTCTCGAAACATAATTTCTGGAAGTTGCTGCAATTATTGACATCAGTCCAAAACCGGAACCTCCGGTCGTAACGATGTTAGAATCATTTTCCGGATAATTACCATCCGGATGGTATCTTTCTCTTGCCAGTTTTGAGTTTGGCTCGGCAAAATCCCAGAAATATTTAAATGTTTGTTTTTCGACCACATCCACTAATTCATCATCAGTCAAAGGCGTTGGCGTTGCAGGTGTGGACGAATCGTCTCCTTTTGAAGACGATTCGTTTGAACCACAACTTGCAAATATTAAGAATATGAAAAATAAGTATTTCATCAATAGAGTTTATTACCAGTTCGGGTTTTGTCCCAAACCTGGTGTTTGTATTAATTGAGCATTCGGGATTGGGAATAGTTCGTGTTTACCCACTTCAAAAGGTTTTCCATTGGCTTGCATGGCTTGTGCTGCTTGTCCGGTTCTTACCAAGTCAAACCATCTGTCATGTTCAAAAGCCAATTCTAACCTTCTTTCTTTCCAAATCAGATTTCTTAATAAAGTCTGGTCTGTTGTAGTTATTTCTCCAAGGTTTACCCTGTCGCGAACTTTTTTCAATGAAGCCAGTGCTGCGTCAGAGTTGCCCAACTCGTTAGCTGCTTCAGCATGAATCAGATAAATTTCTCCAAGTCGTAATACTCTAATGTTTTTATCACCGTCTGCGGCACCTGCATTAGCGCTGGAATAGGCTTTTTCATTATACATTGGGTTTTCTACGGCGGTGCTTACGATACGTCCATCATACATAGTTTCGCCTCTGAAGATAATCGTTGCATCTCTTCTGATAACATCACCTTCTGCATTATAGGCATCCAAAAGATTTTGAGATGGTGTATTGAATCCCCAACCCCAACCGCTTGGTCCTCTGGCGCCTTGTGTTTCTGAATATTGCTGTACTCCGTGAGCAATTGATTCTCCACGGGCCTGAACTTCAAAAATAGATTCTCTACCATTTTCAGTATTGACTCTCCATATTTGGGCATAATCCAACTCAAGACCGTATTCCCCTGAAGTAAGCACCAGATCAGCATAATTAAAAGCATTCTGCCAATCTTTTTCATACAGGTAAACTTTAGCCAATAAAGCTTGTGCAGCACCTTTTGTAGCCCTTCCTAAATCAGCAGATGCATATTCACTCTTTTTAGGCAATACTTGAATAGCATCTAGCAAATCCTGCTTGATAAAATCATAAACCTGCGCTTTTGGAACTCTCACAGTTAAATCAACGTGTTGTAAAGGCACGTCGCCAAAAGCTCTTACTAAGAAAAAGTAGTGATAGGCTCTAAGGAATTTGGCTTCTCCAATTAGCCTGTTTTTATAAGCCGTATCTGTAAGTCCGTAATTTTCTGTATAACTTATGGAATATGTAGCACGTCCAATTGCTTTATACCAGTTCGTCCACATGGCTTCAACAGAACCCGCAGTAGCTGTAAAAGTCAATCCGTCAAGTAATCCTTTATCACCACCCGGGTCACCAGGCGAGCTGCCCTTATCTGCGTTATCAGAAATGATTTCAGTAATTCCAAGATATGAGAAGGCATAATCCCACTCTGTCATCATTCCATAGATTCCATTGACAAAAGCAACTGGCTCCAGGTTCTCTCCGCTATCTTCTTCAGTGATCTTTTCTCTTGAATCTACATCAAGGAAATCGTCGCATCCAACTAATACGCCAAGAGCGAATGAAAGACAAACAATTTTTTTATAATTTATTTTCATACTATTTTTTTTTAAAATTCAATGTTTACACCAAAAATGAAAGTTTTGATATTTGGATAAGCCGCTAATTCAATACCGGCTGTCTCATTTGGTGCCCCACTATTATTCAACTCCGGAGTAAATCCTGAATATTTAGTGAACAGGAAAGGGTTTTGTGCCGTTCCATAAATTCTAAGCCTAGAAATATTGAACATGTCTTTAAAAGTATATCCTAAAGTAATGTTGTTGATTCTGAAATAGTCACCATCTTCTAAATAATAGCTTGAAGACAAGGCATCTCTATTTGCTCCTGGATTTGTATTTGAAGTTCCTGGCCCAGTCCAACGATTGTTGAATGTTTCAGCAGCGATATTTTCACCTGCATCTACACGGGTTCCTTTAAGTCCGTTATAAACTTTGTTTCCACCGGCTCCAAATCCATCAACAGATAGATCGAAATTTTTGTAGGCAAGACTTACATTGATTCCATAAGAGAATTTTGGGATATAAGAGCCAAAGAATTTCTTATCTCTATCATCAATTACACCGTCTCCGTTCTGATCTTTATAACGTAACTGACCAGGCTGAGGCGTTCCGATGTGCGGATTGGCGTCAATTTCTGCCTGACTTTGCCAAACACCGTCTGCTTCTAACAGCCACCATGAATATATTGGCTGTCCTTGCTGTAATCTTTTCGTGATTTGACCATCACCAAGGCTACCGCCTGTCATTCCGTCGTAAGCAGGTTTCACATTCTCTAAGGTGTTTGTATTATGGGCATAATTAACGCCTATGCTATATGAAAAATCGTCAGTAATATTATCTCTCCAATTCAAAGCAACTTCATATCCTTTGTTTCTTACCTCACCTCCATGATCAAAGTAATTTTGAGATGCAGGTGAATTTAGAATTGGCTTTACATTTAATATTGCGTTTGTATTTATTCTATTATAGTAATCAAAACTACCAGACAATCTTCTGTTAAGCAATTCAAAATCAACACCCGCATTAATTTCTTTAGTAACTTCCCAAGACAAATTTGTCGCTGGCGATCCTACAGCTCCACCAAATACTAAATCCTGATTTGGCCCAAAAACATAATTCGTATTCGCACTACCTGGGTTTGTAATAATTGAAGTTACATTAAAAGGTACATTTGCATTCCCTACTTCACCATAACCTGCTCTTAGCTTAAGAAAATCCAAATTGTTGATACCACTTAGGAAATTTTCGTTGGTCAGCACCCAACCCACGCTAATGGATGGGAATGTTCCCCAATAATCAGCATCTTTTTTAAAATTACTGTTCCCATCTCTTCTGATAGTTCCTGAAACATAGTATTTCTCATCAAAATTATACTGAAGCCTTCCAAAATAAGAAAGAACATTTGTAGGAGTTTGATAAAATTGCTTGACAACTTTAGTATAATTTAATGATGCCATATCCAGATTCCAGTAATTTTCTTGTTCCGGAACACCGTAACCTTCCATGAAAGATTCATACACATCATTTCTTCTTTCTTTTGTTACACCTGCTGTAGCATTAAAATTGTGCTTGCCAAATGATTTGCTTGCTGTTAAATAAGTATCCCAGTTGTATCTGAAACTTTCAACATCTTTATAAGAGAGAGAGTTATTAGCAAATTCAGTAGAAGTAGGTGCTCCGTTTTGAGCATTTTGAAAATCCGTAAGAGTTCTAAGGGGATCTGCTGCCAAATAACGGCCTCGAATATTATTATAAATCCTAGTTTTAGAATACGATTTTGTAGCTCCAAATCGAGTCGTAGCTGTCAGCCAATCTGTTATCGTATAGTCAGCCTGAAGTAATCCCTGAATCTCCATCATTTTATTCTTCTCATTCTGGAAATTCACGTTCGCAACCGGGTTTCCAATAGAATTTAATCGACCTCCTTGTTGTCCGGCTCCAATGATGTAGTCTGGCAATCCTGTAGTCTTGTTCCAAAATGACATTCCATATCTTCCATCAGGATAATAAACCGGAATTATAGGAGCCTGCTTATAGGCTTCAGTAAATGAACTGTATGGTTTTGGAGTGGATTTGGTAAATGCAGCGCTAACATTTTGTGTAATTTTTAATTTCCCGTCAAAAGCCTTAAATGTATTATTAGATCTTAAAACATTTCTTGCCACTTTATGCCCTTCCAAAAGTCCGTCTTCTTCATAGTTGTTATAGCTAAAATAGTAGGTCACATTTTCTGAACCGCCAGAAAAAGAAATATCATTTCCTTGAGAGAAACTTGTTCCCGTCAATGCATCATACCAATCCGTATTATAAGGTTGGTTAAGTGATAGTCTGTCTGGGTTTCCAATAGCCGCCCTACTTTCGTTAAAATAAGTAACAAACTGGCTGGAATTAGCCATTTTAACAGGATTCAGTATTGATTTTGCGCCATAAAAAGAATTGATCTTAATGGTCGTTTTTCCCAGTTTTCCTTTTTTTGTTGTAATAAATACAACTCCGTTAGCAGCATTTGAACCGTAGATAGCAGCTGAAGCCGCATCTTTCATAATGTCAAAAGACTCGATGTCGTTTGGATTCAGGTTAGCAATGCTACCCGTGATAATACCGTCTACGACATACATAGGAGATCTTCCTGATTCAGCAGTTCCTAAACCTCTGATAATGATTGTAGGTGTTGCACCTGGTGCATCATTAGCGATGATATTTACACCTGCCGCCTTACCTTGTATGGACTGCAAAGCATTAAATGCCGGCTGTTTGGTAATCTGATCTGATTTGATTGTTGAAATAGCACTGGTAAGGTCTGTTCTTTTTTGAGTACCATATCCAACTACTACTACTTCAGTAAGATCTGTGCTTGCCATTTTCATAGACACGCTCATGTTTTCTGCCGCATTTATTGTGAGTGTAACATAACCAAGAAACGTAAACGTAAGCGGCTCGTTTACTTTTGCATTAATTGAAAAATTTCCATCAAAATCGGATACTGAGCTTGATGTGGAACCCAAAATGTTGACTCCAGGGAGTGGGAGTCCATTTTCATCCAGTACCTTACCTTTTATATCCTGAGCATGGAGATGGCCCTGGAAGAAAAGAAGTACGAATACCCCGAAAATAAAGTTTTTCATTTGTTTATATTTTGTTAAAAGTTAGTGTTACCAAAGTACAAATTACAACGTTGTAGTAAACTTGAAGAACTCACTACACAAACACATCATTTTAAAATAAAAACAAAATAAAAAATTGATTATCAATACATTATAAAAACAATAACTACATTTATAATCGCTTTAAAATTGGATGATGATGTAGTATTGATGTATTGTTATTTAATAAAAATGTTATGAAATTATTTAATTATTATTAAAAAAGAATTCAATTTTATACATTAATCATAAACTTGGAAAGATTATCGTCAGAGGTTAGTCCTAATTTTTTTCTCAATCGATAACGATGTAGCTCGACACCGCGAAATGAAATATTCATTAACGGGGCAATCTCTTTTGAAGATAAATTCATTTTAAGGTAAATGCACAGCTTAATATCTTTTGAAGTAAGCATTGGGAATTTATTAGAGAGTTTGTGGACAAATTCTTCATGACTCTGCATCAGATTATGCTCAAAACTTTCCCATTCGTTTTTGTTGAGGGCGTTGATCTTAATTGACTTTTTAATTTTGCTCTTGATCTGGTTGACGTCTTTTTCCGTTTCCAAGATTTCCTGAATGCTGTCAATCATCTCACTTTGTTTGGCAATTGAAAGTGATTTTCCGGCCACTTCATACGCCTTATTCTGGACTTCAATTTCAAGAATATGTTTTTCATACTCCTGTAATTTTAGCTTGTTTTCCGCATTAAGCTCTAACTCAATAATTTCTTTTTGGTGTTTTAGCTCTTCTTCTTTCAGTTTAATCTTTTCAAGATATCTGATTTTATTCCAACGATAATAGAGGAAGAAACTACCTGAAATAATCAAAATATAAAACAGTACCATCCAGAATGAAAAATACCATGGTTTCCTGACAGTAAATGTATAAGTAGCCACTTTACTGTATTTAGTTCCGTCATTATAATAAAATTCAAGTTCCTGAAAACCGCTGCTAAGGTTGTTAAGAATTAGATTACCTCTTTTTATAGGTACAAAGTCATTGGAATCATTCAGTCTATAAAACAGGTCAGGACGATTGTAGCCAAAGTATTCTGAAATTACATTTACTTCAACTGACTGGTTGTATTTTATCTGCGTATTTTTATCAATCAATTTTTCATGATAAAAAGCTTCGGCATAGACTCCCTGAATACGACGTCTATTGTTATTGATTTTAAAAGAAATAAAACCGTCATCCAAATTCATCAAGTAATGGTCGCCGTCCTGGTATATCTTTATGTTTTCCATGATGATTCTTCCTTCATAGTATTTTTCCGGAATAAGTTCCCAAACAAATTGGTCTTTTACTTGGGAGACTACATAGAGCAATCCGTTTTTTAATACAATAAAATTCTCATCATTGATAGGTATGATGTCAGCCGTGTTCTTAAAAGAGGCATTAAAAATCTTGTCTTTTTCTAATTTTCCAGAAATAGAATTATAGACATACCAATTATTATCTATCAAAAACAGGATTTCATTTTTATAACTGAAGAGCTTTACGCCATAATCATTTTTTATGCCGTTCTGAAGCGAAACATTTTCAATTTTTTTGACATTGAAATTCTTATCATACAAGATTCTATAAAGGCTTCGATAATTATCCGCAGCCCATAATTCTCCTCGCTTGTTTTGGGCTAAATTTTTGATTGGTTTTTTCAGTC
Organism: Flavobacterium sp. 28YEA47A; assembly: GCF_041262125.1. Taxonomy (NCBI): domain Bacteria; kingdom Pseudomonadati; phylum Bacteroidota; class Flavobacteriia; order Flavobacteriales; family Flavobacteriaceae; genus Flavobacterium; species Flavobacterium sp. 28YEA47A. The sequence goes on from NZ_JBGCCI010000001.1 coordinate 239,122, forward strand.
CATCCAAAAGCTTGTATTTGGACAGATCATTAATATCTTCATATACTACAATACCGGCATAATTTCCCTGAAAATATACATTTTCAAATTCTCCTTTTAAGAATTTCCATCCACCATTTATAGGACTGACTTTTTGCAATCGTGCTGTTCTTCCATCATATAAAAATGTTCCGTCGTTATGCCCTATAATAAATTCGTTGCCTCGTTTAAATATATCCCAAACCTGTCCTTGTGAATTGGGAAGGACTTCCAGTATATTATTTTTACAGGTAAAGATTCCATGATTGGTTACAAAAAGATAGCCTTTGTCAATTGTAGAAAGTGAGTAGACTGAACCTAAAATACCCGAATTGTCAGAAAAAATCTGAACAGGAGAATTAATTTCAACATGGCATATTCCGTTATCCAATCCTAACCATAAGTCTTTTTCCTTATCGATACCGATGGACAAGATTGCATTATTTTTAAGTGCATTCTGCCTGTTTAGGTTCTTGTAACTTCCATTCTTAAGATTAATGATATACAGTCCCTGCAATCCACTACCAATAACCAAGGTATTCTCATCAACAAACTTCGCCGTAACGAGAACTTCTTTTTTGATGACTTCATTTAGCGGATGACTCCAAGGCACAAGATTGCCATCAATAACTACAAAAACACCATTGTTTTTTGAAAAAATATAGACCTTACCTTGGTGTTTTTCAATGTGGTGGATGACATTTTCTTTTAAAATCTCCCAATTATTTCTCTTAACGAACTTTGTGCCTTCCATCATATAGATGCCTTCTCGGACTGTGGCAACATAAATTTCATTATCTATCAGGTAGCAATATGAAATCTGGGATGGGAATTCTACTTTTTGTATCGTTTTTCCATCATAAATAAAGACTTCATTAAAAGTCTGAAAATATAACTTGTCTTTATATTTAAAGATTTTCCAGATTTCCTCATTATCGGATCCGCCTTGAAAAATATTCTTGCCTCTTGTAAGCGAAAAATATTCCATCTTACCGTTAATTCTTTTCCAATAGCCAAATTCTTTATAGGAGCCGGAATAAATTTTATCTCCATCAATAAATATCGAGCGGATAACCGTTTTGTTAGGAAGGTCATATTTCTCCCATTTCACACCATTGTATCTCAAAAAATAATGATTATTTGCGAAATACATAGCATTGTCACCGCCTTGCGTTACATTCCATACCTGATTATCTCCATTGTAATCTGATTTCGTAAAATTCTCTACAAAAGGCAGCAATTCCTGCGCCTGTATGCACAATGAAAAAAGACAAACGAATAAAAACTGTAAGGATTTTAACTTCACGATTTTTAGGGATTTATTTCAAATATAAGAACATATTCTGTTTTGATTCCCTACGATACTTAAATAAAAATTAATGCTGCTGTTCCAAATAATAAAAAAAACTATTTTTGCTTTAAATTCTATTGAAATGAAAAAATACCTAGGAATAATGTCTTGTCTGTTTTTGTTGACTGCCTGTGACGATGGCGACATGACTTTTGACTCGTTCGATTTCAGCAATGCTATTGCTGCAAATTGTTCGAACAATGCAGACGTTTTAAACTCTGTTTTTAAACTGAGCAATAACGAAGCCTTACTAATCAAATTTCCAACAAACGTTTTTCCCTTCAAAAACTTAGAAGGACAGAGCTCATTGTCTATTTCTGCCGCCAATAAAATTATTTACCGCGTTTTTAACGGCCCGGTTACCAACTCCTATTTTTGTTCTATCATTCCTCCCATAACTCCTACAGTAGTTGACGAATGGAGTACTGCTGATCAATCCAGTGGTACTATTGAAATCAAAACTACTCCGGTAGATAATACAACAAAAAGAGAAGAGGCAAAATATGACCACACCATTATTTTCAAGGGTATTACCTTGTCAAATGCAAGTGGTGGAACCGTAACTTATACAGAATATATTTTTGGTAAGTACCAGACCGAAACGAACATTCGCTTTGCTTTTAGTACTGCAGCAATCCAAAAATGCTCAAACAACAAACTATTCAAGATATTCGACTCTAATGTTGGAAATGATGCAAACAAACAGAATCTTAATGAAGTTATAATTCTGGACATGCCTCCTTCGGTTTTTCAACAAGGAGCCGGTTCTCAAAGTTATCTGGTAGACGATACCAATCAGATTACTTATAGACTGTATGGTGGTGATGTGACTGCTAATGCTCTTTGTACCGAAACAGGGCTGCCTCAACTGTACGAAGAATGGCAAGCTGAAGATGGAGTTTTAAATGGAGTAAATTCTACAGGAGTAATCAAAATTGATACTGCCGTAGATGGAAACAATCTTGTCCATACAATCACATTAACAGCAGTAAAATACAAAAAAATAGGACCTACAAACAATACATTTGTACAAGACGTTCAAACTTTTGGCGATTATATAACCACAAATTAATCAGTCAAAATTATAGTATAAAAAAGCCCGATTGTTTTAATCGGGCTTTTTTTATCTGCTAGGGTTTTGCTTGATATAAACTTCTGTAGCTCCCAAACCGTATTTTTGATAATCGGCATCTTGAAAAATTATTTCGTCATAGCGTCCGAGTAAAAAATCAAGCTCAGCTTTCAACACACCTTCACCAACTCCATGAATAAAAACAATTTTTGGAATCCTGTTTCTGATAGCAAATTCGATATGTCTTTTTGCTGTTTCAGTTTGAAGCGTGAGTATATCATAATTAGACATCCCTCTTTTGTTTGGAACCAATTTTTCAATATGTAAATCGAATTCCGGAACGCCTCTTTCGTCTCTTGTCTTCTTTTCTTTTATAAAACTCCTTGGTTTTGGAATTTCTTTTTCTTTTAAAACCTGACTTAAATTATGACTTCCGATTCCAAAATTTAAATCACTGGTTTTCTGAATTTTAATCAACTCATTGACAAAATATGTCAACTGAAATCCATCGTCAGTTTCTATTGTAATTTCATCATTTTTGACCGACAAAACAATACCATTGACTGCTTCATCAATAACCGTGACCCTATCTCCTTTAACTAACATCCTCTTCAGAATTATCTTGATTTTTACTTGGCACTTTTGCCGTCAGCCTCATCATTCCATACATAAAAATGGCTATACCAAAAATCATAATATAGACATTTGGCTTCTCCTTACTCTGTTCATATAATGCACAAATACCTGCAAGTGCTATAATGGGTATGTATATTTTTTTCATCCTGATTCTAATTGCTATCTGCCAAAAGTAAGAAACTTTAAAAATAATTTCCGGACACATCCAAAACTTTATGCTTTTTTCGTAAAATTGTAATAGTAAAATTATGAGCTATGGAAGAATATATGATTCCCTGCATGAATAAAAAACTTTTTGGAATTGACTGTCCCGGTTGTGGTACGCAGAGAGCTATAGCTTTAATTTTCAGGGGAGAGTTTGTGGATGCATTCCATATGTTTCCGGCTATTTATACCACCATCCTATTTTTCATAGTTATAGGACTGAATTTCATCGACAAGACACGCAATTACCATAAAGCAATAATTTCTTTAGCAATAATCAACGCAGTAATAATGGTAATTTCTTACATTTACAAAATCACCAATTAAACAATTAAATCTTTTTATCTATGGAAAAACAAAAATTACCTAATGCTTTAGCTGTTCTTATCCTGGGCATCTTATCTATCCTAACTTGTTGCTGTTATGGAGTAATTGGATTAATCCTTGCCATTGTAGCACTTGTATTAGCTGCAAAAGATAAGAAACTTTATCTTGAAAGCCCTGAGTTATATTCCAACTACTCTAATTTAAATACAGGTAAGATTCTGGCTATAATTGGAATTGTTCTTAATATGCTGGTTATACTTTTTTATATTTGGTTAATTTCTCGACTTGGATTGGAAGGTATGCAAGATCCACAACAAGTAGAAGCCTTTATAAAAGATACGTTTGGGGCTTAACTCCCACATGACATATAAAAAAAAGCCGCTATAAGCGGCTTTTTTAATTTTATCTTTCAAACTCTTTTAAGGTCTTGATAATAATGGAAACACAGTCCAGCAATTGCTCTTCATTCATGACTAAAGGCGGTGCGAAACGAATAATATTGCCATGTGTAGGTTTTGCAAGAAGTCCGTTATCACGTAACGCCAAGCAAATATTCCATGCCGTATCGCTTTCTTCCGTATCATTAATCACAACTGCATTCAACAATCCTTTTCCTCTAACCAAAGTTGCGATATTGCTGGTCTTGATATATTCTCCTAATTTTTCACGGAAAATATTTCCAAGATAATCGGCATTTTCTGCAAGCTTTTCTTCTGTTATGACTTCCAAAGCCGCAATAGCAACTGCAGCTGCAATAGGATTTCCTCCAAAAGTAGAACCGTGTTGTCCCGGCTTGATGACATTCATAATCTCATCATTTGCCAATACTGCCGAAACAGGATAAGCACCTCCAGATAAGGCCTTTCCAAGTATCAGTATGTCCGGCTGTACGTTTTCATGATGTACGGCTAATAATTTGCCGGTTCTGGCAATTCCGGTCTGTACTTCGTCTGCAATAAACAAAACGTTGTGTTTTTCGCAAAGCGCTTTGGCTTTTGCCAAATAACCTTCAGACGGCACATACACTCCCGCTTCTCCTTGTATTGGCTCTACCAAAAAGCCGGCTATGTTTTTTTGAGTTGTCAAAACTTTTTCCAAAGCCTCCAGGTCATCATAATTGATATTGATGAATCCGGCAGTGTAGGGACCGAAGTTTTTACGGGCATTCTCATCATTAGAGAAAGAAATAATCGTTGTTGTTCTTCCGTGAAAATTTCCATCACATACGATAATCTGAGCCTCATTCTCCGGTATCCCGTTTTTCTCGTATGCCCATTTTCTACAGATTTTGATAGCCGTTTCAACTGCTTCGGCTCCTGTATTCATTGGCAGTACTTTATCAAAACCAAAATATCGGGTTACAAACTCTTCGTATTTTCCTAATTTATCATTATAAAAAGCTCTGGAAGTAAGCGTTAAGGTCTGCGCCTGGTTAATCAAAGCATTGATAATCTTAGGATGGCAGTGTCCTTGATTTACGGCAGAATAAGCTGAAAGAAAATCATAGTATTTTCTCCCTTCCGTATCCCAAACGTATACGCCTTCTCCTCTGTTTAAAACTACAGGAAGCGGATGATAATTGTGCGCACCGAATTTATCTTCTAAAGAGATAGCTTCTGAGGCATTGTTTTTTTCTAAAACTGACATTGTGAGAGTATTTTAATTCTTCAAAAATCAATTCCTTCTTGTGGAGAGAAATCATCCATATAGCATTGCAAAATTAATGAATTCAAATGAATTTTCAATCGTTGTAGCTGATGAAAGCAAAAGCAAATCCCATTTCTCCAACTGACTTTTCAGATGCAAAAATGGGATTCATATATCTTTAAAAGCTACGCAAATAGTAAACCTTAAGGCAGCACTAATGTTGCATTAGAAGTAATTTTAGTATTCAGCAATCTGGAAATAGGACAAGTCGTTTCTGCTTTTTTAACCAATTCCTGAAATTTATCTGTTGAAATTGCATCGACTCTTCCTAAAACTGACAAATGCGAGCCTACTACGCTGCCATCCTGAAAATCAATATCGCATTTGGTCTCTATAGAGGCAACTCTAAAACCTGCTTCATTTAAATAGGCTGTCAACTGCATTGTAAAACAGCCGGCATGTGCCGCGGCAATCAACTCTTCAGGATTTGTTCCGTTTCCGTGTTCAAAACGAGTCTTAAACGAATATTGAGCGTTACTCAAAACTGTGCTCTGGGTAGAAATCTTCCCGTTTCCTTCTTTGAGCGAACCTTCCCAAACTGCTGTTGCATTTCTTTTCATAACTATTGTAGATTTGTTTTTCTTAAAATTACGAAAATCAAAAACGGAAAGAAATCAAATTTTATAAACTTTAACATCAAGGACCTAAGAAGCGGCTCTTTCCTGGAACATAGCCAACAGCTTCAGTGTGGTATTCCAGTTTCGTGCAGTCGCCGTTACTTTTAGCTTGTTCTCGATTAATTTGTTGTTGAGTTTTGAATTGCCAGCCGGGTTATTGTATTTCATAAAGATAATTCTCTTATTTATGACAATTTCATCTGGCTCAAAGCTCGCGTTTTGTAATGCTTCAATATTCTCCTTTACTGGTTCTGTACCCAAAAAAGTAATATAGAGTTTTTTCAAATCTATCTCTTTTTCTTTCAAATAAGGATTATTTTTCGAAACCCATTGCAGCATTTCCTTATCGGTTACCACAACCGAAACATCAAAGCCAAAATGTGTTTTAATCAGCTCATGGATTTGGCTTTCCAATAGCTCCGGAGTTGGGTTTCCAGAGACATCAAAGAGAATATTCCCACTTTGTATATAGGTTTTAACATTTTGAAAACCAAAATCTTCCACAACCTTTCTTAAAGTTTCCATTTTAATCAGCTTTTGACCACTTACATTGATCCCTCTAAGCAAAGCTACATACGATTTCATGATTTTCTTTTTTAAAATTTCTTTCCAAATTTATAAAAAACAGTATCCCAAACAACTTTATACCGATTAAAAATTAACCAATAAAGCTCCGAAAATCAGACCCGAAAAATTTTCTTAATTTCAATTCAAAAAACAGAACAATCACTTATTTTTGCCGTATGGGAAGAAAGAAGACAGACAAGATCGTTTTTGAAAATATTAAGGTGCTGGATGCAGGTGCCAAAGGAGTTTCAGTAGCCAAGGCGCCAGACGGAAAAGTAATTTTTATTCCGAATGTCGTGCCTGGCGATGTAGTCGACATACAGACTTTTAAAAAGAGAAAAGCCTATTACGAAGGAAAAGCCATTGCTTTTCATGAATATTCTACAGACAGAGTTGAGCCGGTTTGCCAGCATTTTGGAGCTTGCGGAGGCTGCAAATGGCAGAATATGGCTTATGAAAAACAGCTATTTTACAAAAACAACGAAGTTTTTAACCATCTGAAACGAATCGGTAAAATTGAATTGCCGGATTTTGAACCTATTCTGGGTTCTGAAAAACAGTTTTTCTACAGAAACAAGATGGAATTTTCTTTTTCAAATGCTCGATGGTTAACCGAAAAAGAGATTGAAAGCGACGAAGATTTAGGCAACAGAAATGCTCTTGGTTTCCATATTCCAAAAATGTGGGATAAGATTTTAGACATTACTGAATGTCATCTTCAGGAAGATCCTTCTAATGCTATCCGTAATTCAATACGAGATTATGCTAACGAGCATGGTCTGCCATTTTTTAACCCAAGAAACCACGAAGGTCTTTTGCGTACCTTGATGATCCGTACTGCTTCAACAGGCGAAATCATGGTTTTGATCCAGTTTTTTGAAGAAAACAAAGAACAAAGAGAAGCATTGCTTAACTTCCTTTTGGAAAAATTCCCAAATATCAAATCGTTGCAGTATGTAATCAATAGCAAACCTAACGATACGATTTATGACCAGAATGTAATTTTATTCCACGGAAGAGATTATATACTGGAAGAAATGGAAGGCTTAAAATTCAGTATTAATGCCAAATCCTTTTACCAGACCAATTCTGACCAGGCTTATGAGTTATACAAAATCACCCGTGATTTCGCAGGACTGACAGGTAATGAACTGGTATATGATTTATATACAGGAACAGGGACTATTGCGCAATTTGTGTCTAAAAAAGCTGGAAAGGTAATTGGTGTTGAAGCCGTTCCTGAAGCTATTGCTGATGCTAAAGAAAATGCCAAACGCAACAATATTACCAATTGTGAATTTTTTGTGGGCGACATGAAAGTGGTTTTCAATGAGGCTTTTATTGCCCAGCATGGAAAACCGGATGTAATTATTACCGATCCGCCAAGAGACGGCATGCATAAAGACGTTATTGAGCAGATTTTAAAAATCGCTCCAAAAAGAATCGTATATGTAAGCTGTAATTCGGCAACACAAGCTCGTGATCTTGCTTTAATGGATGAATTTTACAAAGTGACAAAAGTACGTCCGGTAGATATGTTCCCGCAAACGCATCACGTTGAAAATGTTGTACTTTTGGAAAAAAGATAAATTGATGAAGAAGATTCAAAATATAATTATGGTACTTTTTATAGCTATCTGCTTTTTCGGATGTGAAAAGGATGATATCTGTTCAGGGTCCACTCCTACTACTCCTAGGCTGATGGTTGAATTCCGTGAAAAAGACAATCCTGCTATCTTAAAACCTGTCACTAATCTTACTGCTATAGCAACAGGAATGACAACTGGAGTTGTTTTTAATGAAGGGTTGACATCTACAGACCCTAACCGTTATCTGACCAGCGCGAATAAAATTGGGTTGCCTTTAAAAATCACTGGAGAAACAATAGAATATACACTTATTCAAAATTCGACCAATACGAATCCCGCTATTCGCAATGCAGACAAGATTACCTTCAATTATACAACAAGAGAAATTTATGTTTCCAGAGCTTGCGGTTATAAGACTAATTTTACTCTGACCGATAGTCCATTACAAGAACCTACTTCTGTTGACAATAATCGATGGATAAGCAATATTGTTGTCGAAACACCTAATATAGAAACTGAAAATGAAATACACATTAAAATCTATTTTTAATCTGGCTTTAGTGCTGATTTCATTATCCGCTTTTGCACAAGACAAAAAAAAGGACACCGTCGTTCCAAGGACTGAACGCTACGGACTACGTGTTGGTACCGACTTATATAAAATTGCCAGATCAATTTATGACAGTGATTATAAAGGGTTTGAGATTACTGGTGATTACCGTCTGACGCAGAAAATCTACATTGCAGGGGAAATTGGAAACGAAAATAAAACAACCGATGAGCCCCAACTAAACTTTACAACAAAAGGAACCTATTTCAAAGCCGGATTTGACTACAATATCTACAAAAACTGGCTGGACATGGAAAACATGATTACACTAGGAATGCGTTATGGTTTTAGTTCTTTTACTCAGGAACTGAACAGTTATTCTATTTACAACCCGCACCCTTATTTCGACGAATCGGATGTGATTACCGTTTCAAGAAAATACTCCGGACTTTCGGCCCATTGGGTAGAGTTTGTAGCTGGTATAAAAGCAGAAGTTTTTGACAATTTTTTCATGGGTTTTACACTGCGTATGAATCGCCTTGTTTCCAACAAAAAACCAAGTGATTTTGACAATCTTTATATTCCGGGCTTTAATCGTACTTATGACGGTGACTTTGGCGTAGGTTTTAACTATACTGTGAGTTACTTTATTCCTATTTATAAAAAGCAGAATCTTCCTAAGACTGAAGACAAGGATAAAGATAAAGGTAAAAAGAAAGAATAGGCTATTTGATTTGTCTGATTCCCTTCATGAAAATCCACTTCATAAAAAGTTTTTCTCCATCATTTGTTTTTACCGCCTGAAATTGAGGGGAAAGAAGGGTTGCAACCATAAAAGCCGTTACAGGAATCCAGAATCCATGTAAATTGGTATAAGCCGCTACCAGGAAACGGAAAATGATAAACAAAATCGCAAAAGATAATAATTGAAAAAGGAATGCTTTTGTTTTTAGAGTCATTGTAAAAATTTGTTAGATTAGTTTCCAGCTCGTATTAGTTGCAAAGCTAACCATAAAATTATTCTTCCGAAAGTTTATAGACAGAAGTATTGGCTTTTGAATGACTTAACAAAATAGCATAATCAATAAAATCTGCCGTGCATTTTTTACTGTAATTAACGACATGCTCCGATTTGGACTTCACAATTACTTCCATTAAATCAGAACAGCCTTTTTGCTGATATGGGCTTTCAGGCTGATTTAATCTAAAAAGAATAAGATCTGAAACCTTTTGTTTTTTCAGTTTATCAATCCCTTTGAAATATTCTTTGCTGTAATCTCCAATGCCAAAACCACCTTTTGTAGTTGATTTTTTATAATTACCCTGTTTATCAAAAACATCATCCCAAATCACTCTCGACTTGGTAAGATAGCCCAAAACCGAAACTATTTCTTCTTTTTTATAAACCTCATTTTCAATCAGCCGGGTAAAGAATGAGGCAAAATGATCTTCTTCTCTTATTTTCATCAAATGGGCAAATCCATATCTGAAAAACTTCACTCCTTCATCAAAGTTATACATCTTTGAAAGCGCGATGTAATTAGTATAAATGCTTTCTTCTCTTGAAAATTCTTCAAAACTTGCTTTTATGGTAGCGATGAGATAGTCAAATTGCTTTTGATTATTGATAAATCGCTCATAGCTTTTTGTGTCGGCTTCATAATCGGCAACAAATTCCCTGAGCATCTTTTTAGAATAGCTTTCTTTATAGGGCGAATAATTTGCAGTATCCTTTTCAACCATTTCTTTTAGTTCTGACAGCTTTTTCCATTGATTTGCTTCGGTATTAGCCAGTAAAAGCAGGTGTCTGCATGTATATTTATAGGTTACAATAGGATCAGTGCCAAGAACTTTTATTTTCTTGTCTGCAGGTAGTCTATCGTTTATGGTTTTGAGGTTTTTCCATTTCTTAAACGTTTCTACAGAACGCTCTTGCGGCACTCTTGTACCGTAAGTAATCACAAGGTCTTTCAGCAGTTTTTCATCGCCGTTTTGCAAGTATTCATTAAAATAATAAGCAATGCTATAATCCGTTTCCGGAAAATAAAATCGGATATTGTTATTTTTCAAAATAGCCTGCATTAGCAAAAGTTCGGCTTCTTCCGTTTTTGCGCTTCCATGATAGGCTCCAAAACCGATGATTTTCATTCCCGACTGCGGAAATTCAGATAGCCTATTCAGGTCAAATTTGTTTTTTGAAAGATAGTCCTGCTTGTTTTCCTGCGAAAATGCAAACTGTAGATGAAAAAAACACAAGATAAATGCAATTCTGAATACCATAACATTTGTTTGAGTTGGACAAATTAAAGCCTAACTTTTCATACTTAATTGTACGATTGGGACATTATTCCAATTTCCAATAGGTTTCATCACCCAGTTTTGAAATGGAAGGAATGACTTTTTTAGGAGATTCTTTTGTAATGGATTTGAATTGGCGGATAAAATCGGCCTGGTCATAATATTGGCTAAAAAGTGCAATTTCAGTAAGTGTATTCGCTCCGTTTTGCTCTTGTGAAAAATTAATCGCCTGTCGGAATCGCACCATCTTTTTATATTCTTCAACAGAACATAACAGGTGTTTTTGAAACAATCGTAATAATGTTTTCCGGTTTGTAGTTAATTTCTCTGAGAGTTCTGAAACTTTGGCTAGTCCGCCAGATGTTATAATTTCATCTACCGCTTTTTCAAGAATAGGGACGTCAAAATCTGCCAGCCTATTTTCAAAAAAGGAATCCAGAAGCCTTGCTTTTTCAGATTCTTCACTCTCTTCAAAAACAGCTGTTATACATTCTTTAAAAGAAAGACCGAAGTAATCAAAATAGCCTACTCTTTCCGAAAGAACTTCAAAAAGAGGCTTATCGACAAAATGATTGAATCCCAACGGAGCAAAAACGATTCCTATCTTATCAAAAGCACCTTTAAATCTGACTCGAATACTTTTGTCAAGGTTTGTGGTATATAAAACACGCAACTGTTTTGTTTTAGAATCTGAAACGGTTGTCCCTTCTTCAGACAATAGAATTTCAGCATTTTTGTAAACCGTTAACGCATTTTTATAATTCGGGTAAAAAACGAATGATTTTTCAAATTTAGTATCGGTACAGCTATGGAAATAATAATAAGCGATATACTTTCTGATTATTTCGCTTTTAGGCTGTACAGAAACAAATTTTTCCATCATCAGTCCGCTTGGGCAAATTTGGCTTTTTTGCTGCCTTCATACATTTCATACTTCACCAGCCTTGCTTCTAGGCTTCCGTTGAATAGTTTGATTTTTCTGGAAGGTCTAAGCCCTACATATTTCAACGCTTCAATATTTGCCGTGATAAACCAGGCATTGGTATTAGGGTAGCCCTGCTTTAAGGTATCACCAATGTTTTTGTAAAAACGTTCCATTTCAATATCCAGACGTTCGCCATACGGTGGATTGAAAACCATGTGCAACGGGCCTTGTGTTGCTTTTTCAGTATCGAAGAAATTTTTCTCGGTTATAGAAACATATTCGTCCAGATTGGCGTTCCTGATATTGTCTTTTGCTTTTAAAACCGCTGACGGAGCCTTGTCATAGCCCTGAATCGTATAATGAAATTCTCTTACCTTTTTCAATAAGGAATCTACAATCTGGTCAAAAAGGTCGTTATCCCAGTCATTCCATTTTTCAAAAGCAAATTCTCTTCTGTTCAGGTTCGCCGGAATATTGCAGGCTATCATTGCTGCTTCCGCCAAAATAGTTCCTGAACCGCACATTGGATCTAAAAAATGTCCTTGTCCGTCCCAACCGGATAACAATAACATTCCAGCCGCCAGTACTTCATTAATTGGTGCTATATTGGTAGCGATCCTATAACCTCTCTGATGCAGAGAATTTCCAGAAGTATCTAAAGCTACCGAAACCTGATCTCTATCGATATGGATATTGATTCTCAAATCCGGGTAGTCTTTATCAATGCTTGGTCGTGCTCCAGTCTTGCTTCTGAACTGATCTACAATAGCATCCTTACATTTTTGGGAGACAAATTGCGAGTGTTTAAAATAATCCGAATGCACGGTAGTATCAATCACAAAAGTACGGTTCGAGTTTAAGTGCTCCGACCAGTCGATACCTGAAATTCCTTTATATAAGGACTGTTCGTTGGTTGCTTTGAAGTAATAAATTGGCTTTAAAATTTTCAAAGCCGTACGCAATGCGAGATTGGCCTTATACATAAATCCTTTATCTCCTACAAAGCTGACCATTCTTACGCCCTGTTCTACTTTTTGTGCGCCTAAAATTTGCAATTCTTTTGCCAAAATTTCTTCAAATCCGAAAAAAGTTTTGGCTATCATTTTAAAATTCTCCATACTGATTTTACTCCCCTAAATATGGGAATACTTATAGTTATTTTATGCAAAAATACACTAAATTTGCAGCTTAATTCAATACGATGCAAAAAGAAAAAAATACTTGGTTTGCCTCCTGGTTCGACACTCCCTATTATCACATACTTTATAAAGACCGGGATTATGAGGAAGCCCAAGTATTTATGGACAATATCACCAACTATCTAAATCTTCCTGAAGACGCAAAAATACTGGATCTTGCTTGTGGAAAAGGCCGACATTCGATATATCTTAATCAGTTGGGATATGATGTAACCGGAGCCGACCTGTCAGAAAACAGTATTGCTGAAGCTTCTAAATTTTCAAACAACAAACTGCATTTTACTGTCCACGACATGAGAATTCCGTTTGATGAAAAATTTGACGCTATCTTTAATCTGTTTACGAGCTTTGGTTATTTTGAAAATGATGAAGACAATCGTACTACCTTACAAGCTATTAAAGAAAGTTTATCAGAATATGGTTTTGCAGTAATCGATTTTATGAATGTTCATCATGTCATTAACAATCTGGTTCCTGAAGAAACAAAAACTGTTGAAGGTATCGAGTTTAAAATCAAAAGATACGTAAAAGACAATCATATTTTCAAAGAAATAGACTTTGAAGTCAAAGGTGAAAAATTTCATTTTGTTGAAAAAGTACAGGCATTAACGTTACAGGATTTTGAGGAAATGATGGAAGAAGCAGGCATATTCCTGTTGGATACTTTTGGGGATTATAAATTAAAGAAGTTCTATAAGAACGACAGCGAAAGGCTAATCATGGTTTTCAAATAATTTAGGCAAAAAACTGCCTGATAATTTTCTATATTTAAAGTATGGACAACATTTTACCCTATATTCTGCCTCTATTTTCGGTTTTGATTGGTTATGCCATTGCACTGCTTTTAAAACCTAAAAAGAAAACCAACCTAAAACTGCTGATGGCTTTTAGCGGATCATTTCTGCTTTCCATAACCGTCATGCATTTGCTTCCAGAAGTATATGAAGCCAGCCTCCATGCACATCATGACCACGATCACGGACATGAACATTCAAATGCTATTGGAATTTTTATAATGCTGGGAATATTGTTCCAGATTATATTAGAATTTTTCTCAAAAGGAGCAGAACACGGTCACGTCCACGGACATGACGAAATGCAAAAAATGCCCTGGTTACTATTCATAAGCCTGTGCATCCATGCCCTTTTGGAAGGTTTTCCTGTTAGTCATCATAATGATCTGGCTTTAGGAATCGCCATACATCATCTTCCAATTGCCATAATCCTGACTTCTTTTTTTGTAAATGCCCATTTGAACAAAACTGCTATTTTCCTGTTCATGGTTGCCTTTGCCATAATGACACCTTTGGGAACGGTACTTTCAGAATACTTGCCATTCCTGACAACCTATTATACAGAAATCACAGCAATAGTAATCGGGATTTTATTCCATATTTCATCTACTATTATTTTTGAAAGCAGCGAAGGACATAAATTCAATCTTGCCAAGCTGTCTATGATTGCCATTGGAATTGTTGCTGCTTATTTTATATAAGTTTTTATGGAAATTGTATCCAAAAGGCATCCTTATAAGTTTTATTTTACGCTACTACTCCTAAACCTGGGCTTCTTATTCTTTAGCATCTTCTTTTTTATAAGCGAAGAAGTAAATGCGCATGCTTTTGGATTTATTTTTATTGGAATGGCTCTAGTCTGCAATTATATTTTTTTTAAAAATTCACCAAAGATTATTGTAAATGAAAAGGGAATCCAAATTGGAAAAAAACAATACGATTGGAGTGATAGTTTAGAGATTGAAATTACAGGAAAAGGAATAGGATTCCTCCATTTTTATTACGAAGCAACAAAGATTTTATTTAAAAATCAGGATGTCGTTTGTATTTATGATGTTTATTACGCTAACTCTCCTGAAATCAAAAGTTTTATCAATCAGGTTGTAATCAATAAAAGTGAAACATTCCAATTTAAAAAAATACGTTTAGAAAAAAAGAATCTATCATTTGAGAACTTAAAGACTTTTAAAGGCCACCCCGTTTTTTCTTTTACGGGAATTATGATGTGGGGACTCATCCTCTTCGTCATTTTTGTACCATCAAAAAACCCTAAAAGCCAGGAGCTTGTTCCTATACTGGTTGTATGTGCCTTTTGTTTGTTCTGGCTGTTATTAAACTCCTGGATGACTCATTATTTTCAGATTTCTAATAAGTATTTTATTGTAAAAAACCATTACTTCTTTTGGATTAAAAAAGTCTACTTGCTTGAAGACATTCGAGAAATAGTATACGACCAGCAAATAAGACAACCGAATGCCTTACGAATTATCACAAAAGATTTTGATAACAGTCGCTTTTTAGCAGGAACGCTACGTGACAAACATTGGCTTGAAATGAGGGCTGTTTTAAGAAATAAAAAGATTAAAGTAAGGAACGAATGTATTTAATACTTTGTAGCTTTGAGACTCATATTAACTAAAACCGAAAAGAAACGTTCCCTAGAATATATCTTTCCAATAAATTATGTGAAGCTATGGTTTTTGAATAGTCTGAAATTGAAACAGTTTCAAATTTCTTATTATTAGTCAGATTTCTCATAATTAAAGCATATTGAAATCTTTTATTTTGAGGCGTATATCTGAGTTCAGAATCTAAAAACAAATAATTATTGTTTTTAGACAAATCCGGTGAGACAAAATTAGTGGCAACATTCGTTTTAAAATCAGACCCAATTTTATAAATTATTTTAAAAGTATCATTAAAACTGCTAAATCGGTTTTGGCTCACATTATCCAGTAAAAAGTCATTACTAGAATAACTAAAATCGTTTTCAATATAAAATTTTGATTTAAAACTGGTTCTTAAAACACAGTTTATGAATAAAAGTCTGGTTTCGACATCTCTTAGATTGGAATTATTTACAATATTTTTGTCAAACGATAAAGCATAACTGCCATTAATCTGTAAGGTAGTCCTAATAAAATGTATATACCGCTCAAAATCCAAATTCAAACTGTAATCTCTATTACCTGCTTTCAATAAAAATAAATTTGTAAAAGTATTATCAAGATTAATCGTATTTCTCGAAAAATAATTATTACTCCTATTATTATGATTAAAGGATAAAGAGAAACGAGTTATCTTAAAAACATCATTGTATATGTAATTCAGATTATAAGTATGTGTATTTAAAAATGAAATATTGGGACTATTATTCCTGAAACTTCTAAAACCTGTAAGCACAAAACCCTCAAAAAGATTCTCTTCAGAAGGAATTATTTCGTTATAACTATAGGTAGCAACCAGATTAGATTTGGTATTCAAAACATACTGGAATTTCATTATTGGTGAAAAAACAAATTTTTCTTCTTGTCTATTTAGGTTTCTGATTTCATCATTCAAGGTAATATCATAATACTGATTATTAAGTAAAATTCCGAAAGCATATTTTTGTTTTTTTATATAACTCAAGCTTAAAGCAACATTAGGAAGTTGATACTTATAGTTCATACTATTTTGATAAAGCCTATCTGTATAAACCGTACCATCAGTATAATTTGCTTGCAGATTTGAGTTTAGAGTGTTATGAACAGATAAGTAACCCGCAATCAATTTCAATTTCGTTTTATTAAAACTTCGATAATATTCCCCTTTGGTCTTAAAAGTTTCTTTATCAAAACGGCTGTATTGATTATTACTAATCACGATATCAGTATTACCTTCTTCAATATTTAAACCAGGAGCGAGTGTAAATTCTTGCGGCGCACGATTATTACTATAAAAGACAATTCCTGTCACAGCACTATTTTCATCTATTCTATTGGTAAAGTTAAAATCCTGTTTGGTGAAAAATTTAGTTGTTTTTACCTTATTCTTTTGCACTACTTCATTATTAAGACTATTGCTGTCAAAATCAATTTCCTGATAATTAGCTTTTCCAATATATTCCCATATAAAACGATCATTTACTTTATTCGATAATTGAACATTAGCATTATATAAACGTGGTTTTTTAATAATATCCTCAATCTCATTAATTACAAATTGCTCATCATTAATACTATATTCAGTATAGGATTTATTGGTTCTTATTAACCTGTCATCATAAATTCCTAAATTTGTTTTTGCCGTAATCTTCGATGAAAATTTATACAATAAATTGAGTTCCGAATTAAAATTACTATTTATCCTATGGTATTTATTTTCTAGTTGAGAATAAAACCCTCCCTGATTGATTAATGTTTTAGCTTGCTCTTCTTTTTCATTGGTCTGGCTCAATGAAATAATTTCCGAACTAAAATCATATGGGCTGTAGTTATTACCAATATTATTGTAGGTAGTCGTTAAAAAACCTTTTGTCTTTTTGTTAATAAGCAAACCTGTTACTGAAGCATTGTATCTATCCTGAATTCCATAACTTAGGGAGGCATCACCTGAAAGGTCTGTTTTTCCCTTTTTTAGTTGAATATTAATAGCTACATCCTCCGCATTTACAAGACCTTTAAGCATTGGGTTTTCATTAAAATTTTCAATGGCCTGAACTTTTTCAACCATTTCAACACTAAGATTTTTACTTCCGGTGGTATATTGACTACTAAATAAGTCATCTCCATCAAGTAAGAATTTTTTAATGCTTTTGCCTTTAAATTTTATCTCGCCGTTTTCTTCTACTTTAATCCCGGGTAATTTTTTAAGCAAATCCTCTACAACTCTTTCTGTTCCATCTCTAAAACTTTCAGGATTATATGTGATTGTATCATTTTTAATTCTAATTGGTACTTCTTTTTCAATAACAACTTCTTCTAATTCTGTTGGTTTGTTTTCAAGATTAAAGTCTAAAATAATCGCTTGCTTATTTTTCTGAATGCTACTCAACTGTTTTATTTGAGATTCAAAAGCAAGAGAGTTCACCTCTATCCAAATTGAATCCAGAGGTTCTTTTAAATCTATTTGATAAAACCCTTCATTGTTTGTTTTAGTAAATTGATAGATAGAACTAAGATTATCCGATTTTCGAATTATGACACTAGCAAAAGGCACGGGCTCATTTTCATGAAAAACCGTGCCTTTGATAGTTTGTGCTTTTAAATTAAAACTGGTACAAAAAATAATTATGAAGCAATAAAAATTATTCATTATTGTCATTTATATAGACTTCAATGCCTCTTTTGGGAATAATAATGGCAGTATCCTGTTCAGGCACATAATTGGTTATCCTTTTAAAATAATCCTTATAAGCGTTGATAAATTGATCCCAATTAATATATAGCAGATTTAGTTTATTGAAAGGATTTTCTATAACCACATTACTCTTCTGTATTTTAATAGCCTTGTAATGTATAGCTCCATCGTTTGAAATAACTTCCAAGATTAGACCCGGTAAACCATCAAATTTTTTTGGGCCGCTTTGAATAGGGATTGCTGTTGTAAAATAAAGTGTATAATCTCTACCTCTGTAATCTCCAACAGCCTGTTGGCATTTGTATCCTAATATTTCCTTATAGTTTTCAGTTATAGTCCATGCAGTCATATAGGTATTATCTTTAAGCAAATATTTGGGAAAAATTGTTCTCGAATAATATTCATTAGAGGCCAAATCTTTATATTCAGCCGGATCTGAAAAATCAAATTCAGAAGCCTTCTGTATAGTTTCACCAATATTTTTAAAACTTACAACAGTATCTGTAACTTTCACATAGGAAATACTATTTGAGCTATCTGTTATCAGCCTGATGATTCCGAATCCGGAAAATCCATATTCATCTTTATCATCAGCTAACTCAAACTTATAATCAATAGTAAGGGTTTGACCCCAACAAATTGAAATAGTAAATAATAATAAAATTAAAAAATTGTTTTTCATAGCTTTATTTTCCTCCTTCAATAGTAACTGGTACTTTTATATCCATAGACATTTTAAGGGCTAAATCAGCCAGTCTTCCGGCTTTACTACATGCTCTGGCTTGTGCATCTTGATACGAAATATCTGATGTGACACAGGCTTTTACCACAACAACCGTATGAGTACTTGTTCCTCTTACACCTCCTTCAGCTCTTCCTTCACAACAAGCAACTGGCGAATTTATCTTTTTTATATTCGGTTGATTTTTTGATGAAGCTAATTGAGAAAAACCACAGACCAATAACACTGTTAAAATTATTCTTCCCATCTCTTAAGGTTGTTTTAGTGTTAGATCCATATTTTTAAGTGCCTTCAAAGCATTTTCTGCTGCCGTTTTCGCATTAGTACAAGCGTAAACATAAGCCTGATCTCTATTATTTGTAGCTGAAGTGGCACATTTTTTAACTGAAATTTTTATATAACCAGCCGTTCCCACAATGCCTTCACTCGCTTGACCAACACAGCACATAGTGACCTCGTTAAAATTTCGTTTTAATTCTTCTTTTCCGCTATTTGAAGCGAACAAACTAAAGGAAAGTACAAACAATCCAAATGTTAAAAATAATTTCATTTTTGGCATAAATTTTAAATTTAATTGGTTAATAAATTATTTAACGTGATTATAAAACAATAATACAAAATATATAACAAAAAACATATTTTTTTGTAAAAAATTCTTATCCGAGTAAATGAATAAATAACTTAGGAAACTTTGTATTTTTGAAGAATAATATTCCTTTTAAAAATGGGCTTCATAAAAACTACCGAACAGTCTTCCAAATATGAGCATTTAGAAAAAATGCCTGTTGCAGACCTGCTTCGCAACATCAACAACGAAGATAAGACTGTTCCTCTTGCCGTTGAAAAAGCATTACCGCAGATTGAAAAACTGGTTGAAAGAATCGTCGAAAAAATGAAAGAAGGCGGTCGTTTGTTTTATATCGGAGCCGGAACATCAGGACGATTAGGCATTGTAGATGCTTCAGAATGTCCGCCAACATTTGGTGTTCCTTTTGATCTGGTAATTGGTATTATTGCCGGTGGTGACACTGCAATCCGCAAAGCTGTAGAATTTGCTGAAGATGACAAAGAACAGGCTTGGAAGGACTTGCAGGAATGGAACATCAACGATAAAGATGTCGTTATTGGGATTGCAGCCTCAGGAACTACTCCGTATGTGATTGGAGGTTTGCAGAAATGCATTGAAAACCAGATTACAACAGGAAGCATTTCCTGTAATGCCGAAAGTCCATTGTCCAAAACTTCTGATTTTCCGATTGATGTTGTAGTAGGGCCTGAATTTGTAACCGGAAGCTCCAGAATGAAAGCCGGAACTGCCCAAAAACTGGTTCTGAATATGATTTCAACTTCTACCATGATCCAATTGGGAAAAGTCAAAGGGAATAAGATGGTAGATATGCAACTGAGCAATCATAAACTCGTAGGAAGGGCTGTCAGGATGATTATGGAGGAACTATCCATATCAGAAGCCGAGGCAGAATCGCTACTTGAAAAATATAAAAACGTCAGGAATTCTATAGAAAATTATAAAAAATAGGGTATGAATACCGACAAAAAAATACTGCAAAAAGGACTTTTATACCTATCTATAGCAATGCCTTTGCTTTTTTTAGGTCCTGTTATTATTCATAGTGCTTTTAAAAACCAAAACCATCCATACTACTTTATAGTGCTAGGATTTGGCATTCTGGCCTGTTTGGGAGCTATGCTAATGCTATTTCTTGGAATCCGAAAAATCATGAACAGCCTATTCAAAAAACGATGAAAGAAACCGTACACATAGGCAAAACATTTTCCAAAGTTATTTATACAGAAGAATCGGTTGAAAAGCGGGAATTCGAAAATTGTACGTTTATTGATTGCGACCTGTATGGCAGCAATTTTTCACAAAGCCAGTTTATAGATTGCTCTTTTAAGGGCTGTAATCTTTCAATGGTCAAGTTGAATGGAGCAGGATTAAAAAATGTTGAATTTGAAGCCTGCAAAATGATGGGAATTGGTTTTGACTATTGCGATGATTTTCTATTCGAAGTGCGATTCAGCGACTGTACTTTAGACTTCGCGTCTTTTGCGAGAAAAAAAATGCAAAAGACAAAATTTATAAATTCTTCTATGCAGGAAGTCAATTTTTCGGAAACCGATCTGACTAAAGCTATTTTTGAAGATATCAACCTCAACAGGGCACTATTTGACAGGACAATATTAATAGAAGCCGATTTGTCAAAGGCTTATAATTTCTCAATTGATCCTGAGCTTAATTCAATCAAAAAAGCCAGATTCTCTCTCAAAGATGCCGGTGGATTATTAGAAAAGTACAATTTAAAACTCGTTTAATCATGGATACAAATTCATATTACCTAGAAAGTGTCAAGAAACAGTTCTTATATTATAAAACTCTTGGCGAAAAGGCCATGGCTCAACTAAACGATGAGCAGCTTTTTATTTCCTTAAACGAAGATACCAATAGCATTGCCGTCATCGTCAAACATCTCCATGGCAATATGCTTTCACGCTGGACAGACTTTCTTACTTCTGACGGGGAAAAAGATTGGCGTAAAAGGGATGATGAATTTGTAAATACCAATATGTCAAAAGAAGAACTGATGACAAAATGGAACGAAGCCTGGGATTGTCTTTTTAACGCTATAAATCCGTTACGCCCGGAACAGCTTACAGAAATCATTTATATACGAAACGAAGGCCATACTGTTCTCGAAGCCATCAACAGGCAATTGGCACACTATCCGTACCATATTGGTCAGATAGTCTTTTATGCCAAACTTTTGAAAAAGACCGAATGGGACAGTCTTTCGATTCCAAAGAACAAATCCGGAGATTACAACGTCGAAAAATTCGCAAAAGAAAAATCCATCAAAAATTTTACTGACGACGAATTAAAAAAACTTAAATAAACAACAGATGAAAAAAATACTTTCCCTTGCCCTACTTTCATTGGGTTTACTGACTTCCTGCTATAATGTAGAACGAAATTGCAAAGACTTTAAAACCGGAGAATTTCAATTTGAATATGAGGTTAATGGTGTAAAAAAAACATCTCACTTTGTAAGAAACGATACATTGGAAATCGATACTTTTGAAGGAAAGACTGATACATCTAAAGTTCGATGGGTTAATGATTGCGAGTATATTTTGGAAAAAATAAATCCAAAGAATATGGCTGAAAAGCAAGCTATCCAAATGAAAATTCTGAGCACATCTGGAAATTCTTATACATTTGAATTCTCAAAAATAGGCAACACAAACAAACAACAAGGGACAGTAACCAAAATCAAATAAAGATGGAAGTATTTTTAAATCCAGATGCATGGGTAGCCTTACTTACCCTAACTTTTCTGGAGATTATTTTAGGTATTGACAATATTATTTTTATTTCCATCGTAACCGGAAAGTTACCTGTTGAAGATCGTAAAAAAGCTACCCGAATAGGACTTTTCCTGGCCATGTTCATGAGAATCGGGCTTCTTTTTGGAATTACACTTCTGATTGCGATGAAAGCTCCATTGTTCTCTTTTGATTTTGGCTGGTTTAGCGGCCATGTCACCGGACAAGCTCTGATTTTACTTCTTGGAGGTCTTTTTCTTATTTATAAAAGTACCAAAGAAATCCATGAAAAAGTAGACCATAAAGGTGAAGAGGAAAAAAGCCTTGGTGCTGTTGCTAAAAAATCATTCTCAAGCGTAATTCTTCAAATCCTGTTGATTGACCTGATCTTCTCTATTGATTCAATCCTAACAGCGGTTGGTATGACTAACGGACTGGAAGGTGCTTTATATATTATGATTACTGCTGTAGTAATTTCTGTAGGTATTATGATGCTTTTTGCTGTGCCAGTTGGAAATTTCGTCAATGCCAACCCGTCTATCCAGATTTTAGGTCTGGCTTTCCTGATTCTTATCGGTTTTATGCTGATTACAGAAAGTATGCATCTTTCCGGAGCACAATTGGCAGGACAGCATGTAGGAGCCGTTCCAAAAGGCTATCTGTATTTTGCGATTGCCTTCTCACTTGCAGTAGAATTCCTTAATATGAAAATGAGAAAATCTTCTAAATAGATTGGACTTCATCAAATAAAAAACGGAATGCATTGCATTCCGTTTTTGTATTTTAGTCTAGGCTTAATGTAATTTGTCCGTCATCATCAAGCTGTATGTCTTCTGAAACTTCTGTAGAGTCGGAAACTTCTATTTCTTCCGGAATTTCTTCTTCTGGAGCTTCATACGGCAACGGTTCCAAACGATTAATCTGTTTTAGCTTGTCAGCTGTCAATTGATTTCCAAGTGCTTTAATTCCTTTTACGGTAATAAAACTTTCCAAATCGACTGTCTGGTTTTCTTTTTGAACGCCTTTTACTTTTGCGAATACAAGTTCCGCCATAGGACGGTAATCGGTCACTACAATTTCCAATTGTGATTTTGGATGTTCCGTAATAAAAATTTCTTCCTTGTTTTCGTTTTCTACCAGGAATCGTTTTATAAAATAACGTTCCTTTTCTCCATCATAATAGATTGCAGAAATAGGTTTTTTAGGAACCCATTTTTCAAGAACTACCATGTCTTCTTCAAAATGCGTTGTCAGTTCCGGAATAATCGTTTTCAGCTTACCGGATTGATTGATAATCAAAAGTCTGTCATTAGGTCTGAATTCTCCTAACAGTTCTCCTCTTCCATCAACATTTAGTTTCTGTACCGTATCGTCAAACCATATTCTTCTCGGCTTAAGTGTCGAAATTCCTTTCTCTTTTAATTCTATTTTTTTGATTGGATATTTGGCAACCAGATTTCCTTTTGACGCCCTTCCTTTGATAGCCATCGTCGCAAAATCAATATCATATTTCAATTTTTTGACACTTCCTACCTGTCGGAGCAATATGGTGATAACCTCAGCTTCGCCATTCGGATTATGGGAAAAATACAATACCTGCGAACCTGGCTTTTCCTGTGTCAGATCATAAGCCTTATCTCTGGTAATTCCCGAAACATTGAAGCGTTTGATATAAGACGACCCTGATTTTCCATCACGATAGATCATGTTATAAATTGTACGCTTGTCATTCTTATCAAAAATTGCAACATGGATAATGTCTTTACCGACAAACTTCTTGTCATCGACTTTTGACACCATCATGGTTCCGTTTCGAAGAAAAACAATCACATCATCAATATCCGAACAATCTGTAACGTATTCGTCTTTTTTCAAACCGGTTCCAATAAAACCTTCTTCTCTATTTACATACAATTTGGTATTTCTCAATACTACTTTTGTAGCTTCAATATCATCAAAAATTCGGAGTTCAGTCTGGCGTTCCTTGCCTTTTCCGTATTTTTCTTTCAGTTTGGTAAAAAATGCAATCGCAAAATCAATAATATGATCCAGATCGTATTTTACCTGTTCAATATCGCCTTCCAAAGCTTCGATTTTCTCTTGCGCCTTGTCAATATCAAACTTGGAAATTCTTTTGATTCGTATTTCTGTCAAACGAACAATGTCTTCTTCTGTAACGGCACGCTTCAAATGCTGAACATAAGGTTTTAATCCTTCATCAATCGCTTTGATAACGCCTTCCCATGTTTCTTCTTCTTCAATAAGACGGTAAATTCTCTTCTCGATAAAGATACGTTCCAAAGAAAGGAAATGCCATTGTTCTTCCAATTCATCCAATTGGATTTCCAATTCGCGCTTCAGCAGATCTACTGTTCTTTCGGTAGAAATCTTAAGCATATCGGATACGCCAATAAACAACGGCTTATGGTCCTGAATTACGCATCCCAATGGAGCAACAGAAGTTTCACAAGCTGTAAAGGCAAATAAGGCATCAATTGTCTTGTCTGGAGAAACACCCGGATAAAGATGAATCAGGATTTCAACTTCGGCAGCGGTATTGTCTTCAATTTTTTTAATCTTGATTTTTCCTTTGTCATTGGCCTTCAAAATACTTTCAATCAAGGTGGAAGTATTTGTCGTAAAAGGAATCTGTGTTATGACTAATGTCTGTTTGTCAAGCTGTGCAATTTTTGCACGAACACGAACACGACCGCCACGCATTCCATCATTATAATTGGAAACGTCAGCAATACCAGCCGTTGGGAAATCAGGATATAATGTAAAAGGTTTCCCTTTTAATATTTTTATAGAACTATCGATCAGTTCGTTAAAGTTATGCGGCAATACCTTGGTAGAAAGTCCAACGGCAATACCTTCTGCACCTTGAGCTAATAACAGCGGAAATTTTACAGGAAGATTTATCGGTTCGTTTCTTCTTCCATCATAGGAAGCCTGCCAGGAAGTAATTTTTGGGGAGTACAAAACATCATGCCCAAACTTACTGATTCTTGCTTCAATATAACGGGAAGCAGCTGCACCGTCACCTGTTAAGATGTTTCCCCAGTTTCCCTGCATGTCGATAATCAGATCCTTCTGCCCAATCTGCACCATCGCATCACCAATACTGGCGTCACCGTGCGGGTGATACTGCATTGTATGCCCAACAATGTTCGCCACTTTGTTGTAACGACCATCATCCAGTTCTTTCATTGAGTGCATAATCCTACGCTGTACCGGTTTGAAACCATCTTCTATTGCAGGAACGGCACGCTCTAAGATTACATAGGAAGCATAATCCAAAAACCAATCCTTATACATTCCGGTTACCTTGGTAATGGTATCTTCCGGATTAATTTCTTCCTGGTTATCGTAAAAATGCGCCCCTGATCCCTCAGGCTGACCTTCAATCGGCTCTAAATTCTCTTCTTCGTCCATTTATTTAAGCGATCCTATAATTATTTAATTCTAATCTTATTTCTCAACAACGTCCAGTTCTACTTTCAGGTTGTTGATGATAAATTCTTGTCTGTCTGGCGTGTTTTTGCCCATATAGAAAGACAAAAGCTGTTCGATTGAAGTCAGCTTGTCTAACATGACCGGATCTAATCGGATATCATCGCCAATAAAATGCTTGAACTCGTCGGGAGAGATTTCTCCCAAACCTTTAAATCGTGTGATTTCCGGCTTAGGTTTTAGCTTTTCAATAGCATTTACTCGCTCGTCTTCAGAATAGCAGTAAATGGTTTCTTTTCTGTTTCTTACTCTAAAAAGCGGTGTCTGTAAGATATATAAATGTCCCTCCTTGATTAACTCAGGGAAAAATTGCAGGAAAAATGTAATCAGCAGCAAACGGATGTGCATTCCATCGACATCGGCATCGGTTGCGATTACGATATTGTTGTAACGCAAATCACCCATGTCTTCTTCAATATTCAAAGCGGCCTGGAGCAAGTTGAATTCTTCATTTTCATAAACAATCTTTTTGCTCATTCCGTAGGAATTCAAAGGCTTTCCACGCAAACTGAATACGGCCTGCGTATTAACATCGCGCGACTTGGTGATAGAACCCGAAGCCGAATCTCCCTCCGTAATAAAAAGCGTACTTTCTAAACTTCTTGGATTTTTAGAATCGGTTAAGTGTACACGGCAATCCCGTAATTTTTTATTGTGAAGACTGGCTTTTTTTGCCCTGTCTTTCGCCAGTTTACGAATTCCTGAAAGTTCTTTTCTTTCTCTCTCCGCCTGCAAGATCTTGCGCAAAAGCAGATCGGCCGTTTCTGGATTCTTATGTAGAAAGTTATCCAGTTTATTTTTAATAAAATCATTGATAAACGTACGGACTGAAGGCAAATCTGGCCCCATTTCTGTAGAACCCAGTTTTGTTTTTGTCTGCGATTCAAACACCGGCTCCATTACCTTCACACTGATTGCGCTGACAATGGATTTACGGATATCAGAAGGTTCAAAACCTTTATTGTAAAATTCCCGGATTGTTTTTACAAGTGCCTCACGGAAAGCTACCAAATGGGTTCCTCCCTGAGTCGTATTTTGCCCGTTCACAAAAGAATGATATTCTTCTGAGTATTGCGATTTGCTATGTGTCAGGGCAATTTCTATATCATCGCCAGAAAGATGGATAATTGGATATACCATATCTTCCTGAGCAATATTTTCTTCCAACAGGTCTTTAAGCCCGTTATCAGAAAAAAACTTTTCACCATTGTAAATTATTGTCAGTCCTGTGTTCAGGTAACAATAATTTTTCAGCATCTTCAATACATACTCGTTCCTGAACTTGTAGTTTTTGAAAATAGCCTCATCCGGAGTAAAGGTTACTTTTGTTCCTTTACGTTTGGTCGTTTCGATAATATCTTCTTCAAGCACCAGATTACCTGCTGAGAATTCTGCTGCTTTTTGTTTTTCTTCACGAACCGATTCTACCCTGAAATAAGTCGACAAAGCATTTACCGCTTTGGTTCCGACACCATTCAGACCGACTGATTTTTTAAAGGCAAGGGAATCATATTTTCCTCCCGTGTTCATCTTGGACACTACATCCACTACTTTTCCAAGCGGAATTCCACGCCCATAATCTCGTACGGTAACTATCTTTTCCTTGATTGTCACCTCTATCGTTTTTCCGGCACCCATAACGAATTCATCGATACAGTTGTCCAAAACTTCTTTCAAGAGGATATAAATACCATCGTCTGGCGAAGAACCGTCGCCCAATTTCCCGATATACATACCCGGACGCATTCGGATATGCTCCTTCCAGTCGAGAGAACGGATATTGTCTTCGGTATACTGATTTTGTTCTGACATTTGAAAATTATGGATTTTGTGCTAATATACAGTATCCGCAAGAAAAATGAAAGTCTTGCGAGGCAAAGTTATCAATAGAATAATTGACAAAATTATAATCCGATTTGTATCTGAATAGTAGAGAAATTCGGGCTTTTATGTTATTGTCCTATAATTTTCAAAAGAAAAAAACTGTTATTTGATTAGATAGGTTACCATAATTTTCCGATTGACATAAATGGTCAGATAATCACCTGATTTTCCAACCAATGAAATATCAAATTCAGTCTCTTTATTATCGTTACTAAGATAAGTACGTTTATTTTCACTGCTGAATATAAACTCGGCATTATCATATTCTCCTAAATTCTTAATTTCCAAATGGAAATTTGGTGTTACAGAAGAAATAATTCCGTTTTTCGGAAATATCTCATAATTGCCACTGAAATAGTCCCTGTAATAAAGCGGCAATTTTGAAAAATCCAGTTTTGATTTATTAACTGTAAGCCATTTTTTATCCTCAGGATAATGATTTAAAAACAAATTCTCAGCCGACATAAAAAAATAAGAATCATTAAAGTCAGGCTTAAAAGAATCGTCTTTTTGGGAAATATATCCTGCTCCAAGTGTCGTGTCAACAAATTTCCAAACATTATCGATTTTTACAGCATTCCAGGCATGGTCTACAGCCATATTTACTTGTCCAATTTGTGATGGATCAGACTTTAAAGTTCCGGTCACTATCTCACTTTCAAGCCCTACTAAATGGCTTAATTTTTCAAATACCATTGAATATCCATGACAGATGGCCTTACCGGAAAGCAATGTTTTAGAAATTATTGACTCCTTAAATTTGATTTCCTTTGCCTTCTTTTCCTTTTCATCCCGATAAGAAAATGCCATACTCGACGCACTGCCCATTGAATTAGCAGCCGCAACATCAAACCCAATATTAAAAGTTATCCAAGAGTAAACCGCCCTAGCCTTTTCGGAATCATTGGCAAAGTCCTTCTTAATCAAACTACTTATAGCTTCTAAATTTTGGACTTTTGAAGGATATTTTTTTACAATTTCATCAACTTCTAAAAAGTCTTTAGAAAAAGAATTTGTAATGCAAAAACACAGAAAAAGAGTTATAATTTTCCTCATCGTTCAAATTTATTTTAAGTGAATTATTTATAATGGCAAAAAATCCCTTTATCAGATGGAGTCCATAGCGCCGCTTTTTGGTCGGCCGCTTTCAAAGCATTGTTTGCCCACGTATTACAAGTGTAAAACAGGCTGTATTTTCGATTGGCCTCATAAAAACTATCATTTTGCCCATAAGTCGTGGCGTGAATCAGTATTGGATTTTCCTGAGAATCATATTGGAAACTATCTTCAATGTAAGTGATTAGCTTGGCATATTCTTCTTTACTGATAGCAATCCTGATACAATTTTCATTTTCTTTCAGCTGTTTGTAAAAAGTAGCATGCATGGCAGAAGTTCCCAAATAAAAAGCCGCATTAAATGCCGTGCTGAATTTCAGATCCGACCATTCCGGCGTGTTTAGGTAAAAACCTTTATCTCCCCAGCCAAAGCCTATGAATTGCATGGTAGAATCTTTTGAAGCAATGTGTTCGTATTTTACTTTTTCGTTCCAATCTTTATATTCTGTTTTGATTGGAACTACAATATCGGTATGCACTCCGTTGGTTTTAATATAAATCGCCACGTCTTCCTGCTTATCCTTATCTTCGGTATTGACACCGATATAAGGAATGGCAAGCGCTAATACGATATAAACAATAAAAAAACCGAGTATCCCTAAAATTATCTTCAGTAAAATCCTGAAAATCTTCCTAACATTTTTCAAGCCTCAAAATTGGTTACAATTTCTTTTAATTCGTTATCCAATTCTGCATTTGAAATCTTCTTATTTTCCACATCAAAATTGGTATAAAAACTTGGAAGCGAAAACAGGGCCTTAATGTTTGCTCCATGTCTTGGCAGATTACTGCTGGCAAATTCCAATACGCCTTTTCCTCCTCTTCCTCCTGGCGAAGTTGCCATGAGCAGCATCGGTTTTTGCTGGAATACTTCATTATCGATTCTGGAACACCAGTCATAAATATTTTTAAAAGCAGTAGAATAGATACCGTTATTTTCAGCCAGTGAAATAACCAAAATATCTGCCGAAGCTAATTTTGCCAAAAACTTCTTTGCCGTTTCATGCTGCCCTATTTCTTTTTCCCTGTCTACCGAAAAAAGCGGCATTTCAAAATCATTAAGGTCTAATATTTCTACTTCTGCATTTTCAAAAAGACTGGAAGCATAGGTTGCCAGCATTTTGTTAATCGATTTGGAGCTGTTGCTACCGCCAAAGGCAATTATTTTCATAGTTTGGTTTTTGTATTGGTTCCCGCATCTGTTATTTCAAAAATCTCTTTCTGGATTTCTACAGAATATTCATTAGGGCTAATGCTGCCTCCAAAAGCTTTCGCATATACCTTAGTGAATTCAGCGCCAAAATAAAGAATTATTGCGGAATAATACACCCATACTAAAATTATTATAATTGAACCTGCAGCCCCATAAACACTGGCAACAGTAGAATTTCCAAGATAAAGTCCTATAGCAAATTTCCCGATCATAAAAAGCACAGCAGTAAAAGACGAACCTATAAAAGCATCTTTCCATCTGATTTTCCCATCCGGCAGTGTTCTGAAAATAATCGTAAACAACAACGTAATAATAACAAACACCAGAAGCATATTCAATACATAAAAGATATAAATCGTTCCTTCCTGAAAATACGACCGAAGCTTGGCACTTAAAAGATCCATAACCGAATTGACGAGCAAACTGACCAACAATAAGAATCCGACGGAAACAATCATAGAAAACGACATCAATCTATTCTGAATAAATTTTTTAAGTCCTTTGTTTGGTTTCGCCTTTAATCCCCATATAAAGTTGATGGAGCTTTGGATTTCCGCAAAAACCCCGGAAGCTCCAATAAGCAGCATTATCCCTCCAAATACGGCCGCAAATACATTGCTATCTGAAAGCTCTACATTTTTGATAGCGTTTTGTATCTGTATTGCCGCATCATTACCTACGAGTTCATTAATCTGTCCGTAAAGCTCTCCGGTAACCGCATCTTTCCCAAAGATAAAGCCGCAAAGCGTAATGATGATAATCATCAGCGGAGGTATTGCAAAAATGGTATAATACGACAGCGAGGCACTTAGTTTGATTGCATTGTCATCATTAAATTCCGAGATTGAATTTTTGAGCAAATACCAGGTTTTTGAGAATAATCCTTTCGTTTTCATGATGATTTTGGTTTCGGTTTACTCAAATATAGCTGATTTTAAGAAATCCATTAGTCGGTTTATGGGATTTTTAACATGACATATCTTCATAAAAAAAGCGGCCCAAAAGCCGCTTTTTATTGTTTCTATTTTAAGATTTATACGTTAAATCTGAAGTGCATTACATCACCATCTTTAACTATATATTCTTTTCCTTCAACACGTAGTTTTCCGGCTTCTTTTACTTTAGCTTCAGAACCGTAGGCTACATAATCATCATAGGCAATTACTTCCGCACGGATAAATCCTTTTTCAAAATCAGTATGGATTACACCAGCCGCCTGAGGTGCTGTTGCTCCAACATTAATAGTCCAGGCACGTACTTCTTTTACACCAGCAGTAAAATAAGTCTGTTGTTTCAATAATTTATAAGCTGCACGGATCAATACAGAAGCACCTGGCTCTGTTAAGCCCATATCTTCAAGAAAAACCTGACGTTCTTCATAGCTTTCTAATTCTGTAATATCAGCTTCAGCTCCAACAGAAAGTACAATAACCTCAGCATCTTCATCTTTCACCAATTCTCTAACCTGGTCTACATATTTATTTCCGCTAACCGCAGAAGATTCATCTACATTACACACATACAAAACCGGTTTGGCAGTAATCAATTGGAATGATTCCAAAAGATTTTCCTCATCATTATTTTGCGGCGTTATTGTTCTGGCTGATTTCGCCTGCAATAAAGCTTCACGGATTCGGTTAAGCAAAGCCTGCTCAACCTGCGCTTCTTTATTTCCTGTTTTTGCAGCACGGTTTACTTTCTCAAGACGTTTTTCAACAGTCTCAAGATCTTTCAGCTGCAATTCGATATCGATAGTTTCTTTATCGCGGATTGGGTTCACATTTCCATCAACATGGACGATATTATCATTATCAAAACAACGCAATACGTGGATGATAGCATTACACTCGCGGATATTTCCAAGGAACTGATTCCCCAAACCTTCGCCTTTGCTTGCTCCTTTTACCAATCCTGCAATATCTACAATATCTACAGTCGCCATCTGAACGCGTTCTGGTTTCACCAATTCTTCCAACTTATTAATCCTCGGATCAGGTACGTTTACGACTCCAATATTAGGTTCGATAGTACAGAACGGGAAATTTGCGCTTTGCGCTTTTGCATTTGATAAACAATTGAATAATGTTGATTTTCCAACATTTGGCAACCCTACAATTCCTGCTTTCATTATGGTACAAGTATGATATTGATAATTTTAAGGGTGCAAATATACGCTTTTGAATTTGAAATTAAACCTCCTTGCCTTTCTATTTTTAGCTCTTAAAAAATTAAAAAATTCCCATTCAAAAACAACATTTAGCAATTCTTTATGATTTTTTAGAAATTAATTTAACATAAAATCCTTAAATTTGTTAGGAATCACTCTAAATCAAATCATTATGAAAACTATTTTGTTAAGCAGCATTACATTATTGGCAGCATTAAGCCTACAGGCACAGAATAAAAATGTCTCAGATGTTTCCAAAACAACCGTAACTACGGTAAAGGATTCTGATGGCGAGAAAACATACCTAAAAACTCAGGAAGTTAAGGAAGTACAGAATCTCGAGTTCCAAAATGCTGATTCCAAAGCATTGAATAAGAACCTAAAAGAAACACCTGTTGAAGTAATTTCAAAAACTCAGGTAATCAATCCTGACGGAAGTACCAGAACAGTCGATATTGACCGTTCTTCCTACTATACCTCAAACGGAAAAACATATCAATTGAGCTTGGATCCTGCCGGATATATTATTACTACCCAAGACAATAAAAGGTTAGGTATACTGAGAGCTACAAGTACAAACAGTTACATCTACAGAGGTAAAAACCAGACTTCAATTGGATATTTTGATACTCATGGAAACCTTGTTGTAGAAACTTATAACGACAAATCGGATAAGGTTACAATTGAAACTTATTCCAAATCTGCACAATAATATTCTAAAAAAAAAGCATAAAAAAACCTGAATTAAATAATTCAGGTTTTTTTATTTGTTTACTTCAGTAATTATTCACCATGTAAAAATGCCTGCCTGTTAAGCAAAGTCTCTTCACTTTCTACGTGATTATCATCCGGAATGCAACAGTCAACCGGACAAACAGCAGCACACTGAGGTTCTTCGTGGAAGCCTTTGCATTCTGTACATTTACCTGGCACAATATAATAGATGTCATCCGAAAGAGGCGTATGCGGCTCATCCGCATCTACTTCTTCTCCATTTGGAAGCACTATTTTTCCGTTAAGTTTGGTTCCGTCTTTGTATCTCCAATCATCTGCCCCTTCATATATGGCAGTATTTGGGCATTCTGGTTCGCAAGCACCACAATTGATGCATTCGTCTGTTATTATGATTGCCATTTTTTCTTTTTTTGCTGTAAGCTGTAGGCAATATACTTAAGGCTTGCCTACTGCCTAGAAAAGGTTTATTTTTGTGCAAAATTACGTCCAAAACAATTCATAAGCAAATCAATATGACTTTAGAGCACAAAAAAAATATTTTTGTAGAGTTAGGAAAATTCTTGAGTCAATTTTCTGAAAATGAAAGTATTAAAAAAGAAAACGTTTTACATAACGATTTGTTTTTCAATGATTTTTTGGATTTGATTGAGCTGTCCCAATCTCATAATGGTTGGTATACTCCTGAACAGGTATATTTTGCTATACGATCCTGGGCCGAGGCCTTGACAAAAGAAAACCTAGATCAATGGCTTTCTAAGTACAATCTGGAAGAGGTTGGTGGAAAAACAGTCGGTTTGATTCTGGCTGGAAATATCCCATTGGTGGGCTTTCACGATTTTTTGAGTGTTTTGATTTCCGGACATAAAGTATTGGTAAAAACATCTTCAAACGACCAACATCTTTTGCCTTTTTTAGCAAAATATAGTATTGCTGTTGAGCCTAAACTGGCAGAATATATCACCTTTGCAGAAGGCAAATTAGAAAATTTTGATGCCGTTATTGCAACAGGAAGTAATAATACGGCTCGTTATTTTGAATATTATTTTAAAGATAAGCCTTCAATAATTCGAAAAAACAGAAATTCTATTGCTGTTTTGGATGGTACAGAATCTAAAGAAGATTTTATACAATTGGGCGAAGATATCTTCAGATATTTCGGATTAGGCTGTAGAAACGTTTCCAAAATTTTTGTCCCGAAAGATTATAAATTCGAAGCCTTCTTTGAAGGAATCTTTGAATATCAGGATGTTATACACTATGAAAAATATGCCAATAATTATGACTATAATAAGGCTGTTTTCCTGATGAGCAATTTCAAATTATTAGATAACGGATTCCTTACTATTAAAGAAGACGTCAGCTATTCTTCTCCAATTTCAAGCGTATTTTATGAATTCTATGAAAATATAGAGGAACTCAAAAAACGCCTGGACGCAGATCATGAACAGATCCAATGCATTGTTTCTAAAGGAAGTATCAAAAACAGTATCCCATTTGGCAAAACGCAAAAACCGGAACTTTGGGACTATGCAGATAATGTAGACACCATTGCGTTTCTCTCATCGATTTAGTCGAAATAACGAATAAAAACAGTTTCACTATATCGTTTTCGTTAATAACCTTACGAAATTATCACGAAAACACTAAGAAATCTTTAATCATAATTTCTGAAATTTGCTTTTCAAACTCACAACAACACTCTCTTAAAAATACAGCATGAAAAAGCATAATTACAGTGCAGGCCCTTGCATTCTACCACAAGAAGTATTTGAAAAATCAGCCCAGGCTGTTTTGAACTTCAATAATTCGGGCTTATCGATTTTGGAAATTTCACACAGGAGCAAAGATTTTCTAGCCGTAATGGAAGAAGCAAGAGCTTTGGTTCTTGAACTTTTAGGCTTGCAGGGAAAAGGCTATCAGGCTTTATTTTTGCAAGGCGGTGCCAGTATGGAATTTTTAAGAGTTCCTTATAATCTTTTAAGAGATGGAGGAAAAGCTGCCTATTTAGATACCGGAACCTGGGCTTCTGGAGCCATCAAGGAAGCCAAGGCATTTGGCGAAACCATTGTTGTAGCTTCTTCAAAAGCGGAAAAATACAATCATATTCCTAAACACTATGAAATTCCGGCTGATGCTGATTATTTCCACTGTACTTCCAACAATACTATTTATGGAACACAGATGAAAGAATTTAAAAAAACATCAATCCCGGTAGTCTGCGATATGAGTTCTGATATTTTTTCACGCCAACTCGATTTTTCAAAATTCGACCTTATTTATGCAGGAGCTCAAAAAAATATGGGCCCGGCAGGTGTTACGCTTGTCGTAGTCAAAGAAGCTATTCTTGACAAAACCGGACGAAACATCCCGAATATATTAAACTATCAGCAGCATATTGAAAAAGAAAGCATGTACAATACGCCGGCAGTTTTTGCCGTCTACACTTCACTACTGACATTGCAATGGCTGAAAAGACAAGGTGGAATTGCTGCTATTGAAAAAATCAACGAGGCCAAAGCGGATCTGCTATATACCGAAATAGACCGAAACCTATTATTCACAGGGACAGCTGTTAAAGAAGATCGTTCCAACATGAATGCGACCTTCTTGCTAAAAAATGAAAGTCAGGCTCAGGCATTTGACCAACTTTGGAAAGAGGCCGGAATTTCAGGTTTATCCGGACATCGTTCAGTAGGCGGTTATAGAGCCTCCATGTATAATGCGTTGCCTTTAGAAAGCGTGCAGGTACTAGTGGATGTCATGAAGGAATTTGAAAGAACAAACGCCTGATTTATCAAAACATATAAACACAATTAAGAAACATGAAAGTATTAGCC
Organism: Flavobacterium sp. 28YEA47A; assembly: GCF_041262125.1. Classification (NCBI taxonomy): domain Bacteria; kingdom Pseudomonadati; phylum Bacteroidota; class Flavobacteriia; order Flavobacteriales; family Flavobacteriaceae; genus Flavobacterium; species Flavobacterium sp. 28YEA47A. Next base: position 274,866 of record NZ_JBGCCI010000001.1, read on the forward strand.
AACGACGGTATTTCTAAAAGCGGTATCATAGCTTTAGAAAAAGGCGGATTTGAAGTCATAACGACTAAAGTAGCCCAGGAACAGGTCGCTAATTATATTAATAAAAATGCTATTTCGGTGCTTTTGGTACGTAGTGCAACCAAAGTTCGTCAGGATATCATTGACAACTGCCCTACGCTGAAAGTAATTGGTCGTGGTGGCGTGGGTATGGACAACATTGATGTAGATTATGCCCGTGAAAAAGGAATCCATGTTATCAATACGCCGGCTTCTTCTTCAGAATCTGTAGCTGAATTGGTTTTTGCACACTTATTTTCAGGTGTGCGTTTTTTGTATGATTCCAACCGTAATATGCCACTTGAAGGCGATTCTAATTTTGAAGGACTGAAGAAAGCATATGCCAACGGAATTGAGTTAAAAGGAAAAACGCTTGGGATTATCGGTTTTGGAAAAATCGGGAAAGCTGTTGCTAAAATTGGACTTGGATTGGGTATGCGTGTTATCGCTTCTGATAAATTTGTTGGCAATGCTGAAATTAAGGTCGATTTTTATAATGGCCAGTTCATTAATGTTGACATTGTGACGGAACCTATAGAAGATATCCTAAGACATTCCGACTTTATTTCATTGCATGTTCCTGCACAAGATGGTTATGTAATCGGGAAAGAAGAATTTGAACAGATGAAAGACGGCGTTGGAATCATTAATGCTTCGCGTGGTGGTATAATTAATGAAGTAGAGCTTATTGAAGCCTTAGATAACGGAAAAGTTTTATTTGCCGGATTGGATGTTTTTGAAGAAGAACCAACTCCTGCTGTACAAGTACTAATGCATCCAAAAATATCATTGACACCGCATATTGGCGCGGCAACATTGGAAGCTCAAGACCGAATTGGAATTGAATTAGCCGAACAAATCATAAGTATATTAAAATCAGAGATATAATTTATCATTTTTGTTAAATATAAGGGATTTTTGTATAGATTTGTTTAAACTTTAAACTTACAGAAGATGCTAGAACAACTATCCGATTTAGTAAAACAGTACGGCAATGAAGCTGTGGTAAACAATAGTTCCGTGCCAAATGAATTGAACGAAGGCGTCATGGACGAAGCAAGCAATTCTATTTTTTCAGGATTGCAGAAAATTATTTCTGATGGAGGTGCTGACCAAATAGGCCAATTGTTTCAAGGCGATAATGCCGGTTCGGCATCAAATCCTGTAGTAAAACAACTGACAGATCAACTTTCCGGAAACCTGGGAGAAAAATTTGGTCTTAGCAGCGATGCCGCTTCAGGTGTTGCCGGCGGGCTAATCCCTAAAGTTTTGGGCTCTTTGGTTGGAAAAGCTAAGAATCCAAACGACAAAAGTTTTGAAATTTCAGATATCGTCAACTCGCTTTCTGGTGGCCAAGGTGGTTCTTCTATCATGGATGCCATCCAAAAATATGGCGAACAATTTGGCTTAGACCAAAATAATGATGGCAAAATAGACATGAGCGATGCTATGGCTGCTGTCAATAAAAAAGGAGGCATAGGTGGTTTTCTAGGCAAACTTTTCGGAAAATAGACTATTTAAAATATTTCAGTAAGGCCAGGCATTTGTCTGGCTTTTTTATGTTAAAAATATAAGAAGCCTAAAAAGCATCTCAAAAAGAATGAGTAACTTTATACAAATCCTCCAGAACATGAAAAATCTGATTTACATAGGAATATTGTTTTTTCTGATTTTTGGATGTACTACGTCAAAAAACACAAAGACCAAAACGTTTCAACAAACAGATAAGGCCGTACAGAACGATACGATAAAAATTGCCAATGAAGAATTGGAATATGAAGTTATTATTATCGATCCCGGTTTCAACAGTTGGTTTTATAGCTATGCCAAACCGCGAAACTATTACTCACAACAATACATGGAAACTCGAAATCGTATATGGGTTATGGAATGGAATAATCGTTTTAACCATGGCGACCGACGTTTTGACATGAGTATTGACTATCAGAACAAAATAAATTATGGTTATGAAGTCAATTATATGCTTTATAATTACCTCACTTATTTTCAACTTACCAATAATATAAAACTGGGAGGCTTTGTCCCTCGAATTTAAAGTTGTAGTTTTGCGCTTATATTAATTCAGTATGAATAAGCTTAAAAAGCGCTGGGGCATTACATCAAATTACCAGCTTGTCATAATCTTTATTGTTTTTGCCATCAATGGTTCTCTTTCTGCCCGAATTTCTTATTTCCTAATGGGACTACTCGGAATTACAAAAGAAAACACACACTGGTCACTTTATTACATTATTCTATTGGTATTAGTGTTACCACTCTATCCTTTTATGTTAATGGTTTTTGGATATATATTTGGGCAATCTGGCTTTTTCTTTCCTTTTGCCAAACGAATGATACGAAGCATGAAATTGGGATTTTTATTACCTAAAGAAAAAAGCGACGAAAGCAAATAAGCTGCAAACTGATATAAAAAGAAAAGCCGGAATTGAAGTTCCGGCTTTTTTATTGATTGTTGAAATCCTTTATTTATTTTCCTTGCTGAAATAATAAGGGCAATAAATTACATCTGTAACCCAGAAATATTAAAAAATCCTTCTCCTAAAAACAGAAGGATTTCTTATTTTGGAAATGGTGTTCAAAGAGTTATATTTGTCCTAATAAAATATATTGTACTATACATTTTCAGCTTCTGATAAATTACCACTTTGAAAGAGCAAGCAAAAGATGTCTATGGTGCGCCTCATGGCGTGGCTATATCATCTGCTTGCAGGGTTGTGGTAAACCTTTCAGAGGCATGGTATCAGTCCACGCTTTTTTAATTAATAACTCTGATAAATTACCACAATGAAAAAAATTCTACTGTTACTGCTGCTTTCAGGTAGCCTGGCCTACGGGCAGAAATGCAAATACAAAAGGGACGAGGTTGACGAATTTACCAAACACCGTATATTGGAGACCAAAGATAACCCGCTGACCATTTCATGGACCTCGTCTTTCTCGTGTACCTATAACCTGTTAAATATAGACGATAAAAGGTATCTGGTACTAAATGCTTACGGGCCGTCGGCCTTTACCTTACGGGAGGGTGCCGAAGTCCTGTTCAAGACGGATGCGGAAGAACCCATAAGGCTGGCCTTTCCCAAAACGGTAATATCCGGAAGCGGATACAATTCCAGCCTGAAGAACATATACTTCACGGCATCACAGATGATCCCCCTGCCGGATGAGGCGTATTCCCGGTTACTGAAAGAGGGCATAACGAAACTGAGGGTATATACGGGCCAGGGTTATGCCGATGACGAGGTAAAGCCCAAGCACGACAAGAAATTAAAGGAGATGCTCAAGTGCATCGAATAATTACGGCCGGTGTCATACCGGCCTATTTTTTATATCTTCTCAATAAGACCCGTTTGCATACCCCTATAGGACCTGTTTTTAATTTTTTTCTTATTTATTTGGTTGTTAGGATGTTTATACATATCTTTGGCATATCTAAAAACCTATAAAGATATGGACGACACTATAAGAACACTTATCTTAAAACACAAGGAGTTTATGGATTTGGCTGAAGTTAATATAAAGCACGCCAATTCCATAAAAGAGGTATTGCAGATATTGGGCCATGATATAGATAGATCTATCGAGAGCATCTCAAATTCGTTAGGCTCTCCAAACCTTAGTTCGGGATTTCCTCTTAATGATACTAAAAGGGCTCAGGCACTTTGGATTTTGAGGGATGGGATCGGAAAGGCTGCTAAAATGCCGGATATACAGGATTTATATGTAAAACTGATAGGGAGAGAAGATGATATCCAGATGACTGTAAGAACCCTTAAAAAGAAAGGCAGGATCGCAAACCATACCTACGGAACCAATAAGGATACATACTGGGGTTTACCTGAGTGGCATGACGGAACTGATTTTAAAGAAGAATATAGGCCTGAGATATAAACAGAAAAGCACCCTAAAAGAGTGCTTTGGTATTCAGAAGTTCCCACATTAGAGGAACGGATAAGCAATCGAAAGTCTCATTAGCTTCGGCAAATTGCCTAACGATTGGACAAAAAGGGATGTTAGCGCATCCCTTTTTCATTTACAAATATAGCGAAAATATGATACGAAAGCAAGCAATGTAAAAATATCATGAAATAATTACATTTTTATTGTTTCTGTAAATATATCATCGTATATTTACAATATCAAATAACAGCATAATGAAAACCGCTAAAGACCTAAGAGATTTCGACAGCCTATTCCAATTACTTGACCACTTCACTACTGAAGAAATATGCGAGGAGCATTTGGCGGTTATACGTTGGAATGGCGAGGCCGTATGTCCTTATTGCGAGTCTACAAGGGTCAATGCCCTTAAGGGCAAGACAAAACGCTATAAGTGCTACGAATGCCGTAAGCAGTTCGGTGTCAAGGTCGGTACTATCTTTCACGATTCAAAAATATCCTTGCGTAAATGGTTCGTGGCTATCTATTTGGTAACCTCTCACAAAAAAGGCATTTCCTCGCACCAATTGGCCCGTGACCTGAAGATAACGCAGAAATCGGCCTGGTTCGTGTTGCAGAGAATCAGGGAAACATATAGCCCACAAGCAGGGACTTTCTCCAATGAGGTAGAAATAGATGAGACCTACATAGGCGGAAAAGAGAAAAACAAACATGCGTCCAAACAGGTAAAAGGGACACAAGGGCGCAGTATAAAGACCAAATCCCCCGTACTCGGGATACTGGAACGCAGCGGCAAGGTCTATGCCGTTCCGGTCAAGGATACCAAGGCGGATACGATTTTGCCAATTATGGTAGCCAAAGTGGATTCTGGTGCCACTGTATATACGGACGAGTATCGTGCCTATTCATCATTACATAAGTCATTCAATCATGATTTCGTAAGACATAGTGCAAATGAATACGTTAGCGGATCTGTACACACAAACAATATTGAAAATTTCTGGTCCCTGCTTAAAAGAGGGTTGGATGGGATTTACCACCATGTCAGCGACAAGCACCTGGGACGTTATGTAAACGAGTTTACGTTCAGGTATAATAACAGGGGCTTATCGGAGGGAAGCAAATTTGACGTAGCTTTGGCAATCGGAACTACAAAAAGACTAAAATATAAAACGTTGACCAATGGATAAGAAACCCAAAAAGAAAGACGACATACTGAAACCGAAAGAAGATGTACTGATTGAAAAGGACGAGCCTAAATTCAATTCCGTGCTTTCTGCTATTGTAAAGCCAAAGGAAAAAGATGATGAAAGCTCTAAGTAAGCTGTACACGGCTAACATTGATAATATGGTCGTGCTGTTCTCTACAAACCTTAAAGAGTTTGCGGATGCGCTTATTCGGTTAGAACCTAATGCGGATACCTATTTTACGTATAGAAGGAAGTTTGAAAAATCAACCGAAATAGAATTTACAGGCGTATCAGGTAAAGTATATATCCTGCAAGAAGTATATAATTATAAAAAGTCCGTAGGATTAAGTAGAGACGCTTCTGCGAATCCTACAAAAGAGAAATAACGGAAATAAAAAAACCGCCCCAAAAAGGCGGTCTATAAAATATTAATTTAATGGGTTACAAATGTAAGTCATTGCCATAATAAGTATAAATCCAGGTTAAGGTGAAGGTCGGAATAATATCCGTAAAGGGAAACAGTTCTTCCAAAAATGATACAATACCACCTACTGTACCAACCGTTCCTTTATACATTCTTGCCAAAATAAGCCCGGATATAGGCGCCCATGCAATATCTGCAAACTCTCCAATAAAAGGCAGTGCATAGGTCGACATTCCTATAACATCAAACAGTATACTTAATACTAACTGCTTCTGTTTTTTATCAGAAGCTACTTTTATCTGAACTTGTTCTGTCATTTTCAATTGTTTAGTCGCTATAATAACGCAAAACTAATGCCAATTATTTTTTCAGCTTTCCTGAAAACTGTTTTCTTACTTTTTCAACTTTTGGCGTAATGACATAACTGCAGTATGACTTTTCTTTATTTCTTGCATAATAATTCTGGTGGTAATTTTCAGCTACATAAAATTTACCCGCAGGAGAAACTTTAGTCACAACCGGCTTTCCAAACGTATTTTCAGCATCAAGAATTTTTATATATTCTTCTGCCAGTTTCTTCTGTTCCTCGCTGTGATAAAAAATTTCACTTCTATATTGGGTACCGATATCAGCTCCCTGACGGTTTAATGTTGTTGGATCGTGGGTTGCAAAAAATATTTCTAGCAGCTCTCCAAAACTGATCTTATTCGGATCAAAAGTAATTTGTGTTGCTTCAGCATGTCCTGTTGTCCCTGTAGAAACCTCTTCATAAGTCGGATTTGCTGTTTTACCTCCAGTATATCCAGATTCCACTTTTTTAACACCATCCAATTCTAAAAAGATAGCTTCTGTACACCAGAAACATCCACCACCAAAGGTTGCAATTTCTAATCCTTTTTCTACTTCCATTTTTACGGGTTCGTTAATTTCTGAAATTAATTGTTCTTGTTTCTTTTCTTTTGACTGGCATGAAATCGTAATCAAAGTCAGCAGTCCGATCATCTTTTTCATTGTATCCTGAGTTTTCCTCAAAAATAACGATTATCTGAAGTTTCAGGAATGGCATTAACTAAACTTTATCACTAAGAATAACCTATCAAAGATGGGAAGTTTTTCAAAAACTTTGTTTCTTTGTAGAAATTGGAAAAAATGATCCAGGCAAAAAATCTACATAAATATTACGATAAGCTCCACGTACTAAAAGGCGTTGATCTTCATATTGAAAAAGGTGAAATCGTATCTATTGTGGGAGCTTCCGGTGCAGGAAAAACCACACTGCTTCAAATTTTAGGCACATTGGATAAACCCAATATAGAAAACGGAACTCAGTTACAGATTGACGGAGAAAACATCTTGCAGCTTAATGACAAGGCACTTTCCCGTTTCAGAAACCTGAAGCTCGGATTCATATTCCAATTCCACCAGCTTTTACCTGAATTTACAGCATTGGAAAATGTCTGTATACCCGCTTTTATTGCCGGAAAATCAAAATCGGAAACCGAAGCAGAAGCAAAAAGACTTTTAGACTATTTAGGTTTGTCACATAGGATTGACCATAAGCCGGGAGAACTTTCAGGCGGCGAACAACAACGTGTGGCCGTTGCACGATCACTTATCAACAAGCCTGCTGTTATTTTCGCCGATGAGCCATCCGGAAACCTGGATACTGTTTCTGCGGAAAATCTGCACCAATTGTTCTTTAAACTTAGGGATGAGTTTGGGCAAACATTTGTAATTGTCACACACAATGAAGAACTGGCCAATATGGCGGACAGAAAACTGGTAATGTCTGACGGATTAATTCCGTAATGCTAAATCCGGCATCTAATTATGACTGATACTGAGCTAAAAATCTTTCTTGACGAAAAGGTTGAATTATACAATAATCCTGATTTTATTGAATCCGACCCGATTCAGATTCCGCATGCTTTTTCAATAAAGGAAGATATTGAGATTGCCGGATTCTTAAGCGCGATTATTGCGTGGGGAAATCGGAAAATGATTATCAATAATTCCAAAAAAATGATGGAATTGATGGGAAATTCTCCTTACGATTTTATCATGACGCATCAGGAGTATCAATTGGAACGTCTGGAGAATTTCGTACACAGAACTTTCAACGGACAGGATTTTATTAGTTTTATTAAGGCCATACAGAATATTTACTCCAACCATAATGGATTGGAAGCTGTCTTTTTGAAAAACCAAAAAGAAAATTCCATGCAGCATAGTATTCATGAATTCAAAAAAATCTTCTTTGAAGTCGAACACTTGCAAAGAACCCAAAAACATATTTCTGATCCGCTGAATAATTCTGCTGCCAAAAGAATCAATATGTTTTTAAGATGGATGGTTCGCCAGGATAAAAAAGGCGTCGACTTTGGAATCTGGAAAACAATTTCACCTTCTGCCCTGTCCTGCCCGCTTGATGTGCATTCCGGAAATGTGGCACGAAAACTGGGACTTTTAAATCGAAAACAGAACGATGCCAAGGCTTTGGCTGAACTGGATTTACAATTGCGAAAACTCGATCCGAATGATCCTGTAAAATATGATTTCGCTTTATTTGGTTTGGGCGTGTTTGAAGGATTTTCTTCTGATTAACCGCTTACAATAGGTTGCCTGAAATCCCGGCAATCTGAGAAGTCCAAATTTTAACGTACCTTTGCCCAAAATTTATATAGTATGTCAACTTTTGAGCAATTCAACCTTCCTAAATCTTTACAAAAAGCAATTGATGATTTAGGATTCACTTCACCTACACCAATTCAGGAAAGGTCATTTTCTGTAATTGCATCAGGACGTGACATGATGGGAATTGCCCAAACTGGTACAGGTAAAACATTTGCTTACCTCATGCCTCTGTTAAAACTATATAAGTTCACTCCTACGCATACTCCAAAAATCGTGATCCTGGTTCCAACCAGAGAATTGGTTGTACAGGTTGTAGAAGAAGTTGAAAAGTTAACCAAATACATGTCGGTTAGAACTCTTGGTATTTACGGAGGCGTAAATATTAATACCCAAAAAACGTCTGTTTATCAAGGGATAGATATTTTGGTAGGTACACCCGGCCGTGTCATGGATTTAGCTTTAGACAATGTATTGCGTTTTGATGAAACCCAAAAGTTAGTCATTGATGAATTTGATGAAATGCTGAATCTTGGTTTCCGCGTACAGCTTACTTCCATATTAGCGATGATGCGTCCAAAACGTCAAAACATTCTTTTTTCTGCTACGATGACTGATGAAGTCGATGCCGTACTGGAAGATTATTTTGACTTTCCCGAAGAAGTTTCATTGGCTCCATCTGGAACACCATTAGAAAAAATCAAACAGGTTAAATATTCTGTTCCTAATTTCAACACAAAAATCAACCTGTTAAAACACCTTTTATCAACTGACGAGTCAATGTCCCGAATCTTGGTTTTCGTGAACAACAAACGTTTTGTTGATATGATTTACGATCGTATTGAAGAAGACTTCGGCGATCAGTTTGGTGTGATTCATTCCAACAAGTCTCAGAACTATCGTCTTACTACCATGCAGGATTTCCAAAAAGGAGATCTGCGAGGAATCATTACGACAGATGTCATGGCAAGAGGTTTGGATATTTCTGATATTACCCATGTATTGAATTTTGATGTTGCAGAAATTCCTGAACAATATATACACAGAATCGGAAGAACGGGTCGTGCTGACAAAGAAGGAACAGCTATCAGTTTTGTAAGCAAAAAAGAGGAAGAGGCTTTTATAGAATGTGAAATGCTTATGGATAAGGAAGTAGATACTCTTCCAATTCCTGAAGGAGTTGAGATTTCAACCGTTCTTATCGAATCAGAAAAAGTAAAACAGCCGGTTAAGCTTTTAATGAAAAAAGTAAAAAAAGACGGTGGTACTGCTTTTCATGAAAAATCAGATAAGAATAAAAAAGTCAATCTGGGCGGTCCTGGTAAAACAAAACCGAGAAAGACAAAACCGAGAAACCGTGCTGTTGAAAGAACCCGCGACAAAAAGAAGAAAGATAAAGGCAAATAATATCTAGCTAGAATTTGGTAAAAACCAAGCAGACAGGCGCACAAAGCTCGATTCGTTTTCCTGTATCTGAAAGTTTACCCATAGTTTTATCAATCTTAAAGATTACTATTTCATTTGTGTATTGATGCGCTACCAATAGGAACTTACCGCTGGGATCTATTGCAAAATTTCTAGGCCCATTTCCTTTAGTACTCACCTGATTGACTAAATCCAATGTGCCTTTTTTATCAATTGCAAAGACATTGATTGTATTGGCATCACCTCTGTTTGTAGCATATAAAAAATGTCCGTCAGGTGTAATATGAATGTCTGCCGCACTGTTTTCTCCTTTAAAATCTTTGGCTACAACAGTAGTTTCCTGAAGCTGTTTTAAAGAACCGTTTTTATATTTAAAAACGGTAAGTGTTCCGTCCAATTCCTGAAGCAAGTAGACAAATTTTCCGTCATTGCTAAACGTAAGATGGCGGGGGCCGCTTCCCGGTTTCACAGCAATCTTATCCTTTAATTCCAATACTTTTTCCGGAGCATTTTTATCGTATTTGTATACGTAAATCATATCTGTTCCCAAATCATTTGCCAAGACGTATTTTTTATCCGGTGAAAAATAAACCATATGTACGTGGGCGCTTTCCTGTCGGTTAGTATTGATTCCTTTTCCGGTATGTTTTACAAGCTGTTTGGCTTCCTTTAGGCTACCATCGGCTTTCTTTTCAAAAACCGCGATGCTTCCGCCGGAATAATTCGCGACAATTACATTTTTGTCGTCATTAATAATATAACAAGGATCAGCTCCTTTAGAATCCTGAGAGTTTAGCAGTTGTAATTTGCCGTTTTTGGAATCAAATTTAAAAGAGCTTATTTTACTGTCTGCTCCATTTTCGTTGACACTATAGATATATTTATTATTCTCAGAAACCGTGAGGTAACTCGGATTATCCGTTTTTTGTGTATTTTTTAAAGAAAAGTCACCGGTATCCGGGCTAAAATCATAAACATAAATTCCTTTGCTATCACAGGAATTAGTATAAGTTCCTACGATCAGATTGTAAATTTTATCCTGGGCATTTGCAGTCGCAACAAATAAAAAAACGAGAAGCAGGAAGTTGATTTTTTTCATTTTAAAAAATTTATTTAAAGCAAAAATAAGGCTTCAAATAGCAAAAGCATCTTCAGGAAATGTTAATTCTGATTCAATGCATAAATATCTAAAGATTCGTTTTTTTAGCTACAGATTACAAAGATTTGCGCAGATTTTTAGACATTCAATCATTTTAATCTTTTAATCTGTGGCATTTTGAATTAACCTGATTTAATATTCCAAAAAAATCTCCAAACTAGCTACGACAACTGCCAACTAATTTGTATTTTTGACAAACTTTCAATAAATGCAGTTCAAACACCCTGAAATTCTTTACTTCCTTTTCTTATTGGTTATTCCAATTCTGGTTCATTTATTTCAACTGCGTCGTTTCAAGAAAGAATATTTTACCAACGTACATTTCCTAAAAGAATTAGCTATACAAACCCGAAAAAGTTCGCGGTTAAAAAAATGGCTTTTATTGCTTACCCGATTATTTCTTCTGGCTTGCTTAATTATTGCTTTTGCACAGCCTTTTTTCCAGGCTAAAGACAGCAAAGGAATCACCAATGAAATGTTTATCGTTCTTGACAATTCCTTTTCTATGCAGGCTAAAGGAAAACAAGGTGAGCTTATGAAAAGAGCTGTACAGGAATTATTGGAAAGTGCTCCGGAAAACCAGACTTTTTCCCTAATTACCAATTCAGAAGTTTTCTGGAACACAGATATAAAATCCATCCAAAGAGAATTACAAAACCTAAAATACAGCGCATCGCCATTTGTTTTAGACAACCTGATGGCTAAAATCAAATCCAGAAAATCGCCTTACAACAAGGATATTGTGATTATCACGGATGCTGTAGGATTACAGCCAAAACAGCTCAAAAGTATTGACAGTACATCCAATACTTACTTTATCATTCCAAAAGCAGAACAAAAGAACAATGTAGCTATTGACAGTGTTTTTATAGAGCAGGCTTTAGACAATTTTTATGAAATAGGTATCAAGCTTTCTTCGTATGGTGACAATGAAAAGGATATTCCAATTTCACTTTACAACAACAAAAAGCTGATTGCCAAAACAATAGTCAATTTTGACGGTAAAGAAAAATCTATCAATTTTACTATTCCAAAAGAAGATTTTAACGGTTATGCCTTGATTGAGGACAACGCATTACAATATGATAATCAGTTGTTTTTTAGTATTTCAAAGCCTCAAAAGATGAATATCGTTAGTATTGGACAGCCTGAAAAAAGCAGCTTCCTGAAAAAAATCTATTCCGACAACGAATTCATTTTTACCAATTTCGATTTAAAATCATTGGATTACAATATTCTGGAAAAACAAGATGCTATCATCTTAAATGAAGTTCCTGAAATTCCTCAAGCCTTACAGACTACTTTAAAATCTTTTGTAGAAAAAGGTGGCAATCTGGTTGTTATTCCTTCTTCTGAAAGCAGTATTTCAAACCTGAATAGCCTGATGGGGAATTTTGGAAAGATACAATTCCAATCTTTAGAAAACAGCGAAAAACTGGTTACCAAAATTGCATTTAACCATCCGCTGTACAGTACCGTTTTTGAGAAAAAAATTGAGAATTTCCAATATCCAAACGTCAGCAGTTCGTATAAAATTTCAAGTGTTTATCCTGCAATATTGAGTTTCGAAGACCAAAATGCTTTTTTAACTGCTGTGCAAAATCCGGTCAGTTCGGTATATGTGTTTTCGGCTCCGATCAATAAAAACAATTCTAATTTCCAGAATTCGCCTTTGATCGTGCCTACTTTTTACAATATGGCTTTAAGCAGCCAGAAAACAGGAATCAGCGCATTGACAATTGGCGAAAATGGCCCGTTCTTGATTGACGCTTCTTTATCTAAAGATGAAATTGTTGAAATCAAGAGCCTTTCTGGTGATACAGATGAAAAGTTCATTCCAATGCAGCAGATATTGAATAATAAAGTAAAACTTACATTCAACGATTTCCCTCAGGAAGCAGGGAACTTTGGAATTTACAAACAAGACAATCTGTTAAAAGAAATCAGCTTTAATTATGCCCGAACAGAAAGCAATATAGAGGCTTCAAATGAATCTATATTGTCCGATTATAATGTTATTGGAAGCATTGATGAAGTCTTTGATACTTTGCAGACCAACAGAACGGACAATGAAATATGGAAATGGTTTGTGTTTTTGACACTGCTCTTTTTAGTCACTGAAATATTGATACAAAAATTCGTAAAATGAACCTAATTATCAAACAAGCTAAAATTATTGATCCTAAAAGCCCTTATCATAATGAGACTGCCGATTTAAAAATTGAGAACGGTGTCATTACAAAAATTGGAAAAAAGCTCCAAAATCCTGATAAGCTCAAGGAGATAACACTTGAAGGTCTTCATATATCACAAGGCTGGTTTGATTCCAGTGTCAGCTTAGGCGAACCGGGCTTTGAAGACAGGGAAACACTTTCTAACGGACTGAATGTTGCCGGAAAAAGCGGTTTTACAGCCATTGCTTTACAACCAAATGCTTTCCCAATTCCTGACAGCCAATCTGGAATCAGCTTTACAAAAAGAAAAGCAGAAGGTGCTGCTACCGATTTATTTCCTATTGGCGCCCTGACTAAAGTAAGCGAAGGGAAAGATCTTGCAGAGCTGTTCGATATGAAAAATTCTGGCGCGGTAGCTTTTGGAGATTACAACAAAAGCTTATCAAATGCCAACTTGCTAAAAATTGCCCTACAATATGTACAGGATTTTGACGGATTAGTCATCGCCTACTCACAAGATTCTGACATTAAAGGCGCAGGTGTTGCTAACGAAGGTATTGCAAGCACCAGACTGGGCTTAAAAGGCATTCCTTCACTAGCCGAAGAATTGCAGATTTCAAGGAATTTGTTTATCTTGGAATATACCGGTGGAAAATTACATATCCCGACTATCTCGACAGCAAAATCAGTACAGCTAATTAAAGAAGCCAAAGCCAAAGGCCTGAATGTGACTTGCAGTGTGGCTGTGCATAATTTAGTCTTGACCGACGAAAAATTGGATGGTTTTGATACCCGATATAAAGTAACGCCTCCACTACGAAGCGAATCCGATAGAAAAGCATTGGTAAAAGCGGTAAAAGACGGAATCATCGATATGATTACATCCGATCATAATCCAATGGACATCGAGCATAAAAAAATGGAATTTGATATGGCTAAAAACGGAACTATAGGCTTGGAAAGTGCTTTTGGTGCTCTATTGACCGTACTTCCATTAGAGACCGTAATTGAAAAATTGATTTCCGGGAAAGAAATTTTCAGCATTGATGAAAACATCATTAAAGAAGGAAACAAGGCTGTCCTGACATTATTTAACCCGGAAGAAAAATGGACATTTGGTAAAGAAAACATCTTGTCAAAATCAAAAAACTCCGCTTTTCTGGGACAATCGATGAAAGGAAAAGCATACGGAATATACAATAACAACCAATTAATCTTAAACAACTAGATTATGGAAAATACAATTAACGAAGGAAAAAACATTGCTATCATAACCCACCTTACCATTATAGGAACAATAATCGCTGCGGTATTAAATGGCGATAAAAAAAATGCCTTTGCCGGTTTTTATATCCGCCAGACTTTGGGAATTTTTCTTTTGTTCTTCGCTTTAGGCTATCCAGTAGGATTGTTTGACAGCTGGATGATTTCATCTGCTTTATATATCTTTATTTTCATATTGTGGGCATACAGTTTTGTGAGCGCACTTCAAGGGCAAATGAACAAGATTCCTCTTTTGGGAGGTTTTTTCCAAAAAGCATTTAAAAACCTTACTTAAAAAGTAATGAAATCAAATATAGAATACCTCATTCGAGAACCTAAAATAAAAAAAGAAAAGAATCCGCTGTTGTTATTACTTCACGGGTATGGAAGCAATGAGGAAGATTTATTTTCTTTTGCAGCTGAACTTCCTGATGAATATTATGTAGTTTCGGCGCGCGCTCCTTATAACCTGAATCCGTATGGGCATGCCTGGTATGCTATCAATTTTGATGCGGACGAAAATAAATTTTCAGACACAGACCAGGCCAAGGAATCAAGAGACATTATTGCTAAGTTAATCAACGAGCTCATTTCTGAGCTTCCTATTGATTTTCAGAATGTCACATTAATCGGATTCAGTCAGGGAACAATCTTGAGCTATGCAGTTGCACTAAGTTATCCTGAAAAAGTCAAAAATGTCATTGCATTAAGCGGCCATATCAATACTGACTTACTGGTTCCCGGTTATGAAAAAAATGATTTCAGGCATCTGAATATGTTTATTTCACACGGAACCGTTGATCAGGTTATTCCGGTAGAATGGGCCCGAAAAGCACCTGATTTGCTAAAAAAGTTAGGGATTGAAGCAACCTATAAAGAATATCCTATAGGTCATGGCGTATCGCCACAAAATTTTTACGATTTTAGAAACTGGCTTGAAAATCATCAATAAAAAAAGGATTCCGATTTGGAATCCTTTTTAGTATGTTTTAATCTTCTGCCTTGTCGCTTCCGGTTATGACCTCCTCATTAATCAGCGCCCCGGCATACATCAGCGAATCGCCTTTCATCAATTGGTAGCCATTTGTAGTTTTCAATTTCCAATCGTCTTTTACATAAGGCTTACCTTCTGCCTCTCTTTCCATTATCATTGATGTTTTTTGATTTGGCATAAAAAGCTCGGCTTTGTTTCCTCCATTTTCTTCCAAAATAGCAAAAGCACTATAAACTGCATCTCCTTGTTTTACTTCTGCCGCCGGATTTAAACGAATACCCACCTCAAATGGGCGGACACAATTTCTTTTCAATTCAGACCAGGTATAGCCAGCCGAAGCCACGCATCCTTTATCGTCTTTATCGTTTCCTACTACTGTTCCCAAGCTGTCTTTTTGAATTGACAAATCAGAGCTCTTGCCTAAATCCTTACAGGAAAAAGCTGAAACAGTAACAAAGGCCAACAAAAATATTTTTTTCATAATCGTTTAGGGTTTGTTCTTGATAGCCTATAAAATTATAAAAAAACTTCTACTTTAAAGTGTTAGGATAAATAAAAGTATCCATGGTTTCATATTCAGTAGGCTTTCCTTCCTGCTTGAAATATTTAATCATGACTTCGCCCCAGGCTTTTCCAATACTAAAATCAGCAATAATCCAACGGCTGTTTAAGATTTTTACTTTGTTGATAATTGCCCTGTTGCCGTTAATCATGTCATATTTTGTAAGCGGATTGCCTCCTGGCTTTTCGTTTAGAGAACTGATTTCATCACGGATTTCAGTAGATAGCTGATTGATGTCAAATTTGTCAAAATATTCTATCGCATTATCATTGTATTCCAAAGAAAAATAATTTGCATCCAGAACCTGATTGTTCAATGCAGTTATAGAATCTTTTTTTGCTTTGGATTCTTTTTGAAAATTAGTTATTCTGTCTTCTTCAAATTTCACTTTTTTAGTAAAATACATATAAGTAAAAATGTTCAGCAATACAGATAAAATGAAAAGATATAACAGCGGTTTTTTCATTATTTGGTGGGTTTAAATGGTTATTTGCAGATTGTCATACGCCAAATATACGTTTTCAGGAAGCAGCTTTTCTACTTCATCATGAAATCCCATTCTATGGCTGATATGGGTGAGATAGGCCTTTTCCGGACCTACAATTTTTATAAATTCCAACGCTTCTTCCAGATTGAAATGAGAATTATGCGGTTCTTCCCGTAAGGCATTAACAACAAGCACTTTCAGTCCCTTTAGTTTATTTATCTCAGAAGGTTCAATAGTCTTGACATCTGTCAGATAAGCGAAATCGTCTATCCTGTACCCGAAAACCTGAAGGTCACCATGCATAACGTTAATCGGAATAGCTTTTTTATCGCCTATATCGAAACTTTGTCCGTTAATTACTTCTATTGGCTCAACAGACGGCGCACCCGGATATTTATTGACGGTTTCAAAAACATAATCAAATCTGCGTTTAAGAGATTCTAAAACCCGTTCGTGCAGATAGATTGGAATATTTCCCTGCCTGAAGTTAAACGGACGGATATCATCCAATCCTGCAGTATGGTCTGAATGTTCATGCGTAAAGAGAATGCCATCAATTTTTGGGCATTTGGAAATCAGCATTTGTTGCCTGAAATCCGGCCCGCAATCAATGACAAAGGAATGATTCTCCCAAGAAATCCAAACAGAAACACGAAGACGCTTGTCTTTTGCGTTGGTGCTTTTACATACGGGATGTTCGCTTCCTATCACCGGAATGCCTTGTGAAGTTCCCGTACCTAAAAAATAGACTTTCAATTGACGTTAATTTTTTACAAAAATAGGATTAATTCCCTTTAATAAAAGCCCTATTTTGTTAACTTTGCAAAGTATTATCACTATTATGAGAAACGACGAAAACGAGATTAAACTTAAAGGAGATAAGGTCATCGAGCAAATTCCTTCCGTAAAGGATAAGGCTCTCCGTATCAACTTGAATGAAAATATATATGGTACTTTTGCCGAAATTGGTGCCGGTCAGGAAACTGTAAGGCATTTCTTTAGAACAGGCGGTTCTTCTGGAACAATCGCGAAGGCAATGTCTGCCTATGACAAGGATTTTAGCGATGCTATTTACGGTGCTGAAGCTGACGGAAGATATGTTACTGAGGCCCGACTTAAAAAAATGCTTTCTCACGAAGTAAAGCTTGTAGAGCAGCGTCTTAAAAGAGATAAGCACCCTAGCAAAATGTTTTTCAGCTACGCCAATACGGTAGCTACAATTGACTTTGCTAAACAATTCAAAGGACATGGTTGGGTAGGAATCAAATACCAGATTGAACCGGACGAAGATTATAATGAAATCATACTCCATATCCGTTTTAAAGAAACAGATGCCCGATTACAACAAGAAACTCTTGGTATTCTTGGTGTTAATTTGATTTATGGCGCTTTTTACAAATACAACGATCCGAAAAAATTATTACGCTATCTCTACGACCACCTGGACAAAGACCAATTGGAAATTGACACTATTAATTTTTCTGGTCCTCGTTTTGCTGACGTCGACAACCGTTTGATGAGTCTTCAATTGGTTAAAAACGGAATGACTGATGCTGTAATGTTTGATCCTGAAGGAAATAACGTTTTGCCTGCTGCGGTACTTTACAAAAAGAACATTCTTGCTTTAAGAGGAAGTTTCCGTCCTGTAACCCGTGTAAACATGGATATGTACGAGAAATCATTACAGATGTTTCTAGAAGAAAATAAAGTAGAAAAAGAAAACACATTGGTTGTTTTTGAAATTACGCTGTCCAACCTACGTTCGGATGGTGAAATTGACGAAAGAGACTTTATGGACAGGGCTGAATTGCTTTGTTCGTTAGGACAAACCGTAATGATCTCCAACTTCCAGGAATATTATAAGGTGGTAGAATATTTCTCTAACTACACTAAAGCCCGTATGGGACTAGCTATGGGAGTCAGCAACCTTGTAGATGTTTTTGATGAAAAATATTACCGTCACTTAAGCGGCGGTATCCTTGAAGCCTTTGGTAAATTATTCTATCGCGACTTGAAGGTATTCCTATATCCAATGAAAGATGAGCACGGCGTAGTCATCAATTCAGAAAACCTGAAAGTACATCCTAGAATGAAAGAACTGTACAAATTCTTCAAATTCAACGGAAAAGTAGTCGACATAACCGATTTTGATGAGCACGATTTAGAAATCTTCTCTCGTGAAGTTCTGAAAATGATCAGCAAAGGAAAACCGGGCTGGGAAAGCATGCTGCCGAAAGGTATTGCCGAAATGATTAAAAGAGATAATCTTTTTGGATATGACCCAAAAAAGCTGGTAGAAGAAAGCACAAATTAATTTCGACACATATTATTAAATTTAGAAAAGAGCGCCTTCTACTAAATCCTATTAGAAGACAACTCCAAATCTGTGATTTTGAACAATACAAAAAATTATATTTTCACTTCTGAAAGATTGGGTTTCAGAAACTGGATTTCTGAAGATGTTGAGCAAATGGCCCAGGTAAATAGCAATCCAAATGTAATGGAGTTTTTTCCTTCTATTCCAACTTTGGAACAGACAAAAGCCTTTGTTGAAAGAATGCAGAAGCAATTTTCAGATAAAAAGTATTGCTATTTTGCCGTTGACGCATTACAAAACGGCACTTTTATCGGATTTATTGGATTATCTGATAAAGATTTTGAATCCGATTTTACACCTTCTGTTGATATTGGCTGGAGGCTGTCTGAAGAACATTGGTACAAAGGTTATGCAACCGAAGGAGCCAAGGCCTGTTTGAAATATGGTTTTGAAAAATTAAACCTTGAAAAAATTATTGCTACAACGCCTAAAATAAACCTAAAATCGGAGGAAGTAATGAAAAAAATCGGAATGGTAAAGGTAAAAAACTTTGACCATCCCTTACTCTTACAGGATAACCGACTTAAGGATTGTCTTCTTTACGAAATAACAAATCCTGGTTAAACTACTTACTTTGATTTTCATACAATAAAAAAGCAGTATCAATTGATACTGCTTTTTTTATGGTTGCCACAATCTATTTCAATATTTGGTTGGCATGCGCCTTGGTTTTTACATCTGTAATTACCTCTTCGATAATCCCATTTTCATCAATTACAAAAGTAGTCCTATGAATTCCGTCATAGGTTCTACCCATAAACTTTTTAGGGCCCCAGACACCAAAAGCCTGTATTACCTCCTTATCTTCATCTGCCAGCAAAGGAAAAGGAAATTTAAATTTATCCCTGAATCTTCCTTGTGCTTTTTGAGAATCTGCACTTACTCCAAGAAGTTCGTAATTATTCGCTTTAAAACGTTCAAAATTATCGCGTAAGTCGCAAGCTTCGGCAGTGCAGCCAGGCGTATTGGCCTTAGGATAAAAGAAAACTACTAATTTTTTTCCTTTATAATCTGCTAACTGGTGAAATTTTCCGTCCTGGTCAAAGCCTGAAAAATCAGGTGCTTTGTCTCCTGCTTTTAATGTCGTCATATTTTTGGTATTGGGTTTTAGAAAGTTGGAAAAAGGAAAAACTAAATATTTATCCTAATTTTACATTTATAAAAATAGCTAAAAATGACCAAAAAAGAACGCGCCACATTTGTTATTAATACGTTAAAAGAGTTATATCCCACTATTCCAGTACCGTTAGACCATAAAGATGCCTATACTTTGCTGATTGCCGTTTTATTATCGGCACAATGTACTGATGTTCGTGTTAACCAGATTACACCTTTGCTGTTTGCTAAAGCTGATAATCCTTATGACATGGTAAAAATGACTGTTGAAGAAATTCAGGATATTATTCGTCCGTGTGGGCTATCTCCTATGAAATCAAAAGGAATTTACGGATTATCACACATACTTATTGAAAAATACAATGGTGAAGTTCCTCAAAGCTTTGAAGGTCTGGAAGAACTTCCGGCAGTAGGTCATAAAACAGCCAGCGTTGTCATGTCGCAGGCTTTTGGAGTTCCTGCCTTTCCGGTAGATACGCATATCCACCGATTGATGTACCGCTGGGGACTCTCAAACGGAAAAAATGTAGTACAGACTGAAAAAGATGCAAAAGCTATTTTTCCAAAAGAATTATGGAATGACCTTCATCTTCAGATTATCTGGTATGGAAGAGAATATTCCCCGGCTAGAGGTTGGAATTTAGAAAAAGATATTATTACCCGCACTATAGGCAGTAAAAAGGTACTGGCTGAACTGGCTGGAAAATAAAAAAATATCCCGACAATAAATTATCGGGATATTTTATCAATTAGCAATCGACTCGAATTTAAGCCCTTTTACTTTGATATAGTTCAAGGCTTTAGAGTAATTCAATAAAAATGATATTGTCTCTTTTTTGGGCTGCATTGGTTTTGTTGCTAATGATTTTTTAGAGTAGATTTTTGCCATATAATAATTTACTAGGTTATTTCTACTACAACGCAACAATGCAGGTAATATTGTTAGTTTGTTAAGATTATTTGATGCTTGTCAATAACTTTTCTTAAGTTCATCAGAGCGTAACGCATTCTTCCTAGCGCCGTATTGATGCTAACTCCCGTCAATTCAGAGATTTCTTTAAAACTAAGGTCTTGATAAATTCTCATCAATAGTACTTCTTTCTGGTCATCAGGAAGTTCTTCGATTAATTTTTTCAGGTCTTTTTCTACTTGAGCCGTAATCATTCTGCTTTCAATATTTGGGCAAGAATCAGAAATGACAGAGAAAATAGAAAATTCTTCTGTCTCTCTGGACATTGGCATTTTTTTGCCTCTCCTGAAATGATCTACGATAAGATTGTGTGCAATTCGCATAACCCAAGGAAGAAATTTCCCTTCTTCATTATACGATCCTGATTTCAAGGTTTTGATGACTTTAATAAAAGTGTCCTGAAAAATATCATCAGTAATATCTCTGTCAGAAACCTTGGAGTAGATAAATCCATAGATTTTTGACTGGTGTCTGTCGATAAGTGATGCAAGAGCGACTTCGTCACCTGCCACATATCTTTTTACCAACAAAGCGTCTGGGGTTTGAACATTTGCCATAGTATTACCTTTTAGTTTTTGGTTGTAAATGAAAAATAGATATTCTAAAAAGTAATTTTTTGTTATAGGCAACTGTTAAATTAAAATTAATAATGAACCAAATGTAGTGTTATTTTTTTTATAGTACAAAACATAATATTGAATTTTAACATAAAACCTTATGATAAAATAAATCCTAACAATGATTTTCCGCCAAAATATGGCAAATTCCCATACATTTACGACTCCGTTAACATTGAAATCATTATGCTTTCTCAATTTTAGAGTATCGGCTTGCTTCACTCAAAATTAATTATCTTTGTACCTCTCAAAACAGGCTATGACAACTGATATAACAAAAATTGAACCAAAATCAAATATTATCATCAAAGGTGCTCAGATTCACAATCTTAAGAATCTTGATGTTGTAATTCCAAGGAATAAATTTGTAGTCATTACAGGGCTTTCCGGCTCAGGAAAATCAAGCCTGGCCTTTGATACGCTCTATGCCGAGGGTCAGAGAAGATATGTGGAAAGTCTTTCTTCTTATGCCAGACAGTTTCTTGGACGATTAGACAAACCAAAAGTAGAATACATCAAAGGAATCGCCCCGGCAATTGCTATTGAGCAGAAAGTCAACACAACAAATGCCCGATCAACGGTTGGAACTTCTACAGAAATATACGATTACCTGAAATTGCTTTTTGCACGAATCGGGAAAACCTACTCGCCTGTTTCCGGACAGGAAGTCAAAAAAGACAGTGTTACGGACGTTATCAACGAGGTAAAATCATTTGAATTGGATAGTCGATGGTTGCTTCTGGCTCCTATCCACCTGGAAGACGGACGTGCACTTGAAGATAAACTGAAAGTGTTATTACAACAAGGATTTGCCCGTATCCTGATTGATAACGAAATGGTTAGGCTTGACGAAATAGACGGACATTCGCTAGATAACAAAGATATATTATTGATTATCGACAGGATTGTCGTTAAAGAGGAAGAAGAATTTTATAACCGACTTGCCGATGCGATCCAGACTGCTTTTTATGAAGGCAAAGGTGTCTGCTATCTGCAAGAATTAAATACGGATAAGCGTTTTACGTACAGTAATAATTTTGAACTGGACGGAATACAATTCTTTGAACCAAACGTACATCTTTTTAGCTTTAATAATCCTTATGGCGCCTGCCCTACCTGTCAGGGTTATGGAAATGTCATTGGAATTGATGAAGATTTGGTTATTCCAAACACAGCACTTTCTATTTTTGAAAATGCCATTTATCCGTGGCGTGGTGAAAGCATGAGCTGGTATCGCGATGAACTGGTTAAGAATGGCTATAAATTCGATTTCCCTATCCACAAGCCGTATTACGAGCTTACTGAAGAACAAAAAGCATTAGTCTGGAAAGGCAATAAGGAATTTGTCGGATTGAACGATTTCTTTAAAGAACTTGAGGTAAAAAATTATAAGATACAAAACCGCGTGATGCTTTCCCGCTACAGAGGCAAAACCAAATGCCCTGATTGTAGAGGAAAACGCCTCCGTGAAGAAGCTAATTATGTAAAAGTAGCCGACAAGACAATTTCTGATTTGGTCGATTTGCCAATCAAAAGACTTGTCACATTCTTTAAAGAATTGGAACTTTCAGAATACGATTTCAAAGTAGCAAAACGCCTATTGTTGGAAATCAATAATCGTTTGGCTTTCTTATCAGAAGTTGGGCTTGACTATCTTACCTTAAATCGAAATTCTGCCACCTTGTCCGGAGGTGAATCACAGCGAATTAATCTGGCTACATCCCTAGGAAGCAGCCTGGTAGGCTCGATGTATATTTTAGATGAACCAAGTATCGGACTTCATCCAAAAGACACGGAGAGATTGATAAAAGTTTTGATTTCACTTCGTGATTTGGGAAATACGGTTATCGTGGTCGAACATGATGAAGACATCATGAAAGCAGCGGATATGATTATCGATATTGGTCCGGAAGCGGGAACTTTTGGCGGTGAATTGGTCGCACAGGGAACTTTTAATGAAATCCTTAACTCATCATCACTTACGGCCAAATACC
Organism: Flavobacterium sp. 28YEA47A; assembly: GCF_041262125.1. Lineage (NCBI taxonomy): Bacteria > Pseudomonadati > Bacteroidota > Flavobacteriia > Flavobacteriales > Flavobacteriaceae > Flavobacterium > Flavobacterium sp. 28YEA47A. Next base: position 298,227 of record NZ_JBGCCI010000001.1, read on the forward strand.
TGAACGGACAAGAAGAAATCAAAACACCTCGAATTCGCAGAAAATATAAAAACTTTATCGATATCATTGGCGCACGCGAAAACAATCTTAAAAATATTGATGTTCGTTTTCCTTTGGAAGTGCTTACGGTAATCACGGGAGTTTCCGGTAGTGGAAAAAGTACACTTGTCAAAAAAATACTTTTCCCTGCTATGCAAAAAGCCCTGGAAGGAGTTGGCGAGAAAGCCGGACAATTCAGTGAAATGACCGGAAGTTATCAGCTCATCAAGCATATCGAATATGTTGACCAGAATCCTATCGGGCGAAGTTCACGTTCCAATCCGGTAACGTATATTAAAGCATATGATGATATACGTGACTTGTTTGCCAAGCAAAAATTGTCGCAACTTCGCAATTACCAGCCGAAACATTTCTCTTTCAACGTTGATGGCGGCCGTTGCGAAACCTGTAAAGGTGAAGGTACTATCAATGTAGAAATGGTGTTTATGGCCGATGTTCAATTGGTCTGTGATACTTGCAACGGAAAGCGTTTCAAAAAAGAAATTTTGGAAGTTGCCTACGAAGGAAAAAACATTGACGATATCCTTACGCTGACTATTGATGATGCTGTGGCTTTCTTTTCAGAACACAAGCAGACAAAAATCACTCAGAAACTACAACCATTACAGGATGTAGGATTGGGTTACGTACAGCTTGGGCAATCGTCATCAACACTTTCTGGCGGTGAAGCACAGCGAATCAAACTGGCTTCGTTCCTCGTAAAAGGAGCAACAAAAGATAAGGCATTATTTGTTTTTGACGAACCAACTACCGGATTGCATTTCCACGATATCAAAAAGTTGTTGGCTTCATTTGACGCGTTACTTGACAAAGGGCATTCTATCATTGTGATCGAGCATAATCTTGATCTTATCAAGTGTGCCGATTATATTATAGATATAGGCCCTGAAGGTGGTGAAAATGGAGGACAATTGGTTGCATCAGGAACTCCTGAAGAAATCGTACAGAACAAAAAATCAGTTACCGGAAAATACCTCAAAGAAAAATTATAGTCCTGTTTAACACTAATTTATCATTTCAGGAAGCATGACATTTTAACTTTGGCATGGAACTTGAATATAGTAAAGTGTAAAAGTTAGTTGGTTAACACGAACTGATAAAATATTTAAGAGTTTAATAATTTGGTTGATTATTAAAATTGGTTGGTTAGGTTTGTTATAAATCCCGTTATACTGCAAAGTAGGCGGGATTTATTATTTTAGGAGCTATAATAAAATACAGCTATAGCCGCAGGAATTGCTATCAATATCCAAAGAATAATTCCTTGCAGTATGGGTTTGAATCCTACCGTTGCCAATACTTTTTTTGATAAGCCAGCTCCAATTAGAAAAAGAGTAACCGTCATTCCTATTTTTGATAAACTAACCAGGCTGCCTCCTATTTTCTGAAAAAAAGGAATATAAGTATTCAGTATAATAGCGACTACAAATAAACCAATAAAGTGAGGAATCTTTACTTTAGCTTCTTTGGATTTAAAAATAAGCGAGCTGAAAAAAGCAATCGGAATGATCCATAAGGCTCTTGTAAGTTTTACTGTTGTAGCAATCTGTAAGGCTTCATTTCCATATTTGCTGGCGGCACCTACGACCGAGCTGGTATCCTGTATTGCTATGGCACACCATAGTCCGAATTGCGATTGGGAAAAATGCAACATATGTCCTATAATCGGGAACAGGATAAGCGCAATAGAATTCAGTATAAATATAGTCCCGAGGGCTACGCTGATTTGTTTTTCTTTTGCGTTGATAACCGGAGAAACGGCTGCAATCGCACTTCCGCCACAAATAGCAGTACCGACAGAAATCAGAAAAGATGTTTCTTTATTAATCTTTAGGATTTTCCCAACAATATATCCGGCTATAAGAACACCAAAAATGGAAAATACTGTAAATAAAAATCCACTCTTGCCTGCCTGCAACGCGGTATGCACATTCATTCCGAATCCTAAACCTACTACAGAAATTTGCAGCAAGTAATGGGTTACCTTATGATTGAATTGCAAATACGGGTGTCCAATTGTCTGAGCTGTCAAAATTCCTAAAAATAAGGCAAAAGGAGGCGAAACATAAGTAGAAGCACAAAGCAGAATAAGCGCTATAAACAAAACCTTTCTGAGCGAAATACTTTTCCCGAAAACAATTCTGTTTTGATCTAAAAGTTGGTTGATTTTTTCCATTATTTGATTAATTTATAATGCAAATTTGGAAAGTATCAGAACAATAGAGAAATGACTATTACGAATGTGTTATAACTTAAAGTTATGTAAAGACAAGTGTTTTAGAAAAATATCATTTAAAAAGTGCGTGTCACCTTGCTGTGTAATACAATAGAAAAAGCGTTCTATTTCCAACTCTTTTATATCGACAATTTTTAATTCTCCATTTTTCAGCTCTTTGAATATAGAAGCCACTGATAGAAAGGCATACGAATTGGAACTCAGCAGATAGGATTTGATACTTTCTGTACTTTCAAATTCCATATCAATGGTTAAGGTCGAGAAATTCAATCCTGCTTTTTTTAATGCTGCAATACTAACTTCAAGAGTTCCTGATCCGCTTTCTCTTATTACTAACGGTAATTGTAGCAAATCTTTTAAAGTAATCGCTGTCTTTTTTGAAGTAGGATTAGAAGCACTTGTACATAAAACAATTTCATCCTTGACTAAAGGAATGTATTTTATGTTTTTACGTTTGGTCTGTCCTTCGACTATGCCTAAATTGATTTTATTTTCTAAGAGCAGATTTTCAATATGTTCTGTGTTATTTACAAATAACGCTATTTTCAAATCCGGAAATTTGCGTTTAAAGGAAGCTAAATGTTCCGGTATAAAGTATTGTGCAACGGTTGTACTGGCTCCTATTTTAAGAGTTCCTTTTACGTCTTTTGTCAAGGCTGCAAGGTCAAATTCGATGTCTCTGTAGATATTAAGAATTTCTTCCGCATGGCGCAAAAGTATCTCACCGGCTGGTGTTAGTTTTATTCTTGTTCCGTTTCTTTCAAAGAGTTTGCTTTTATAGAAGGATTCAATTTCATGGATATGTTTGCTGACGGCGGGTTGGGTAATAAACAATTCTTCAGCAGCTTTGGTAAAATTCAGCCGCTTGGCAACGATATAAAAAACCTTTAGCCTAAAGTCCAGCATAACATGAAGAATAAATAAAATTACTTTTTAAGCGAGTTCTTGATTATTGGAATCATCTTTTCCAATACTTGATTAATATCGGCAGAAATCTTGAAAACATAATTCAGATACACATACGTTATCGTAATCAATATCGATTTCAAGGTAATGTTCATAAAGGGATTAAAAGGAAAATCCCAAAAATAAAATGCGATAAACACAAGAGCGATAATCCCAAACGATTTTAGCGTATTAGCGGTAAACGGATACAAATCCATTTTTTTCACTACAAACAAAAGTTTTATGGTGTTATATACAAATATAGAAATAAAAGTTGCCAGAGCCGAACCGGTTATGCCGTACATTGGGATGAAAAGCATGTTCAATCCAATCATCATCGCAACGAGCAGCAATCCGAAAATCAAAACCATTCGGTAGTATTTTGTATTTAGGATAATAGCATTGTTATTTCCTAAAATGACATCATAAAACTTCCCTAGCCCGATTAGAAAAACGCTCCAAAGTCCGGCTTCATAATTTCCCGGAATTACCAGATACAATTCTTTGATATTTAAAAAAATGCCGAGCATTACCAATCCGCCAAAAACCTGCAAGCTGATAGCACTTTTTTTATACAATTCATTTAGTTCCTGCATCTTTTCTTCGCTCATCAATCGGGCGGTAATCGGATAGATAATCTGCAACATGGCACGACTTGGCACGGCAATTACCGTAGCAATATAAATCGCTACAGAGTAGACTGCATTTTTACTGATTTCTTCATAGGCCGGAATCATCACTTTATCAAAATCCAGCAATAATACGGCTACACTTCCCGACAGTATAATGAAAAACGAATAGCCAAAAATATCTTTTGCATTTTCAGGAATCTTGATATGCAGCTTAGGCATTTTGACATACATGGCATAAATCATCATGGCAAGCATCTGCAATCCGTAAGCACCGGCTATGCAATAAATAAAAGTATCTTTTTCAATCCAGCCCATATAAATAGAACACAGAAGAACAGTTGTTACAATTCGAACCAGGACTTCGCTGATAAAATTTCCGAAAACAGATTTCATATGTACCTTAACCCAGGCATAAAAAATCTCGAAATAGCCCATAAAAAGTCCTACAACAGGAATCAACCATAAATATGGCTCAACCGTAGGATTATCTTTTACTATCCACGACTCTATCTGTTCATAGCCAAAAATGGTAATGATAGTAATAGGTACTATCAGCAGAAAAGGCATGAGAAGCATAAAGCTCAGGAATCGTTCCCGCTCGCTTTCTTCTTTATACTTTGCATAAAACCGTATCAGTGTACTATGTACGCCAAACGCCATCAACGGCATCATAATATTGGCAGCAGAAAGCAAAAACGAAACAATACCATAATGTGTTTTCCCTAAAAAACTGGTATAGAGGAAAAGTGCATTAATAGCGCCAATACCAAAACCAAAATAGGTTACGGCGATGTTTTTGGCAGACTGATTTAATACAATTCCCATGGGCAGGTTTTTGATTTATGATTTATGATTTTTGATTTTTGATTTATGAACTTTGATTTTTGAACTTTGATTTATGATTTTTGATTTTTGATTTCTGTTTACGTAAATTGTCTATCTATTATCGACTATCCACTATCCACTATCCACTATCAACTATCAACTATCCACTATCAACTATCTCCTATCAACTATTTCTTATTATTTTCGACAGCTTTTCAGTTAGGCTTTTTCGGCTGTATTGTTGTAAACCAACGGCGTGTGTTTTAAGATTGCCTTCTTTAAAGGCTGCATAATAGGCTAAAATACGTTCTTTTAAGGCATCGAATTCATCATAATGGAAAAAGGCACCTGTGTTTGTTTCTTTAATGATAGACGCAAAATCCGAGCCTTCCGGGCCTATTGCCAGTATTGGTCGTTCAGAAGCCATGTATTCAAATAATTTCCCTGGAATGATGCTTTTTGTGTCTTCAGAATTGATTTCAACCAACAGTAACACCTGTGATTTTCTTTGGTGTTCTACTGCTGTCTTGTGCGGAACATAGCCCAGATTGTTTACATAAGAGTTAAGTCTGAACTCTGAAAGCGCATCCAATACTTCCTGGCTCACGGCACCAATTAATTTCAGTTCGAAATCTTTTTTGAAATCAGGGTTTTCTTTAATGATTTCTTTCAGGCACTTCCATAAGATTCTTGGATTCCTTTCAGATAAAAAAGAACCTATATGTGCCATGCTGAATTTTTCATCCAATGGCTGCTTTGTTATTTTCTCTACATCAAAACCGTTTGTAATAACTTCAATGGGTTTTGACGTTAGTGCTTCAAATTCTTTTTTGGTCGTTTGGCTGGTTACTAAAATCTGGTCGGCTTCATTTAAAACGATCGATTCCAGTTCTTTATGTTTTTTAGAAGCCGATTTGGATAATTTCAATTTATTATGATAGCCAATGGTTGTCCATGGATCTCTAAAATCGGCAATCCAATGTGCTTTGGTTCTTTCTTTTAAAGCCAGTCCAATCAGGTGCAGGCTATGCGGTGGGCCAGAAGTTATTATCGTATCGATACCATTCTCCCGAATGTACTTCTCCAGGAATAACACTGAAGGTTTTACCCAAAATACCCGGGCATCCGGAATAAAAACATTACCTCGAATCCAGAGAAAAAGTTTTTCCAGCAGCGATTGTTTTTTTTGGTTCGGGATAATTCCGGAACTGATTTTTTTAGTCTTTTTCTTTGAGAAAAAAGAGGCAAAACCATACGGTTCGAAAATTTTTTTCTTTAGGATAACTGCCTTCTCTGAAACTTCTGAAACCAGTCCTTCATCCAAAATCGGATAGGTCGGATTTTCAGGAATATAAACAATAGGCTGAATATCAAAATCAGGCAGGTACTTTACAAACTTTAACCAGCGCTGCACTCCGGGTCCTCCGGCCGGCGGCCAATAATAAGTTATGATGAGTACTTTTTTCAAAATTGTAAATTTGTAATCTTTTGATTTCTGATTTAAGATTTTTGATTGCGGATTTTTGATTGTGGATTTCTAGCTGAAATCACAAATCTTAAATCTCAAATCCTATTTCTCCAATGAATCTTCTTTTTTATTCCTTTTATTTTCCAAATAAATCCCGCCAATTAAAAGCAACAGCATAAAAATTGAGCTGATTAAAGCAATCGTGCTACCTGTCTTAACAACTTGCGGTTCAAATTTAAATTCAATCGTATGTTTTCCTGCCGGAACTTCCATTGCCCTTAAGGTATAATCTACCCTAAAATGGTCGGCTGGTTTTCCGTCAATAGTTGCCTTCCATCCTTTTGGATAGTAGATTTCAGAAAACACCGCCAATCCTTTTTGAGAATTGTTAGAAGTATATTTCAAATGGTTTGGCTTATAACTGTTCAGGACAATTGTTGCCGTACTGTCTTTCTGGTAAGTTTTTGAAATCGTATTTTTAAACTCTTTCTGATTAAAGACAACCTGATTTTTAGTGTCTAATTTGTCTAATGCTTTCATTTCTTCATCTGGCGTATCGACAAATTTTACTTCTTTTACGAACCATGCATTTCCGTTGGCATCCGGATTTATGATAGGATACTCCTGCCCTTTTTCATCTACCTGGATAACGTATTTGGTATTTAGCATATTCAATACGTTCAGGTTGTTTTTCGCTATCTGGTAATCAAACAGCTGTTCAATCCTTCTTGGACGCACAGCGCTATAACCCGATAGTGATTTGTGGAAATACGAAGTCCTAGCCTGCAATCTTCCTTCAATTTCATAAACACGGTATTGTGTCGTATCTCTTAAAATCTGCTGGTCAGAAGCTGTTGGTTGGAAAGGTTCGTTAATTTCTCTTGCGCTTGCAAAACCACTGCTGTCAACATAATTCTTATCGATGAAGAATAAATCTCCAATCATAAATAGTCCCACTAATATGACTGCAAAAGTATGTGAAAGCTTATTTTTAATATGTAACCACAATAGTCCTGCCGTTACCAAAATCAAGAATCCGGAACGCAACAGGTCGCTATTATACATGCTTTTTCTGTCCTCACGCAATGCTTCAATAAACTCAAGTCCAAAAGAGTGGCTTCCTTGTGCCTGGCTGAACATTTTTTGCATTTGGGCATCATAAGGTCCGGTAAAATCAAACATTCCTTTAGCAAAGAAAAGCACTATAATAATTCCTAAACTTACAGCTCCTGAAAGCTTTAATGACTTCCTTTGTTCTGTCTTATCGGATTTGAAAAAACTTTGTAATCCCATGATTGCTAATACCGGAATACACAATTCAAGAATAACCTGGATTGAAGATACGGCCCTGAACTTATCATACATCGGTACATGGTCAATAAAAAAGTCAGTCATTAACGGGAAGTTCTTACCCCATGAAAGCAATAGTGAAAAAATTGCTCCTGCCAAAAATGCATATTTGATTTTTCGCTTGTCATTAAACAAAGCCAGAATACATAAGAAAAATACAACAGCCCCAATATAGGCAGGCGCTGCTACGAGCGGCTGAGCGCCCCAATATGTTTTTGCATAGGCTTCTGTAAAACCTTGGGCTTCTTCTGGATTTGCGCCCTGAGCCGAAATAAATTCATATACTTTAGATTTGCTTCCTAAATGTTCAGAGTTAGAACCTCCAAATAATCTTGGAGCAAATAGGTTCAAACTTTCTGCAATTCCGTAGCTATATTCCGTAATATACTCATAAGTCATTGAGGAAGTTGTCGTATTTTTAGAACCGTCAGGCTTAAAGGTCAGCTCACTTTTTCCGCGCATACTGAAATCTGTATATTCAGCTGTTGCCATCAGGCTGGTCGCATTCGCTCCAACAGCCAAAATTCCTGCCACCACAAATACTCCAGCAGCATATAAAATGCCTTTATAATCTTTCTGTTTAATGTATTTATAAATAAAGTAGATACCTATGATTAGTAGTAAAAACAATAAATAATACGTCATCTGGAAGTGATTTGCATTGATTTCCAATGCTCCGGCAATCATAGTAAGCAAACCACCCACGACGTATTTCCGCCTGAATACGAGAATCACACCGGCAACCACCAACGGCATATAGGCTATGGCATGGGCCTTGGCATTATGTCCAACACCTATTATAATAATCAGATAAGTGGAAAAACCGAAAGCCAAAGCTCCCAAAAAAGCTTTTAGCGGGTCAATCCTCAGGGTAAGCAATAATCCGTAAAATCCGAGAAAATATAAGAAAAGATAGTCAGCCGGTCTTGGCAGAAAACGCAATACATCATCCAAATCACCTACAAAATCATTAGGATATTTGGCTCCTAATTGGTAGGTTGGCATTCCACCAAATGCAGAATTCGTCCAAAATGGCTCTTCTTTTTCCTTGGCTCGGAAATCATTCTGCTCTTTTGCCATTCCTGTATACTGCGCAATATCAGACTGATAAATCTGTTTGCCTTGCAGGACAGGATAAAAATAAATTAAGGAAACCAAAACAAAGCCTAAAATGGCCAGTAAGTGCGGATAATACTTGCTGATTATTTTCATACGGTGTTAATTGAAAACAAATAAAATAAAGGCGTGAAGATACGCTTTACCGCAAATATATTCAAAGAAAGTTAGTCTATTTCTTCGTAATCGATGTATTCGCCTACTTTTTTTGTCTCACGAGGTCGGTCAGATCTTCTGTTGGCATTTGTATTAATATTAGCAAAATCATCCTGGCTATTTTGTCTTTGGTAGTTTTGCTGTTGCTGTTGGAAAGTCTGTTCCGCTTTTTGCACTACGGTTCTCACCATGATCGGAAAAAATATCCTTGCCAGTAGTCTGATACCGTAATAAATACAGACTAGGATAAACAACGTTCTCAAGACTCCGTTTAATGAAGCAAATTGCATAATCTAAAATTTTAAACCGTAAAATTAGCAAATAGAACGTTTAAATTTAAAATATCCTTCTTAAATAAATAATAAATTATACTACTTTTGGGTTATACTAACCATTGCTAATGAAAACTCAGAGACTATGTCAAAATTAAGATTTGCTTCATTACTGCTCTTCGCCTTCTGTTCTTCAGCCAGCTACGCGCAATTTACTGACGATATTAACTCCAACCGTCCCGGAGAATCCATGTCGGGATTTTCAGTAGGAAAGACCGTTTTCCAGGCTGAAACCGGAATTTATGCCATAGCAGAAGACCATGATATCCTGAACTATAAAACTAAAGGATTTGGACTTGATCTTGCATTGCGCTACGGAGCTTTTCTGGAACAGCTGGAATTCATTATGAACCTGCAATACCAAGCCGACCAGTACGAAACTGCCTTGGGAACTGAAAACAGGAATGCTGTCAAAAAACTAACTCTTGGAGCCAAATATCTTATCTACGATCCGTTTAAGAATTACGAAGAAAAGGTAAACATCTATAGTTGGAAAGCCAACCATAGATTCAAATGGAGACAGTTTATCCCTGCCGTGGGAGTTTATGCCGGAGCCAATATTAATTTTTCGAATAATCCCTATACATTTCCTACTGATCCAAAAATCAGCCCTAAACTGATGGTTATTACGCAAAACCACTTTGGAAGTCGCTATGTATATGTGATGAACATTATTGCCGATAAGATTACAACCGATTATCCGAGCTATGGTATTATTGCCACGCTAACCAGAGGCTTTAATGAAAAATGGTCAGGATTCATCGAATTGCAAGGCTATCAAAGTGATTTTTATTCTGATGCTATTGGGCGTATTGGTGCTGCTTATCTTCTTCAACCGAATTTACAAGTTGATGCTTCCATCAGTAAAAACATCAAGGATACGCCTTCTATTTTTTACGGAGGTGTGGGTGTTTCCTGGAGATTTGACGGTTTTTATAAAGACATTATGATCCAGGGACCAGATAAGAATGACAAAAAAGACAAAAAGAAAGACAAGAAAAAAGAAGACGAGAAAAAACGAATCGACGAAGTCGGAGGAGAAAAAGAATAGCCCACAATGATATCAATTAAAGAAGCCAATACCAAAGCCCTGCTTTTGGATTATATAAAATTTCCGTTTTCACTATACAAAGGCAGCCAATATTGGGTACCGCCTATTATAAGCGATGAACTGGAAACTTTTGACAAAGATAAAAACCCTGCTTTCACCAGTGCTGATGCCAAGTTTTATCTTGCCTATAAAGACAATACAATTGTTGGAAGGGTTGCCGCCATCATCAATTGGAATGAGGTAAACGACCATGGCAAGAAAAAAGTACGTTTTGGATGGTTTGATGTAATTGACGATATCGAAGTTACCAAAGCATTGCTGGCAAAAGTGCATGAATTTGGCCGAGAACATCAGCTTGAATATGTCGAGGGCCCTGTAGGTTTTTCTAATTTGGATAAAGTTGGCGTACTCACAGAAGGTTTTGACGAAATTAGCACCATGATTACATGGTATAACTTTCCGTATTATAAAGAGCATTTCGAGAAGTTAGGAATGACGGTTGAAAAAGAATATGTTGAAAGCAAGTTTCCTCTTTCTAACATCAATCCTGATTATTTCATAAAAGCAAACGAACTGATCAAGCAGCGCTATCAGCTAAGACCGCTAAACTTTACTAAAACTAAGGACATCATGCCTTATGTTGACAAGATGTTTGATTTGTTTAATAAATCCTACGCAAACTTATCTTCATTCGTAGCTATAACTGATATCCAGAAAGAATATTTCAAGAAAAAATACATCAGTTTTATCAATCCGGAGCTAATCAAGTTTATTGTCGATAAAGACGACAATATAGTTGCCTTCAGTATTGTGATGCCGTCTTTTTCTGAAGCACTGCAAAAAGCCAAAGGCAAGCTTTTCCCTTTTGGATTCCTGCATTTGCTTAAGGCCCGAAAACATAGCAAGGACATGATTTTTTACCTGATAGGTATTGATCCCGAATATCAAAACAAAGGCGTAACAGCTATTGTTTTCAATGAATATTACAAGACTTTTACCGAAAAAAATGTCCAAACCTGTTTCAGGACTCCTGAGTTGGTTGACAATACAGCTATCCATAATATTTGGAAGCATTTCGGTCCAGTCATTCATAAAAGAAGATGCACTTACATACAGAATCTATAGCCGTAAAGAGGTTACAATAAAAAAAGTTCCGATATCAGTGATGTCGGAACTTTTTTATTTAGTGTAATCTGTTATTTACATGCTACTTTTTTCAGCACCATCTTATCATCAAACTTTAGCGATTTTTTATCTTTAAAAGCCTGCTTGCTCCCTTGTTCGGTTATATCGCCATATCCTTGCAGCAGATTATCACCTTTGCGTAGCAAAACAATTTCCCGAATTGAAGTCATGCCTTCCGATTGGAACGTATAGTCAGCATATAGAGTATCTCCTTTAAACATCCCTGAAAACATTCCCGTATTGTTGTCTTTTTCAAACCAGGCATATTTCAAATCACCTGCCACATTATTACCATTAGTAATAGCCATAGACAGCTGTATTGTATCTTTCCCATTAGTGTATTCATAACATTCTTTGGCGGGTGCCGTTATTTCCGGCTGTTCCATTTCTGGTTCTGTGACAACTTTTGTATCTTCTTTCTTATTACAGGCCGTCAAGCTGATGACCAGCCCTAAAACTAAAAATTTGATTTTCATTTGCGTTGCTTTTTTTGATTAGTAGTATTAAAGATAGAGTTTTTAGTTGAGAATTGAAAACTAAGGTTCTGAGGTGCTAAGGTACTAAGTCGCTAAGGTTTGAAAATCTAAATTCTGAAATCAAAAGTGTAAAATCTAAATTCTGAAATCTCAAATCAAAAATCTGAAATAAAAAAGCCATTCTTTTCAGAATGGCTTTTTTAAATTATCTTTCGTCGCTCACGTCAACCGTAGTCTTGGCAGCGATTTCTTTGTAAGTTCCATTAACTAGTTTTTCGCGTATTGCTTCAAATGCCGCTAGCGTTTCTTCTATGTCTTCCAAAGTATGGGAAGCGGTAGGAATCATTCTTAACAAAATAATACCTTTAGGGATAACCGGATACACTACGATAGATAAGAAGATCCCGTAATTTTCTCTCAGGTCGTTTACCATTACCATAGCTTCCGGAATACTTCCTTCTAAATACACCGGAGTAATACAAGTGTTGGTATCTCCAATATTAAATCCTCTCTTTTTCAAGCCATTTTGAAGTGCATTCACATTTTCCCAAAGCTTGTCTTTGATTTCAGACGAGTTACGCAACAATTCCAAACGCTTCAATGAACCGATTGTCTGAATCATTGGCAATGCCTTAGCAAACATCTGAGAACGCAGGTTGTATTTTAAATAGTCGATAATATCTTTATCCGCGGCAACAAATGCACCAATATTTGCCATTGACTTCGCAAATGTAGAGAAATACACATCTATTCCATCCTGACAGCCTTGTTCTTCACCAGCACCGGCACCAGTTTTACCAAGCGTACCGAAACCATGTGCATCATCTACCAAAAGACGGAAATTGTATTTTTCTTTCATGGCAACAATTTCTTTCAATTTTCCTTGCTGTCCTCTCATTCCAAATACACCTTCTGTGATAAAAAGAATACCACCACCTGTTTCTGTAGCCATTTTTGTAGCACGTTGCAGGTTTTTCTCCATGCTTTCCAAATCATTGTGCTTATACGTAAAACGCTTACCCATGTGAAGGCGAACACCATCGATGATACAAGCATGCGAATCTACGTCATACACAATAATATCATTTTTGGTTACCAAAGCATCAATAATAGATACCATTCCCTGATAGCCAAAATTTAAAAGATATGCGGCTTCTTTCATTACGAAAGCGGCCAATTCATTTTCTAACTGCTCGTGATATTTGGTGTGGCCGCTCATCATACGTGCGCCCATAGGATACGCTGCTCCAAATTGCGCAGCAGCTTCAGTATCAACCTTGCGTACTTCCGGGTGGTTTGCCAGCCCTAAATAATCGTTAAGACTCCAGTTCAAAATATCCTTCCCATGAAATTTCATTCTCGGTCCTAAATCGCCTTCCAGTTTAGGAAATACATAATATCCTTCTGCCTGTGAAGCCCATTTTCCAAGAGGACCTTTATTTTGCTGTATTCTTTCGAATAAATCTTTTACCATAATATGATATAGTTAATTTTCTTTTATGAAATTGAGTCTTCTCAAACCCGCGTGCAAAAATAATTATTTATAAGTTATTATGCTTCGGAATAGGCATTTATTTTAAGTATAAATCCATACTTTCTACCATAGGATTAGCCAAAAAAGCGAAACCGCTCCTGTGCAGGGGAGCGGTTAAAGGGTTGGGAAAAAATTTGTAGTATATAGTGGAAAAATTTAGAAATTCATTCTGTTATGTCTGTCAGGCTAGCAACTTTCCCTAGGCTCTCCATCTCCATTTCCAGGGCTCGGATTTCTTCCTTCCAGACATGTATTTTTTTATTTGCTTCATCAATATCTTCTTTCTTATTCTCAGTCATCCTTAAAAATTGGAATGATTTGGCACCGACAAGCTCTTGTTTTGCTGCTTCCAGATTCTCTTTTGCCATATCCAACTCAATTTCTATCTGTGCCATTCTTTTGGCTGCTACTCCATTCTCATCGGTTGTTAGCAGGCCTTCTTCTTCAAGTCTAGCATTGGCAGACATTTCTTCCTTATCGGATGAGCGTTCTTTCCAGAATGACTCTTTAGATAACTGTAACTCATTATGGCTACGTTGTTCATCTCTTGAGATGCTACTTGTGATATAAAAACTATAAAACAAAATGCCAAATCCCAGAATCAGTCCCAAAGCCACAAATAATAGCAAGCGGTCTTTAAAAAAAGAAGCCGTTTCGTCATCCATAGATTTACGGAACCCTTCTTTCCTTTTTTCCCAGTTTGTTCGAAACAGCTCTTTTAATTCTGATATGTTTCTGATCTTAGACCTGCGATTTAAACCAAAGAACCAATCCAGCGTATCTCTCCCATTTCCCCTTGATTTCAAATCATTGAAATCAAAAGAACCCAGATTTTGTTCCCCACTATTTATGTAATACTTTTTCATAAAAACAGTGAATTCAAATGATAACCTGAGATAAACAAGCAGTATCAAATTTAGAGTAGCAAAAACCAATTTCCTTACGGATTTCCGTAAAACACTGTTTTTTTTAAAAAAATAACACTTAATAATCATAACACACACAAAATGTGTTGGTTATAATTCAAAAAAAATCAAGTTTTAGCTTATAACATTTACCTTATCTCTTCCATTTCTTTTTCAAAAACAGGCCTATAGCAAAAACAAAAAAACCGCCCGAAGGCGGTTTAGTCCGGATTGCATCACTATTATGGCTAGATCCGCTTGTCCCAACTGTTAATCAAAATATACTTAACACCAAATATAAATGTGTTACGAATTATATCCTTACGGTTAGCCGTAAAGCAGGTCTTTTTTTTGAAAAATATTCACGTTACGAGAATTTAAATCTATAAATGCATTAAAAAAATGTCATTTTTTACAGATTAAGTCCCAATAAAAACATGATAATACCCACGGCAAGGGCAAAAAGGAAGAGAAACAAAAACTTATCGATATGCTTTAGAAAAAAGGATTCATCATTTTCCATTTTAGAAATATAATATTTTTCTACACCCTGGCTACTGGTCAGCTCATGTCCGGGAATACTCTCAAACAAAGGATGTAATTCTCTGACATTTCTTGCCGGTGTCCAACCTTCAAGCCCGATAAACCATACCATTGTTTCTGGCACTATCCTATGCTCTCTCAAATCCTCCAGGCTAAAAGGCCCTAGATTTTCATCTCCCCTGTTCAGATAATATTTTTTCATGGTTTACATTTTCTTCAATCTATGTCGTTTTTGTTACATATTGCCAAAAATAGGTTTCGAAAAAACAATTGCCTTACGGATTCCCGTAATACTCGCTATTTTCTCTATTTGTGTTACAAATTAGCAAATAAAAAAACCCGAAGCAATGCTTCGGGTCATAATTTTTATTAAAATAATAATTATTTTTTTTCTATTTTAACACATGGTGCGCCAATACTTTTTGCACCTCATATACATTAACCGATTTATTAAATTGTTTTTTAATACTCGGATTGCTTTCACTCGACACCCAGATCTTCAATTCTGCATCTAATTCAAAAGTTCCTGCCGTTTCTACGCTAAATCGACTGATTGCTTTATAGGCTATTGATTTATACTCGGTCTTACTTCCTGTAAGTCCTTGTATGTCGATTAAAATAAGTCTTTTATTGGTAAAGATAAATGTGTCTCGAAGCAGTTTAAATCCTAGTTCTATCGTCTCTCCATCAGTAAGAAGCTGTCCGTATTTCTTTTGAAGTTCATCCTGGCTTACTGCACCCGCATTGCCTAATAATGCTGAAAATAGTCCCATTTTGTTATTTTAAATTAAGTTGTTACGATTGTTTTTAAGGTGATACTGTCATAAGAGCGTTTTCAATCTTTTTATCAGCTCCAAACATAACATGATACGTTTTCGAAGCTTTTTCCGGAGTGTCCGATATTGTAATCTGCACTTTTTCTTCTTTTAATCCTTTTGGATCCGTATCATAAATAATACCTCTTGATTTTTTGCGGAGCTTTTTCTCAGCATCAATTACAATCGTGCCAATGTAATAAGTCTTTCCTGCATCAGGAACAGAAAAATTGGCATAACCTATCGGTAGGTTGACAGAACCATAAGGCGTATAGATGTATTTGATAAAGTGATTGCCTTGCGGGAGTTTCATTATGATGAGTCCGTCTTCTAAAAGCTTATACGACAGAGTACCTTTTATGTTTTCGTCAAAATAGATTTTGGCATTTTTAGTTACATCTTTACCATCATTTATGATTTTGATTTCTCCTATAATGACAGTTTCTGATTGAGACAGTGTGTCTTGGGTTGACAATTTTCCTGTCTTGCATGAAGTAAAGAACACAACAGCAAAAAAGAGCAGAATATGGTTTTTCATAGCCGATTGTTTTTTGCTAAGGTACGAGAATCTTTTCTTATTTTTCAGGCCGTAAAGAACTGTGATTTTGTCTGTTTCTTATTAAAACCTATACATATTAAAGTGCCTTAATCAAAACCTCCATCTCTTTGTGTGCATTAGGGGCTTTTGATTTTGCAGCTATGGTTTTTAAAACTGCTTTCATAAAAGCAACCTCATCAACATGTCTGTCATTTAGTTGGTCTAGATTTACGACCTTCCCATCTTTTGTATGGGCTTCAATAGAAGAATACATTCCTTCCTCAGACTTATTTCGCTTTTGTGAAGTTGTATCTATCACTTCAAAAAGACTTATGATTTCATTTAATGAAGCTTTGTCCAGAGGTACAATTTGGCTATCTGAAACGCCTTTGTTAGCATCTGCTGATGCAGTCAAAACCTCATTCAAATTTTTATACTCAATTTGACTTTTCTGACAATCAATGGTAATCTGTTTAGGATATTGGGAATGGCTCAGATTGATGACAATACTAGAAAAAACCTCCTTATGTTCTTTTTTTGCGCAAGAACTAAGGAGGGCGATAACAACTAGAAGGAGCAGTTTTTTCATAGGATAAATATTTCTCCTAAAGTACAGGATTTTTTTGATTAGAAGATATAAAATGTTCTATCAAAAACTGCGACTCTTTGTTGCTCTCTATTTTTTTGTTTTGATATTACTGCAACAAACTTACAATCTCTTTAAAACCTCTATTCTTAGCATGCTGCAAAGGACTTACACCGTCACTATCCGAAATATCTAATCGGGAGCCGGCATCTTTTAAAATCTGGACAATTTCCTGGTATTTTTTGCTGCCGTCTCCTAGCACAATCGCTTCCATCAAAGCAGTCCAGCCTAAACGGTTGACATGGTCTATTGGAAATTTTTTAGTATTGGCTAATAATCTGACGGTTTCCACATGTCCGCGTTCGCAGGCCGGAATAAGTGCCGTTCCATTATATCGGTTAAAAAGATCAAAGCGTGCTCCGTGGTCTAAATACAGCTTTACGAGTTCTGTTTGTCCGCTTGCACCGGCATATAAAAAAGCACTGTCTAAATTATCCGACTGCTGATTGACATCGGCTCCGTGTTTTACCAGCAACTTTGCCATTTCCGCCTGCCCGTTTCGTGTTGCAATTAACAGCAACGAGTTTTTATTAGTATCGGCTGTATTCGCATCGGCTCCATTTTCAAGTGCCTTTGCCATGCCATTCATATCATTTTTCTGCACTAATTCTAAAACATTCTGATTCATTACTTGAGTTGTTTGAGTTAAAGAAGGGCAAGAAGCAGCTACTGCCATCATTGCCATTAAAAGTATACCTTTCATAATAGCCTTATTAAAATATTTATACTCTTTTACCGGTAAATTATGGATTGCAATCTTTTTTAAAATCTATATAAAAGATGATACTGCAAAGATAAAGCGGCTTGTTCTCAAACAAGTAGGACGATTTCTGCCATTGCTTGTAAAATTTATCTCTTTTCTCTAAATGCACTAGGAGTCATTCCTATCTGGCTTTTAAAAAAATTAGAAAAATAAGCATGGTCAGCAAAGCCCAATTCAAAGGCTATTTCTTTGATGGAAAGGTTGGTATTGCTCAACAATCGTTTGGATTCTGTACTGATGCGTTGTTGGATCAGCTGTGTGGCAGAAGCTTTTAAATGTTTTCTGCAAAGAGTGTTTAGGTAGTTGGCAGAAACATGCAATTCATTTGCATAAAAGGCTACCTGTTTCTGTTCTTTAAAAAACTGGTCAACCAGCGTATTGAATTTTGCCAATCTTGGGTTCAACTCATAAGCCTTAAGTGTTGATAATAGCTGTTCGGCTTCACTGCTAACTATACTGGCAATAATAGCTGCCCGCAGATAAATGATGTGGTTTTTGGCATCGGTTTTTTGTAATTCTTCTTTAACTGCTTTGAATTCATACAGCAGACTGTTAAACGTAGCATCTGCCAACTGAAACACCGGATGATTCTGGTACTCTGTAATCGAAAATCGGAAATAGGGCGCAAACTGTTCAAAAAAAGTCCGCTCTGCCATTAACTGATAACCTATTGTTCCTGATTTGATATCCCATTTGTGCAGCTGTCCCGGGAAAAGCAAATGCACCTGGCTGTTTTCTATTTCATATTCAACCGAATCAATAGTATGCTTCCCTTCTCCTTTCTCAAAAAGCAATATGGAAAAAAAGTCGTGTTTGTGCGGTTCATCAATATGCCTTTCCCCATGAAGTTCATTAAACAAAAGCTCTTCCTTACCGGCTAATTGCCCTGCACGGAACTTTTCGATGTTGAGTATAGGTAATATCATTTTTGAAGTAATTGAAAATTCCACCAATTCCACAACACTTTAGTGATGCAAAACCGGTGGAATTTACAAAAAAATGACAAGGCTATTCTTTTAGGAATTACAAATTTTGAATTACGAATTAGGAATTATGAATTAATCGGTATCAAAAAAATTCAGGGCACAGGCACATCGCACCTCAAAAAGTCTCAATTCGTAATTCAAAATTCCTAATTCATTAAATTCTTCTCTGCTCCTCCGTCTGCTCTCTGGTTTTCTCTTTCAACTTTTGGTTTCCGAAATTATAACGGAATCCCAGTCTCAAATTTTGCGTATCGGAATAATAGCGCGACTTATTATACTGATTACCGTAGTCTGTACTCATTTTCAATCTCTCTCCTCGGTAAACATCTGAAAAAATACCATATACTTCTCCATTACCTTTCAATACCTTTTTGCGTAATGCCAGTGTCAGGTTGGATGTAGGATTAAAAACAAACGTACCCTGTACTGAAGATGAATTGTAGTTGAAATTAATCTCGCCGTTAAAATCTTTTTTCTTGTTTAGGGCAAAACGGTTGTTGACACTAAAACTATAAGTAGGTCGTCCATTGCTATACATCTTTCCATCTACTCCCTGAAAACGGTCTTCTACATAGCTAAAAGCACCTTGTAATCCTGCATCCCACCAATTAAAAAACGTCAGGTTTGTATTAAATTCCAGTCCAAATGCATAGTTCTTATCAATGTTAGTGAATTGGTAAACCACCGTATTCTCCTCATAATCCTGATACACTATTTCCATTGACGGATCTTTTTCCAATCGGTAGAACAAGTCAAAATTATACTTGCTTTTGAGCGTATACAAAAAGTTTAGGTTGTGCGTAATGGTTGGCAGCAAATTTGGGTCTCCCATACCGTACGAATAGTTATTGTTGTAAGTTCGGAACGGATTGAGTTCACTATAACGGGGCCTGCTGATTCTCTTCCCGTAAGAAAAGCCGATTTCATGATTCTCATTAGGTTTGTACATCGAATAAAAAGTCGGAAACAATTTGAAATAGTCCTGACCATTGACCTCTGAACTTGTAACCGAATTCCCTTCAAGCGAAGTATATTCCCCACGCAATCCCGCCTTAAAACTCCATTTGCCAAACTCCTTACTATAACTCACATAACCTGCAAAAATAGATTCATCATATAGGAACTTGCTTGTACGCCTTAAGTTAGGCACCAGAACTCCGCCAATATCATCACGGAAGTCAAGATTACTGTCAGCTGACACATTACTGTACTTTAATCCTGATTCAAACGTTCCGTTTCTTTCGTTACTATAATCCGCCTGTGCTGAAAATAGCTTGATTGCTTGTCGACTGTTATTCACAAAACGAGTATCTCGATAAGGCGTACCGTCTGGTAACGAAAATGCTGTGTTGATATCCTGATTATCTTTGGAAAGATAGTTTGTAAAATCGGCATTGATCGCCAGCTTTGCTTTTTCAGACAATACACGTTCATATAAGAAATTATATGCTGCATTGCGTGCCGGATTCTTCCGATTGTTGGTCGTCACATAAAGCGAATCCAGCAATCTGTCACCTCCATAAATAGCCGTTGGTGAACTGTACTTTCCAAACTGTTGCGGTGCTTGAAAGGCTGTACTCCCTATTGTAAACGTATTGAGCGAATCCAATTCGTAGGTTGCCTGTAATCGGTAAGAATGCTGCTCCAACGACTTGCTCTTGCGACGCAAAAAGCTCTTCCATTCTGAGGCAATTCCTCCGTTTTCGTCGTAGTAACGTGTCACATCCTCACTTTCACTTACATATTCTCCCATTCCAAAAGTATAGCGCCCCATTAAAGAAAGTTTTTTGCCTTTGTAAAAATGTCCGGTCGATGTCACTGCTTTAGGATATATCGATTGTACATAGGCTGTATTGACAGAGCCTTTATAACCCTGTGACAATACTTTCTTAAGCTTGATGTTGACAACGGCAGCTCCTTGCGCATCGTATTTAGCTGGCGGATTGGTAATAACCTCAACTGATTTTACATCTTCACCACTTGTACTTTCCAGATACTGCTTCAGCTCATCGCCGCTCATATATACTTTCTTATCGTTAATTGTTACCAGAATACTTTGGCTTCCACGTATCGAAATACTACCGGCACCCGTAGTTGTCACACCAGGTGTTTTGGATAAGATTTCCCATGCATTGTTAGAAGCTAAAGAAGAATTCTCAACATTAAATTCCATACGGTCTACCAGCCTTTTTACGATCGGGCGCTTTGCAACGATTTCAACACCTTCGAGCATTTCTGCCGTCTGCGATAAGACAATTGGTTGCAGCTGCTGGTCGCCTGTTACGGTAATAGTTCTATTGGTTGTTGACATTCCGATAGCACTTGCTTTTAGAATATACTGTCCATTATCGACTGATCCTATTGTAAAAAATCCTTCTTCATCAGCAAGTACTGCTCTGTAAGCGGTAGAATCTTGTGCTTTTAATAAAGCAACATCGGCAAAAGGCACCGCCTTGCCTCCGGTTTCTGTTACGGAACCGGAGAGGCTGTGCTGTGCGCTGCTCCACAAAGGGAACAGCAGCAAAAAAATAACTAACTGTTTCATGATTTGATTGATGATTGATGAACCACGTGGATTCATAATGATGATTGATTGATGATGATTGAAACTCGATGATTGATGGTGCAAATCTCAGCAAACGCTTTCTGGAAATGGGTTAACGAAGGGTTAATGAAGGGTTAAACACAAAACAGCCTTCTGAACAGCATTTAACAAAAGAAGTTTCCTGTATGTCCCAGCCCGTATCTACTGTGCGAGTATATCTTTGCGTCACTACAGATTTGGTTAAAGAAGGGTTAACGGTTTGTTTTTTAGTACGCCAAAACCAATAAACTCCTAGCTTTGTCCCAACAAACCAGCATTTGTCATGAAACGAAAAATAATGTTATTAATAGCTTCCTGCATTTTCACCGTAGCCGCACTGGCGACTATACAGGGCTATTTTATATACAACACCTATAAACTGACCGAAAAAGAAGTCAGCGCCAAAATCAAGAAGCAGCTTTTTGAATTGGAAGATACAGATGAGTGGTATAAACTTAACAATGCCTGGATGCGACTTTGTGGCCAATTTATTAAGGACTATGCCTATAAGAGAGTCAAAAAAGAAGAATTTGTGGCTTTCATGACTCAAAAGTCAGATTCGTTAAGCAACCTTATGTCAGATTATATGACAAAAGTGAAAAAGCCCGGTGATTATGATATCGGTTATTCAGTCTATATCAATTCGGCTACGATTCTTGAAAATCAAAAGATGAAAACCTTTTACAAAGGCAAACTGTTTGTAAGCGGAAACCACATCCGAAATAAAGAGGAAATATCAGCTTCTACCGGCCGATGGGAAAGCGATATAGAATTAAGCGTTAAAGACAGTCTGCTTGCCCCATTAAAAAAAGATTTTAAGTTCCTTATCAAGAGTGAAACCTATTATAGCGTTGCCAATTGGCAGATGACGGTAATTAGCCAGATGGCAGGACTACTAATCTTTTCTATACTGCTTATGGCGTTTGTGGTTTATCTTTATTATTTATCGCTCAAAAACCTTATCAGTCAAAAACGTATTGCCGACATCAAGACCGATTTTGTAAACAATATTACCCACGAATTTCAAACTCCGCTAGCAACAATGGACATTGCAATCAAAACCTTGCAGCGCAAAGAAAGTAACATGACAGAAGAACATTACAGACACACACTGTCTTTGCTCGAAAGGCAAAATGAAAGATTACAGAAGCTGTTCCGCCAGGTCACCGATGCTTCATTACTTCCTACAGCCCAGACAGAAAATGCTAAAGAAGTTAATTGCAGCGAAATCCGTGATATTGTTGAAGATTTCAAACTTTCGCATCCTAACATCGCTATTAACTGCCATCAGGAACAAGAAAGCCTCCATGCCAAAATTGATCCATTCCATCTGAATACGATTATCGTAAACCTATTGGAAAATGCAGTAAAATATGGAGCAACAGAAATTGATATTGAAATGAAAGCCCAGAAAAATAATTTTATAATGAGCATTCAGGATAATGGACAAGGCATTGCCTCTAAAGAACAACTTGCCATTTTTGATAAATTTTACAGAATTGAAAAAGGAAATATACATGAAACCAAAGGACTTGGACTTGGACTATTCTATGTCAAACAACTCATAGAATCCTATAAAGGCACAATCAAAGTAGAAAGCGAAGAAGACAAAGGAGCCCTATTTTTAATCACCCTACCCTTATGAAAAAGCATATCCTATTAGCAGAAGACGATTTCGATTATGCTTCGATTTTGAAGCAGTACCTGGAATTCTCCGGATTTGAAGTTACCTGGGCAAAAGACGGCAAAGAAGCTCTTAAGTTGTTTCCCGATACTCAACCTGACATTTGTGTCTTTGACGTAATGATGCCACAAATGGACGGCTTTACGCTGGCTGAAAAGGTTGTTGACACCTATCCGGAAACGCCTTTTATCTTCCTGACGGCTAAATCCATGAAAGAAGACAAGATAAAAGGGTTAAGACTTGGGGCCGATGATTATATCGTCAAGCCTTTTGAAGTAGAAGAATTGATATTGCGAATCACGAATATATTGAAGCGTGTGCAAAAAACGGCGCCACAGCACACAGCGGATAAAAAATTCAAAATCGGGCAATATTTTTTTGATAGCGAAAACTATCTATTGACACATGAAAAAGTTACACACCGAATTACGGAAAAGGAGGCACACCTGATCCAATTTTTATATGCCAATAAAAACAAGCTTGTAAAAAGAGAAGATATCCTGAAAGAAATCTGGGGCAACGACGATTTCTTTTCCGGCAGAAGCATGGATGTCTTTATTAGCCGATTACGAAAGTATTTCAGCGAAGATTCTGCCATATCTATTCCAAGCGTGAGAGGCTTGGGTTTTGAGTTTAACATTAAAGAATAACATTATGAGACTAATTATCACCATCGCATTTATGGCTTGCAGCTATATGGCAAGCGCACAGAAGACTACACCTACACCGCCAACACCACCAACACCGTCGACGCCATCAACATCGACCAAGGTTTCTTCAAACACTACTTCAGTAGTAACAATTAATGGAAAGACCTATGTTTCTACCGACTCATCAACTCCTGTAAAAGCAGAATCTAAAACCCGTAGTAAAAAAAGCAGCAGTTCTAGTAGTAGTTCTAGTTCTACATCTGTTTCTATCCAAAATTCAGATTTTACGTATTCCATAAGGGCCAGTTTTGACGACTATAAGACTGAAAAGGTTCGAAAAATTTTGATGGACAATCTTGAAAAAGACCATTTGAACAGCAAGGGGGACACCTATACATGGAAAAAATTGGAAGATGGCGAAGCGGCTTACAGCTTTACATTATCTGATGGAAGACTAAAAGGCACTGTAAACAAAGAATTAAACTCCAATAGCGCTGTAGACAAGTTTGTCGCTTTGGGTGAGAAGATTTCAGAAGCATTGTCTAACTAGATAATAAAAAACGGCTGAATGTTAAACATTCAGCCGTTTCCAAACTAACAATGAATCAAATCAGCTAACAGCGTTTGAAGCCTTGTCGTTTATTCCGGTTGCAGCATCGATGGCTTTTCCGGCAATATTTTTACTTTCCTTAATCATGGAATCTGCTTCGGCTACTGCCGAATCTTTTATCTTGCCTAAGGTATCTTTTACCTTTCCGGCCATATCGCCTGCTTTGTCAAGCATCGATCCAAAGTTAACATATCCTTTTTTGTGGCAAATTACTCCTACTACTGCTAAGGCTGCGACTCCCGCCGCTATTCCTAAAACTAATTTCTTGTTTGTCATAGCGCTGTTTTTTAATAATGATTTGTAAACTAACTAACTCGAATAAACTTTACATTAGATGAAAAGTGGAAAGCCATATTCTTCATCTTGACCGTCTAATTCTTGGTCTTCCTCTTCTTCATCGAAGATTTCCATCCTGTTTAATACCGTTTTTACAATGGTCACTAATGAGAGACCTACGATTCCGATCAATAAAAGGCTTTTTGTTTTCATTTTCTGTGCGTATTATTTTGGGTTATTAATTATTAATTCGTCATGAAGATACGACAAAATACGCAATGAGAATGCGGGTTTAATATAAATTTAATATAAAAACAACACATTTTGTAACAACGAGGAAGAAACGTGTAATGAGATTTTTTAGAGATTTGGGATTTTATGATTTTGGATTTAGGATTTGTGATTTTAGATTTATGATTTTAGATGTGACTATAATCTATTCCCTATAAATTTTTAATTAAATAATTCTTGCGGTTCTAATAAATAAGATTACTTTTGCAGCGAGAGACCTGGAAACAGGGTTACGCTCTCACCGCAAAAGTCGATCGCTCCAGGTCGGCTTTTGCATTTTTATAGGATTATGGATTTTGGATTTGTGATAGTAAGATTTGTGATTTATGATTTTAGATTTGCGACTCACACTACCAACTAAAAACTATCCACTACCAACTATCCACTATAAACTATCCATTATCCACTACCAACTAATCAATTCCTTCCCACCATTTAACCTTACTATCTAATACATCCAAATCCAGTACTTCTCCAATCATCGGGTGCACTATAGGTTGTCCTCTCTTTTCTGCTGCTGCGACTGCTCTTATGATGGAATCGTCCCAATCGTGAAGTGCCAGCGGAAACTTTGCCCAATGCACCGGAAGTAAAACCTTAGCATTTAGGTCTAATGCTGCCTGTACGGTCTGTTCTGGCATCATGTGGATATATTTCCAATTCTTGTTGTACTGTCCGCATTCCAATATGGCAAGATCAAATGGTCCAAATGCATCACCTGTCTGCTTGAAAAAAGTATCGTAGCCGGAATCACCTCCCACATATATTCTTTTTTGTGGCGTATTGAGTACAAAAGCCAACCAGATTGCCTGGTTTCTCTTAAAGCCTCTACCTGAAAAATGGCGAGCCGGAACTGCATGAATCTTAAAGCCTGAGCCCATATCCAATGACTCATGCCAGTTAAGCTCGTCGACAATCTTCATATCAAAATTCCAGCGCTCAAAATGCTCTCCTGTGCCTATGCCGGTAATGATTCTTTTTATTTTTGGTTTCAGTTGGAGCACGGTATCATAATCCAAATGATCCCAATGATCGTGCGAAATGAGTAGAAAATCAATTTCAGGCATATCGGCGGCACTATAAACATTCGCACCTTTAAACGCATTGACAGTAAATGACAATGGTGAAGCATGATTGCTAAACACCGGATCAACCAAAAAAGTCTTTCCGCTTAACTGCATAAAATAAGAAGAGTGGCCAAACCACACCAGCACATCTTTTTCGGGATCCAGATTTTTCAGATCGGTTTTTTGTGAAGGAATAACACCCGAAGGAATATTTCGTTTGCTTTTGCCAAAGAAAAAGTCTTTTAAAACGGTATATAGATTAGCTCCATCTGTAAGATCAGGCGTATCAGAAATATTCTGGAATTGGCCTTTTCCGTAATTCGAAAGCTGTTTGATACGTTCAACTCGTTTACCCGACGGCCGTCTTCCAAATTTCGGGTGATTAAAAAATAAAAAGACAGAGATTGCCAATAGGACACAGAGAGTAAAAATAAAAGTCATCTGATTTCAGGGTTTAACTACGCCAAAGCTATCGATAAATTGGATTCAAAAAATAAAAGCTATGCTAAATATAATATAACAAAATCAAAAAATGCTGTTGGATTTAGCATAACTGCTATTTCATTTTTAAATCGTATATTAGTAAGACAATTTTATAAATCAGCCATCATGAACGATAATTTCAAGACCATCATCGAATCCCTGATTAAAAACGGTTTCATAGAATCAGAACAGCATATTCGGGAACTCGGAAGTAAGCTCGATTTTAAGATTACGCAATATTCCTTGAATACGCCTCTCAGCTTTAAATTTCATAACAGCGAAGAGTTTGTCACGTTTCTCAACTTCTCAAATCCGGAAGAACTCGACGAAGAAAAGATTGGACTTATCAATGCTGCCCTACTTGAACAAGGACTGGATCCTGCTCACTTCTTTTATGTAAACTTTTTTAAAAAAGAAATCAACGAACTCTAGAATTTTAGATTTATGATGTAAGATTTTAGATTTGGGGTTGAAGTACATTTCATGATGTACATAAATCAAAAATAGATCCTGAACATTTATAGATTTCTGATTTAGGATTGAAGCCAAATTTATTACCGCTATCCTCAAAAATCTTAAATCAGAAATCTCAAATAAAAAATAGATTTAAGGCACATCTACATTCATAAATCTTAAATCACAAATCTTAAATATATTTCGATTGAAGTACATTTGCATTCATAAATCAAAAATCCTAAATCTAAAATCTTACACCATAAATCCATGAAACTCGTTTTCGCCTCGAACAACAAAAACAAAATTAAAGAAATACAAAATCTGCTTCCAGAAGGCATTCAGATATTAAGTCTGGAAGATATAGGTTGCCATGAAGATATTCCTGAAACGGCTGACACAATTGAGGGCAATGCTATCCTAAAAGCAGACTATGTTACCAAAAACTATGGCTATGACTGCTTTGCTGATGATTCAGGACTGGAAGTCAATGCTTTGGACGGTGCTCCCGGCGTTTACTCTGCCCGTTATGCTGGCGAACATAAAAACGATCAGGACAATATTGACAAACTCTTATTGGAACTGGAAAACAAAACGGACAGAAAAGCCAATTTCAAAACAGTTATAACATTGAACCTTAACGGAGAACAGACATTATTTACCGGAAAAATATTTGGCACCATCATTACAGAACGAAGAGGAACTAATGGTTTTGGATACGATCCTGTCTTCCTTCCTGATGGTTTTTCCTACACATTTGCGCAAATTTCACTCGATGAAAAGAGCTTAGTGAGCCATCGAGCGCAAGCTGTGAGGCAACTTATCGAGCACCTAAAAAAATAACTTTCTGATTTTCAATCACTCATAAAAAAATAAACTTCGTTTTTGCATTAGTTTTAATGATTTATTAAACGTACCTTTGCACCCTATTTTAAATAAATATATGAACAAATTTGAACAATTAGGATTGAGTGAGTCGCTGCAGAGGGCGATTTTAGATCTAGGATTTGAAAATCCGACAGAGGTGCAGGAAAAAGCGATTCCCCTATTATTGGCACAAGACACAGACATGGTTGCGTTGGCTCAGACAGGGACAGGGAAAACAGCAGCGTTTGGTTTTCCGCTTATCCAAAAGATTGATGCCGACAATAGAAATACTCAGGCGTTGGTTTTATCACCAACACGCGAACTTTGTTTGCAGATTACAAATGAAATCAAAAACTACTCTAAGTACGAAAAAGGTATTAATGTAGTTGCGATTTACGGCGGTGCCAGCATTACAGAGCAGGCTAGGGAAATTAAAAGAGGAGCACAAATTGTTGTAGCTACCCCGGGGAGAATGCAAGACATGATCAATAGAGGATTGGTGAACATTTCACAAATCAGCTATTGCGTACTTGACGAAGCAGACGAAATGTTGAATATGGGTTTTTATGAAGATATCGTAAACATCCTTTCAACTTCACCAGACGACAAAAACACATGGTTATTCTCGGCTACGATGCCAGCAGAAGTAGCTAGAATTGCAAAACAATTCATGAGCGAACCATTAGAAATTACTGTAGGAACCAAAAACTCTGGTTCTGCAACAGTTTCACACGAATTTTATTTGGTAAATGCTCGTGATCGTTACGAAGCATTGAAAAGATTGGCTGATGCTAATCCGGATATCTTTTCTGTGGTGTTTTGCCGTACGAAACGAGATACACAAGCAGTTGCTGAAAAATTAATAGAAGACGGATACAGTGCCGCTGCTTTGCACGGAGATTTATCTCAGGCACAGCGTGATGGCGTTATGAAATCATTCCGTGGAAGACAAATCCAGATGCTAGTAGCGACTGACGTTGCGGCTCGTGGAATTGACGTTGACAACGTAACTCACGTTATCAACTACCAGCTTCCTGACGAAGTAGAAACCTATAACCACCGTTCAGGAAGAACCGGACGTGCAGGAAAATTAGGAACTTCTATCGTAATCGTAACAAAAAGCGAATTGCGTAAGATTTCTGCTATCGAAAAAATCATCAAGCAGAAATTTGAAGAAAAGTCTATTCCTTCAGGAATCGAAATCTGCGAAATCCAATTGTTGCACTTAGCCAACAAGATTAAGGATACAGAAGTAGATCATGAAATTGACAACTATCTTCCGGCTATCAACAACGTTTTTGAAGCTCTTACAAAAGAAGAACTGATTAAGAGAATGGTTTCGGTAGAATTCAACCGTTTCATCAACTACTACAAGAAAAACAGAGATATTTCTGCACAATCTGCTGGCGAAAGACGTCCTTCAAGCGAAGGTGTTTCCAGAGATAGCAGTGGTGCAGTACGTTATTTCGTAAACATTGGTTCCAGAGATAATTTCGATTGGATGTCTTTAAAAGATTTCCTAAAAGAAACTTTAGATCTTGGACGTGACGATGTTTTCAAAGTAGACGTAAAAGAAGGTTTCTCTTTCTTCAATACTGATGCTGAACATGCAGACAAAGTAATGGATGTATTGAACGGAATCGAAATGGAAGGAAGACGTATTAATGTTGAGATTTCTAAAAATGACGGAGGTGGCAGAAGCAGCTCCAGAAGAGACCACAACGGCAGAGGAAACAGATCTGGCGGCGGTGGCGGATTCAGAAGCGACAGAAATTCAGCTCCAAGAAGAGAAGGTGGATTCAGAAGTGACAGAAGCGGAAGCGACAGAGGCGGTTCATCAGATAGACCACGCAGAAGCGAAGGTTTTTCTTCAGATCGTTCAGACCGTTCTGATCGTCCAAGAAGAGAAGGTGGTTTTTCTGAACGTTCTCCAAGACGTCCTGAAAACAGATCGGAATTTCCGAAAGCAAGAAGAACTAGAAGAGACTAAATCTTTTAGTTAATTTTCTTATAATTATATACAGACTGCAAAATATCTTAAAGAGTTTTATTACTTTTAACGCTTCTAACAAGGCTATGAGATATTTTGCAGTTTTCTTTTTCTTTTTCGTAACCTCTTTTGCTTTTGCACAGGATACAAAAATTTCGGCTACAGTAATTAACGACAATACTTTGCTCCCCCTGGCAGACGTTAGCGTAATTAACCTCAACAAGGTTAAAGGAACGACAACGAATGCAAGTGGTTATTTTGAGCTGGTTGCCGAAGTAAACGATACACTTCACATTTCGACTCTGGGATACAAATCCATTAAAGTAAGAGTTACTAATGACTGGTTCAAAACCAAAAGCACAAAAATTAAAATGACTGAAAAGGCTTATGCCTTAGATGAAGTAGTCATCAATCAATACAACTTGACCGGATATCTGGAAATTGATTATAAAATCATTCCTATAAAAGAAAACTACAGATACAGTATTTCAGGACTTTCACAAGGCTATGAAATGGGAAGATATTCTCCGGGTGCCTTTTCAAAAGTAGTAGGTTCCATTTTCAACCCTGCCGACATGCTTTATAATTTCTTCGGAAAAAAACCTACCGAACTAAAAAGGTTGAAAGAAATGAAAAAGGATGATGCCGTAAAGAATCTTCTGGCTTCCAAATTTGACAGAGAAACTTTAGGTGCCTTATTGGGCGTTACTCCTAATGAAATTGCCGAAATCTTGGAACGTTGCAACTATTCTGAAGCTTTTGTCAAAACGGCCAACGATTTGCAAATCATGGATGCCATCAACGAATGTTACGAAGAATATAAAATTCTGAAAGGTAAAAAATAATATTCCTATTCCGGAACATTATTCATTTCCATATACCGCTGTTCTATCCTTTTGATATCACGGATAGAGTTTTTAGCCCATGCCAATCTTCTAGAAAATATTTCATCTTCTGTTAACTTCCAATCTATATCCGATTGGCGTAAACGGCTCGTTATATCCTGAATCACTATCGCTGCCGAAACCGAAATATTCAAGCTTTCCGTAAAGCCAACCATTGGGATTTTCAAAAAACCATCGGCTTCGTCCATCACTTCGTCAGAAAGCCCTTTTCTTTCGGTACCAAAAAATAGTGCCGAACGCTTCGTAATATCAAATTCATGCAATAAACAGGAATCATTGTGAGGCGTTGTAGCAATAATCTGGTAGCCTTTTTCTTTTAAGGATTTCACACAATCGGCATTGGAATTGTATCGGCTAACATCAACCCATTTTTGGGCTCCCATAGCAATTTCCTTATCAATTGTTTTTCCATATTTTTCTTCAACAACATGAAGATTTTGGATACCAAACACTTCACAGCTGCGCATAACGGCACTGGTATTGTGAAGTTGGTAAATGTCTTCCAATGCAATCGTAAAATGATTGGTACGTTGTTCCAATATCTTTAAAAACTTCTCTACCCTGTTTTCTGTCAGAAATCCTTCCAGATAGGACAGATATTCAATTTCCCAGTCTTTTTCTTTCATTAATAAGTGGATTATAAAATAGTTTCCTTAACTTGGCTTACCTAAAATCTGGCCATGACTCAGGAAGAACTGCTGATGCAAATTTATAAAAAAGACGATAGAGCTTTTACGTTGCTCTATGATATGTACTCTAAAAGTCTTTTTAGCGTTATTTACAATCTGATACGCGATCATGAGGAAGCTGAAGACATTCTTCAGGAAACTTTTGTGAAAATATGGAAAAATATCGACAGCTATGATGAATCTAAAGGAAGATTCTACACCTGGATACTCAATATTTCCCGAAATACTTCTATAGACAGGCTTCGTTCCAAAGGATTTAACAACAGACAAAAAAACCTCTCGTCTGATAATTTCGTACATCTTCTCGATGACAGTAACAAATTGAATCATAAAATTGATACGATTGGAATCAAAGAATTTGTCAAGAAATTGAAACCGAAATGCATACAGATTCTCGATCTGCTATTCTTTAAAGGATATACGCAACAGGAAGCATCGGAAGAATTACAGATTCCGCTAGGCACCGTAAAAACACAGAACAGAAATTGTATTAATGATTTAAGAAACTTTTTAAAAGTATAATGGACAAGCAAGAATACATAGAGTCAGGTATTTTAGAATTGTATGTTTTTGGACAATTGGACGAGCCGGAATTCAGCAAAGTCACAGAAATGGCCAAAAATGACGAAGACATTCGTAATGAAATTATCTCGATAGAAAAAGCCATCATCAATTTTTCTGAAAGCATGGCTCCATTCCTTTCTTCAGAAAACTATGAAAAGATACGTGCCTCATTACTAATCAAACACAAAATAACAACCGATGAAAAGTCAAAACCAAGTATCGGTCTGTATTTGGGTTGGGCAGCATCCATATTGCTTATGATTGGCGTTGGATATCAATACGTACAATTAGAAGATAAAAAATCTAAAATCGAAACGATAGAAACAGAAAAAAGTAAATTGCAAAAGTCTGTATCCGACCTCGATCTGCAAAACAAAAATACGGAAGCCGCATTCGCAATTGTCCGCGATAACAGCAATACGATAGTCGCTATGGAAGGACAAGAAGTTTCACCACTGTCCTACTCAAAAGTCTATTGGAACAAGTCGACCAAAGCCGTGCATATTGATGCTACGGGCCTTCCTGAACCGCCTGAAGGAATGGTTTATCAGGTTTGGGCATTAAAACTTAATCCGCTGACTCCGACAAGTATCGGACTTCTTGAAAATTTCAAAGGCAATACAAAACGTTTCTTTACAGTTGAAAATGCAAATGAGGCAGAAGCTTTCGGAATTACGCTCGAACCGGCTGGCGGTAGCCCATCGCCTACTTTAGGACAGCTTTATACTTTAGGGAAAGCTTAATCTAAGTGGCTAAGGCTCTAAGGTACTGAGTTGCTAAGCTTTCTTTTCGATGGTACGGAGTGCTTTTTTAATGATATAATCGGTTTCCTTACATGGGGATTCTTTGCACCATCTTTCACAAAGTTCCATTACAAATTTGGGTTGTGATTTACTGGCATCATTGAGCCAGTTGCCTATGCTGTCCTGCACATATTTTGCCTTGTCAGAACGCATGGGTTCCAAAATTGGCAGGCCTAATTCCGGTTGTTGTTTCAGCAACTCAATATGTTCGCACCAAACTCCGCGAGGTCTGGTTGCTTCGCTTGCAAAACGTCTTACGTTCTCATCCTTGCTTTTTGTCCATTCTGAAAGGATTTTTATGCTTTGACTGATATCCTCTGAAATTAATTTTCGAACCGAAAGCCACGAAATTTCCCTTACTCCAAAATGGCTATCAGCGGCAAACGGTTTTATCAATTCCAATGTTTCTTCTAAAGTACAATTCTCATCACTTGCAATATAATAAGTTGTCCAACAACGAACTAAATCGGAAGGATGCGAAACAATTTCCATTAAAAATCGGGAATCATCGCCCTGTAAAGCCTGCTTATAAAGTCCTTTTCCAATGGTTTCATTAATCGTATTCACCGTTTGCTTTTTTAATCGCTCTATATCCTCTAAAACAAGAGCTAAATAAGATATTCTCTCTTTCTCTTCCAGCAAATTCTTAAGTAGTATTTTTTGATCGACTGCTAGCCATTCCACCAGATTTGCGGTTTCAATTTTCCCTGCATTCAACTGTTCCAGAATAGCTTTGGGAATATCTTTTGCGGAACGTGCTCCTTTTCTTTTTGTTTCGGCCATAACCTATAGTCTTTCTTCAAGAATGATATATCTTGTAATCTTTCTTTGATTATTTTTGTAAAAATCCTAAATCCGGTGCAGATAAACAATACCGCATATTTTTATCCCCTAGTGAACAAAAAATCAATTTTATGAAAGCAAAGGAAAGAGCAACCGAAAATAAAATATGTCCGTTAGAAATTGCGGTAAATTCTATATCCGGAAAATGGAAAATCCCTATCGTGTGGCAGATTAACGAAGGTAAAAAACGCCCTAGTGAATTTCTCAGAGGTATTGCCAAAGTAGATAGACGTGTATTGAACCAGCAATTGAAAGAAATGGAAAATGACGGTATCTTAACCAAAGAAATTTTTAATGAATTGCCGCCTCGCGTAGAATATTCCTTGACAGAATTAGGAGAAAAGCTCGTCCTGGTTTTATGGCAATTAAACGATTGGGGAAAATTACTATTGGAAAAAGAAACCCTACATCCTGAAACACAAACACTATGAAAAAAAAACTTGTAGTTCTTACCGGAGCCGGAATCAGTGCTGAAAGCGGCATCAAAACTTTTCGCGACTCAGACGGATTATGGGAAGGCCACGACATTATGGAAGTTGCCTCACCAGAAGGTTGGAAAAAAAATCCTGTGCTGGTTTTGGATTTCTACAACAAAAGACGCCAACAGCTTAAAGAAGTCCTGCCCAACGCTGCCCATACAATCCTGGCGGAATTGGAACAGCATTTCGATGTACATATCATTACGCAAAATGTAGACGATCTCCATGAAAGAGCCGGAAGCAGCAAAGTATTGCACCTGCATGGAGAATTGCTCAAAGCACGCAGCACCCAAAATCACCGCCATATCATAGATTGGGAAGACGATTTGTTTTTAGGAAATCTCGACGCCAACGGACACCAGCTCCGTCCGCATATTGTATGGTTTGGTGAAGCTGTACCAGCACTGGATGAAGCCGTAAGAATCACGCACGATGCCGATTTCTTTGCCGTAGTAGGAACTTCATTGCAAGTGTATCCAGCTGCAGGTTTGGTTGATTTTGCAAAACCGGGAACGCCTTTATATTATATCGATTTAAAACCTGCCCGAATCACGAACCTAAGCAACGAACTAGAAGTTATTGCCAAAACAGCATCTGAAGGCATGAAAATCTTAAAAGAAAAGCTGCTTGTGCTTGCCTAATATCGCTTTTTTATCTTTTATACGTCAGGCAGATAAAGTATATTTGCGCTTAATAACAACACAAAATGACAACGCTAACTGAACTAAATGCTATATCTCCGATTGACGGACGGTATAGAAGCAAAACGTATTCCTTATCACACTATTTCTCTGAAGAAGCATTGATCCGCTATCGGGTGCTTGTTGAAATAGAATATTTCATTTCTCTTTGCCAGATTCCTTTGCCACAACTAAAAACTGTAGATGCATCGCTGTTTGACAGTCTGAGAGCTATCTATAAAAATTTCAGCGCTGAGGATGCCAAAGCCATCAAGGAAATTGAAAAAACAACAAATCACGATGTCAAAGCCGTAGAATATTTTATCAAAGAAGCTTTTGACAAACTCGGACTATCCGAATATAAAGAGTTTATCCATTTTGGATTGACTTCTCAAGACATCAACAATACTGCAATTCCGTTATCTACCAAAGAGGCCTTTCAGGAAGTATATCTTAAATCACTGATTGAGCTGACAGCCAAACTTAAAGAATTAAGTACAGAATGGGCAAACGTACCAATGTTAGCCAGAACTCACGGACAGCCTGCCTCTCCTACCCGATTAGGTAAAGAAATAGCTGTTTTTGTAGAAAGATTGGAAGAACAGATGCGCCTTCTTTTTAATGTTCCTTTTGCTGCCAAATTTGGAGGTGCAACCGGAAATTTCAACGCCCATCATGTGGCTTACAAACAGATTGACTGGAAACAGTTTGGAAAAGATTTCGTAGAAGGAACTTTGGGATTACAGCATTCGTTCCCAACAACGCAGATTGAACATTACGACCATTTTGCCGCTTTTTTTGATGCACTCAAAAGAATCAATACTATTCTAATTGACCTTGACAGAGACATCTGGACGTATGTATCCATGGATTATTTCAAGCAGAAAATCAAAGCCGGAGAAGTTGGATCATCTGCTATGCCACACAAAGTTAATCCAATTGATTTTGAAAACTCAGAAGGAAACCTTGGAATTGCAAATGCTATTTTTGAACACCTTTCTGCCAAACTTCCATTATCAAGATTACAGAGAGACCTTACTGATAGTACGGTATTGAGAAATATTGGCGTTCCTATGGGGCATACGCTTATTGGCTTTGAAGCCACTTTAAAAGGACTGAACAAATTATTACTGAATGCAGCCAAATTTGAAGAAGATTTGGAAAGAAACTGGGCTGTTGTTGCCGAGGCTATCCAGACTATCCTGAGAAGAGAAGGCTATCCGAATCCGTATGAAGCCTTAAAAGGACTTACCAGAACCAATGAAGTAATGAATAAAGAATCCATCCATAATTTTATCAAAACCTTGGATGTTTCCGATAGCGTAAAAGCAGAATTGCTAGTAATTACGCCAAGTAATTACTTAGGGATCTAAGATTTAAAATTTCAAACATTATAAAAAGTCTCGAGCAACAACATCAAATACTGCTCGAGATTTTTTTTTGCCAATTTCTTTTTTTTCCCGACATTTAAATTACCTAAGCACACCACAACTATACACTATCAACCAACCACTACCAACTAAATCGATGTTTAAGAACAAAATTTTAATATTGTTTGCTCATCCTTTATTCGAAAAATCTTTTGCGAATAGAATTATAGCGGGACATATCCCGGATTCCGAAAACATCACCTTTCACGATTTATACGAACTTTACCCGGAACTTGATATCGATGTCAAACGCGAACAGGAGTTGCTAAAACAACATGATATTATCATCTGGCAACATCCAATGTATTGGTACAGTTGCCCGCCTTTGCTAAAACAATGGATTGATATGGTTCTGGAATATGGCTGGGCTTATGGAAAACACGGATTAGCACTACAAGACAAAATCATTTTTCAGGCCATTACCACTGGTGCCAATGCCGAAAATTATTCGGCAGAAGGATTACATCTGTTTACAATACCGGAACTATTACGGCCTTTTAGCCAAACTGCCAAAGTCTGTCGTATGGAATACCTGCCGCCTTTTGTAATTCACGGCACGCACAAAATGGACGAACAGACCTGTCACGAAAAAGGAGCCCATTACGCACGGCTGCTTACCTATCTTGAAAATAACGAAGTTGACATTCGGGAATTACAGGAGTTTTTCTACATGAACGATTGGATGCAATCTAAAAATATTTGACATGGAAAATAGTTTTTTTCTTCAGGCAATAATCTATCTGGCCGCAGCAGTAATCTGTGTCCCGATAGCCAAGAAAATCGGGCTCAGCTCCATCTTAGGCTATCTGTTTTCAGGAATTATTATTGGCCCATTTGTTTTGGGATTTATAGGATCTGAAGGACAAGACCTGATGCATTTTGCTGAATTTGGCGTGGTCATGATGCTGTTTTTAATCGGATTGGAATTAGATCCGTACAAATTCTGGAAAATGAGGCGTTTTATTTTAGGCATGGGATCGCTTCAGGTAGGCATTACTTCTTTGGTACTTTTTATCTGTTCTTCAATTATTTTTGACTGGAACTGGCAAACGGCACTGACTATTTCGCTGGCATTATCATTATCTTCAACTGCAATCGTATTGCAGACGCTCAAAGAAAAAGGAATGCTGCAAACATCCGTTGGTCGTTCTTCTTTTGCCGTGTTGCTCTTTCAGGACATAGCCGTTATTCCTATACTTGCTATCATACCTTTACTGGTTTCCAGCTCCAATATAATTCCTGACGAAGACTTACATCATTCCCTGATTTCCAATCTTGACGGTTGGCTACAGACCTTAATCGTAACAGGAGTTATTGCGGCCATTTATTTTGGCGGGAAATATATCATCGTACCTTTGCTTCATATTGTGGCCAAAACGAGATTACAAGAATTATTTACGGCTTCAGCTTTGTTGTTAGTCCTGGGTGTTTCTTATTTAATGCAGGTAGTTGGATTAAGCCCGGCCTTGGGTGCTTTTATGGCAGGAGTCGTTTTAGCCAATTCGGAATTCCGCCATGAACTGGAAGGCGATATTGCACCTTTTAAGGGTTTACTTTTAGGATTGTTTTTTATTGGCGTAGGCGCTTCTATCAATTTCAGGCTGATTATCGAAAATCCGGCCTTTATCTTGATTTTTGGATTTATACTAACGATGATCAAATTCTTTGTTTTCTTAGGAATAGGAAAACTGTACAATAAAAAAATCGACCAGAACTTTATCTTTTCCATCGGATTGAGCCAGGCGGGTGAATTCGGATTTGTAATCATGAGCTTTTCTATGGAATTGAATATGATCCCGAATATGCTCGCCAATCAGATTATGGCTATTATTGCGATCAGTATGATTTCTACTCCTTTCCTGTTGCTGATTAATGAAAGACTGATTGATCCTTATTTTGGCGTAAAAGAGAAAGAAACCAATACTTATGACGAAATCAATGAACATAATGAGGTAATCATTGCCGGTTTTGGAAATTTTGGCAGTACAATAGGCCGTCTTTTAAAAACCAATAAGATTCCGGCAACCATCCTCGACCTGGATTCTGATCGTGTGGATTCGCTTCGGAAAATGGGTTTTAAGGTATATTATGGTGATGCTACCCGATTAGAGTTACTCAAAGCTGCCGGTTGTGAAAATGCAAAGCTGTTTATTGCTGCAATTGACAACCCAACTGTAAACCTCATCGTAATTGAAATGCTTAAAAAACATTTTCCTCATTTGAAAATTCTGGCAAGAGCCCGAAACAGAAATGATGCCTTTGAGATAATTGACATGGGAATCGAAAATATCTACCGTGAAAATCTTTATAGTGCTGTCCACTTAGGCATCGATGCTTTGGTTTATTTGGGCCATCGTCGTTATTCAGCAACCCGACAAGGACAGCGGTTTATCAAATATGACGAAGATGCAATTTTCAGGTTGGCAAAAAAACGCCATGACAAGAAAGCGTTTATGATTTCGGCTATGGAAGAAATCGAAATGCAGGAACAACTTTTCAAAAGCGACTTGCTCAATCCTATGGGACCTGACGATCATGCCTGGGATAGCGAAAATCTGAAAAAAGATACTTCAGCCTAATAAAAAAACCGGAGAACATAAATGAACTCCGGTTGTATATACTGTTGAGAAAAATTATCTTGAATAATTTGGCGCTTCTTTTGTAATGGTCACATTATGCGGATGGCTTTCACCTATACCGCTGGCAGTAATCCTAACAAAACGACCTGTTTCCTGTAAAGTCTGAATGTCTTTTGAACCGCAATAGCCCATTCCTGCTCTAAGTCCGCCTACAAACTGAAGCATACTTTCCAACAATTCTCCTTTGTACGGAACACGTCCAACGATTCCTTCCGGAACCAGTTTTTTGATATCATCTTCCACATCCTGGAAATAACGGTCTTTAGAACCTTCCTGCATAGCTTCAACCGATCCCATTCCTCTATACGATTTGAATTTTCTTCCTTCAAAGATGATGGTTTCACCAGGAGATTCTTTTGTTCCTGCTAAAAGCGAACCTAGCATAACGCAGTCAGCACCAGCTGCAATTGCTTTTGGAATATCTCCCGTATAGCGAATACCGCCATCAGCAATTACCGGAACTCCTGAACCTTTAACAGCCGCCGCAACTTCTAATACAGCAGAAAACTGTGGAAATCCTACACCGGCAACCACACGGGTCGTACAGATAGAACCCGGTCCAATTCCTACTTTTATACCATCTGCCCCATTTTCTACTAAATATTTAGCAGCTTCTGGAGTAGCAATATTTCCAACAACAACATCCAGTTCAGGGAAGCT
The DNA here is from genome assembly GCF_041262125.1 of Flavobacterium sp. 28YEA47A. Taxonomy (NCBI): domain Bacteria; kingdom Pseudomonadati; phylum Bacteroidota; class Flavobacteriia; order Flavobacteriales; family Flavobacteriaceae; genus Flavobacterium; species Flavobacterium sp. 28YEA47A. The sequence continues at coordinate 337,436 of NZ_JBGCCI010000001.1, forward strand.
TTTCTTTACATTTTTCAATACATCTACCACACCTTTTGTATGTCCGTGAGCCGTATCGATAATAACCGCATCAACTCCAGCTGCAACCAAAGCACCTGCTCTCTGTACCGCATCTGCTGTAACACCTAAGGCGGCTGCAACTCTCAAACGTCCAAATCTGTCTTTATTGGCGATAGGTTTTTGTGTCAGTTTTGTAATATCTCTAAAGGTAATCAGACCTACCAACTTATAGTCAGCATTTACTACCGGTAGTTTTTCGATTTTATTTTTTTGAAGTATTCCTTCAGCAACTTCTAATGTAGTTCCTTCACCAGCCGTAACTAATTTTTCTGTTGTCATTACTTCCAGGATGGAACGAGTATTGTTTTTTTCAAAACGCAGGTCGCGATTGGTAACGATTCCTTTTAGTATCTGATTTTCATCTACCACAGGAATACCTCCAATACTGTATTCTCTCATTACTTGTTTGGCATCACCAACTGTTGCTGTTAGAGGCAAAGTTACCGGATCGATAATCATTCCTGACTCGGCTCTTTTCACTTTTCGTACTTCAGCAGCCTGCTGGTCGATTGTCATGTTTTTATGCAAAACGCCGATACCGCCCTCCTGAGCCATTGCAATTGCCATAGCGCTTTCTGTAACCGTATCCATTGCTGCTGAAACAATTGGAACGTTTAATGTGATATTGCGTGAAAATTTAGATTGAATGCTTACTTCTCGGGGTAAAACTTCAGAATAATTGGGAATTAGGAGGACATCATCATAGGTTAGTCCTTCTCCTATAACTTTAGTTGAGTGTGCTTTCATGTTGCAATTTGTAGTTAAATTGCGTGCAAATATAGTTAATTTTCAGGAGAAAAGGAAATCTGGCTGTTTATTTAGAAATTTTTAGCTTTTGGCAAAGCCGCAATAAACTCAGTTCCTTGTTCATGATGGTATACAATATCCAGTTTACCGTTATTATCAGATAGGAACTGTTTTACCAAAAGTAACCCTAGACCGGTTCCTTCTTCAAATCCGGTTCCTTTTTCAGAAACCATTCTTTTATCAAAGTTTAGGATTTCTTCAATCTTGACTTTAGAAATTCCCACTCCGGAATCAGTTATATGGATATTATGGAATAGGTCATCTTCAGAATATTTTATCTCAATTGTTCCTGACAATGGCGTAAACTTAATCGCATTAGAAAGCAGGTTATTGAGTATAATCTGCACGTGTCCTTTATCTGCATCCACAATAACATCTTCATGTGAATTGATATGGACAATTGTAATTTCTTTTGCTTTTGCTGTCAGTTCCAAAGCCGCAATAGAATCCCGAACTACGGCTTCCATATCAATATTTTCCTTATTGATCTTGGCTCCGTCTAACTGTGTCATCGACCAATGCAAAATATTATTAAGCATAATAGAAGTGCTATCCACTTGCGTTATCAGATGCTCGGCGAGCACTTTTAATTCTTCATCGCTGATTTCTCCTTCCTTCAACAGTCCCAAAACCTGCTGTATCGAAGCAATAGGCGATCTTAAATCGTGTGATAATATCGAAAACAACCTGTTTTTGGTCTGGTTCAATTCACTCAAATTATGATTTTGGGCTGTTATAAGTGCTTTTTGATTTTCAATATCCTGATTTTTAACCTCTAATTCATTGTAGAGTTTTTCTTTAATCTTCGTGTTTTTGGTGTATTGATAAATGATTGTCAGAAGATAAAGCATAAACAATATGACAGAAACAGAAAACAACCGCGTGTTTTTTAGCTTGTGCTGTGCCGCTTCATTTTTTGCTATAAGCTTTTCATTTTCGGCTTCTTTACGTTTTAATTGTAGAAGATTGATCTCTTTTAATTTAGTATCGTTGAATAGCGAATCGTTGTATGATTTGCAGATTGCCAGATATTTAAAAGCCATCTCATAGTTATTTTCATTCTTGTAGGCAATCGACAAAATTTCTGCCGCTCTTGCAATATCCCATTTGGCCTGCGCTATTTTTGCTGCTTCTAAACCTTTGAGTCCATATTCCTGTGCCTTTTTGTAATTTCCTTTTTTGATGTAAACTTCTGAAAGTCCCGTAAAGGCAAATGACCTTTCCCATTCATTAGGGAAATCAGAATCGGTTAATACTTTTTGGTAATAATATACAGATGAATCCAGATCGTTTTTCAGGTAATGGATATTTCCGAGCCTGTTAAAGGAAAGATGTTCCATATTCGCATCTTTATTCCGAGCTGCCAATTTCAGCGATTTATGGAAATTCTTATACGAACTTTCATAATCCTTCAACTCAACCTGAGATATTCCTATATTAAAGTACACCTTACTCTCTAAAACAGCATCTTTCAATTCATGGATAAGGATATTAGCACCTTTAAACAGCTTAATAGCTTCTTCATTTCTGCCAATTCCCTGCTGAATCAATCCTTGCCCCATCAGACATTTGGCTATTCCCAACTTATTATTATTCTCTTCATATAGCAGAAGAGCTTCCATAAACTTTTTCAAGGCGATATCATACGATCCCACAATATAATAGCTCGCACCATAATTATGGGCGACATCTGCAATCAGGATTGGGTCTTTTGATTTCTTAGCAACAGTTTCAGCCTTTTTAAGCAGCTTTTCTGCTTGCTTAAAATCACTATAGACAACTTTTTTTGATTCGGCTAAATAATAGGAAACGGAATCTTTCGGTAGGTTAAAAGAATAGCTATTGGTTTTTGACAAAACCAAACAAATAAATACTATAAGAAAGTTTATTATAGATCTGGGCAAACTATTTCTAACTAGAATTCCGCTATAAAGGTATCAAATTTCGAGCCTTAATTTAGTGGTATACCGTAAAAATCTTAGTGGCTTCGTTATAGGCACTTTCAAAACTCATTGGACTGGTGTGGGTAGCCACTTTTTCTGCCGTAAAATAAGAGAGCATTTTTTCTGTCGGCATATTGCCCGTCAGATCGTCTTTTGCCATTGGGCATCCTCCAAAACCTTGTATGGCTCCGTCAAATCTTCTGCATCCTGATTTATAAGCTGCATCAACTTTTTCAAACCATTTGTCTGGCGTTGTATGAAGATGGGCACCAAACTCAATATGTTTGTATTTTGGAATCAGGTTAGAGAAAAGATAATCGATTACTTCTGGAGTTGAAGAACCCACGGTATCCGAAAGCGATAGGATTTTGACACCCATATCGGATAATTTTTCTGTCCACTCGCCTACAATTTCTACATTCCACGGATCACCATATGGATTACCAAATCCCATAGAAAGATAAGCAACAACTTCTTTATCGGTAGCGTTAGCAATGTCCAGGATTTCCTGTAAAGTTACCAATGATTCTGCAATCGTTTTATGCGTATTACGCATCTGGAAATTCTCCGATATGGAAAACGGATAACCCAAATAGCGTATTTCTTTATGTTTTGAAGCTGTTTCAGCACCCTGAGTATTAGCTATGATAGCCAACAGTTTGCTATTGGTTTGGGAAAGGTCAAGTTTTGACAGCACTTCAGCCGTATCTGCCATTTGAGGAATAGCCTTGGGAGAAACAAAACTTCCAAAATCTATGGTATCAAAACCAACACGTAATAAGGATTGGATATAGTCCACTTTCTTTTCGGTTGGGATAAATGCCTTGATTCCTTGCATTGCATCCCTCGGACATTCTATAATTTTAACTTGTTCCATAGAAATCCAAAGATAGGAAAGAATTCTATTTTACGAAATCGTTTTTTCCTAATTTTATGCTAACAGATTATAGAATAATCTTACTTTTTTTGAAGTATTTTTTTGTTGATTTTTTTGATTAATTCCGGTCCTTCGTATATAAATCCGGTATACAATTGCACAAGGCTGGCTCCTGCTTCCAATTTCTCCAAAGCATCTTCTGCAGAATGAATACCTCCTACTCCAATAATAGGAAACGATTTATTACTTTTTTCAGATAGGAAACGAATGACTTCTGTAGAGCGTTTTGTCAAAGGTTTACCAGACAAGCCGCCTGTTTCTTTCTGGTTTTCTGACGTAAGGCCTTCTCGTGAAATTGTCGTATTCGTAGCAATTACACCGGCAATTTTGGTGTCGTTTACGATATCTACAATATCCAAAAGCTGCTCGTCTGTCAAGTCCGGAGCTATTTTCAGAAGAATTGGTTTTTGCTTTGGCTTTGTCGTATTCTTTTGCTGCAAAGTCTGTAACAATTGCGTCAACGGTTCTTTATCCTGCAAGGCACGCAGGTTTGGCGTATTAGGCGAGCTTACATTCACGACAAAATAATCGACATAATCATATAAAGCATCAAAGCAGATTTCATAATCTGAAACCGCATCTTCGTTCGGAGTCAGCTTGTTCTTTCCAATATTTCCGCCTATCAGGACACCATTATTTTTCTTCAATCGTTCCACAGCTTCAAAAACACCACCATTGTTGAAACCCATCCTATTGATAATTGCCGAATCTTCTTTGAGTCTGAAAAGGCGTTTTTTCGGATTACCTTCCTGTCCTTTTGGCGTAAGTGTCCCGATTTCAATAAAACCAAATCCCAAATTCGAAAGTTCCTTATATAACTTGGCATCTTTGTCAAATCCCGCAGCCAGGCCAACAGGGTTTTTAAATTTCAGTCCAAAAACCTCACGTTCCAGGCGTTTGTCATCGACCTGGTATAGCGATTTAAAAACGGATTTGGCTCCCGGAATCTTATTTAGAAACCGTAATGTGGAAAAAGTAAAATAGTGGATTTTTTCTGGATCGAAGCCAAAAAGTATAGGACGGATTACCGATTTGTACATTATAGTCGTGTTGTGTTGTTGTCCTGCAAAAATAGAATTATCCCACCGATTATTAAATGCTTAAAAAGATTTTTTTGTTGAAACATCTAAACTAACGCATTCAAAACTTTTTTATCTTTAACAGAAGAAACATCTATGTACTATGAAATTTGAAGAATTACGCCCGATACTCTGGACAGAGAAATTAGATGAAACCATCGATTTTTACACCAAAATGCTTGATTTTACTTGTGATGAAAAAAATGACGATTGGGGCTGGGCTTCACTGCATCGAGATTCCATAGTAATTATGCTGGCAAAACCAAACAGCCATGAAGGATTTGTAAAACCTACTTTTACCGGCTCATTTTATATCTCGATAAATGATGTTGATTCGTTTTGGGACAAGCTAAAAGACAAGGCGAATATCTGCTATCCTATAGAAAACTTTGAATGGGGCATGAGAGAATTTGCAATTTATGACAACAACGGATATATTCTCCAATTTGGGCAGGACATCCCTAATCAGGAATAGACTATGACAAAGCCAAAACTTATTGGAATCGCTCCACAGCTCATTGTTCCTGATGTAGTACAGACCGCAGAATATTACCGTGATGTATTGGGTTTCGAGATTATTGGATATTTTCTGGAACCGCCGGTTTATGCCATGGTAAAAAGAGATGAATTCCAGATACATTTCGGAAAAGCAGATGCCGATTTTGAAATAAACAAAAATGAGTATTACAAAAAAGGATGTACGGATTTGATTATCTGGGTTCCTGAAATCGATGCTTTTTATGAAGAGCTTCGTTCCAAAAATGCCACAATCTTTCAGGAAATAACAAAACGCGTGTACGGTAGCCGTGAGTTTATCATTCAGGACTGTAATGGATATTTGATAACTGTTGGAGATTAATTTTATACTATACCATAAAGAATGAGAAACAACATCATAAAATTTATTTTTTTAGCTTTCGGTTTAATGTTTATAAGCTGTAAAGAAGACCCTGAATTAGTTGTAGGTCACAGCCTTGTAAATGACCCCGCTTTGGGGCATAAAAGAACTCTAAAACTTTTCAAAGACAGTACTTTCATGTTTGCAGACAGTTCGTTAAACAGAGGCCTAGATCGTGATACAATCATAAAAGGGAAATACACAATAAAGAACGACACTATTTACTTTCAAGATCCATTTTATTATTTTAAAAAAGGTATTTTAACAAACGGGTATTTTGAGTTATTAAGCCCAAGACCTTTAAAATTTGAATTATTAAAAAATAATTCTCAAATCAATTCAAAAATTTACACCGATACTAAATCTGATTTTACATTTTTCACCTACACAAAAGAGTATTTTGGAAAAGACTTAATTGGCAAAAATTCCTCTTTAAATGAAGATGAAATTTTAAAAGTCAAGGACCTGATTCAAGCTACTATAGAAAAAAACAAGGCTAAATTTTATAGCAATTTCAATGAAAATGATTATAACAAACAATGTATGGTAATTATCAATTCTAAAAATGAAAAAGAAGTCCAAATACATTGCATAAGTAAAAAAAGTAGTTTTACTTTAGATTGGAAAGAACAGCCTCTTATTGTTAAGGATGGTGGCGATTATTTCTTTTGGATAACAATAAATCTGACAAAAAATGAAGTTACGGATTTAAGTGTCAATGGTCAAGCCTAATACCTATGCTAAAACAAAAGTTCAACAATCTGCTTCAAACGTATACTCAGGATATTTCTCTGCAAGAAAAATTCTGGCTGGAAATCGAAAAGCATTATAGTTCAGGCAAAAGGCATTATCACACACTTTTGCATCTGGAAAATCTTTTTGGAGAGTTGAAACCTATACACGGAAAATTTGAAGATTGGGATACGCTACAGTTTTCCCTATTCTATCATGACATTATTTACAAGTCTTTCAAAAGTAACAATGAAGAAGAAAGTGCTTTGTTAGCAGCAGACCGCCTTCGCCAAATTGGTTACTCGGAAGAAAAAATTATCAAATGCGAGAATCAGATACTCGCCACAAAATCACATAGTTTTGCGGATAATGACACTAACTTTTTTACTGATGCCGACTTATCCGTTTTAGGAAAAGACTGGGAAACGTATGCTGTTTACTATCAGCAAATCCGAAAGGAATACAGTCTTTATCCTGATTTTCTCTACAACAACGGGCGAAAAAAAGTACTGGAGCATTTTCTGGACATGGAAAGCATTTTCAAAACAGAATATTTCCAAAATAAATATGAAAACCAGGCACGATTGAATATTGAAAAAGAGTTCCGGATACTCGATAAATAATCGTTAAACCTTGACACAAAAAATAAGAAAAACTTAAATAAATCGTAACTTCGCGACACATTTTTAAACTTATAGTATGCAACATATCATTGACCGTTTTATCAGTTATGTGACAATTGATACGGAATCGGATCCAAATTCAAATACAACTCCAAGTACAGAAAAACAATGGGATCTGGCTAATAAATTAGTAGAAGAATTAAAGGCAATCGGAATGGAAGACGTTACGATTGACGAAAATGCTTATATCATGGCTACACTGCCAAGCAATGTAGATCATGACGTGCCAACAATCGGGTTTGTTTCGCATTTTGATACAACTCCGGATTTTACGGGCGCAAACATCAAGCCGCAGATTATACAAAATTATGATGGTGGCGATATTGTTTTAAATAAAGAACAAAATATTGTACTTTCTCCTAGCTATTTCAAGGACCTGTTGCAATACAAAGGACAGACTATTATCACTACCGATGGTACTACACTTCTTGGTGCAGATGATAAAGCGGGAATTACAGAAATTGTTACAGCAATGGAATACCTGATCCAGAATCCTGAAATCAAACACGGAAAAATCAGAGTAGGTTTTACTCCTGATGAAGAAATTGGACGTGGTGCTCATAAATTTGATGTGGCAAAATTCAATGCAGACTGGGCTTATACTATGGACGGAAGCCAGATTGGCGAATTGGAATATGAAAACTTCAATGCTGCCGGTGCAAAGATTACTTTCAAAGGAAAAAGCGTGCATCCCGGTTATGCTAAAGGAAAAATGATCAACTCTATGCTGATTGCAAACAAATTCCTTTCAAAATTACCAAAAGACGAAGTACCTGAAAGAACAAAAGGTTATGAAGGATTTTTCCACGTACATCACCTGAACGGTACGATTGAAGAAACCGTATTGGAATTGATTATCCGTGACCACGATAAGAAAAAGTTCGAAAAAAGAAAAAAACTGGTTGAAAAAATCACGAAAAAAATCAACAAGAAATTTGCAGAACAATTCGGAGGTGATATCGCTACTGCCGAAGTCAAAGACCAGTACTACAACATGAAAGAAAAAGTAGAACCGGTTATGCATATTGTTGATATTGCTGAAAAAGCAATGAAAGAATTGGGCATCAAACCAATCATCAAGCCAATCCGAGGTGGAACAGACGGTTGCCAACTTTCGTATATGGGACTTCCTTGCCCAAATATTTTTGCTGGTGGACATAATTTTCATGGCAAATATGAATATGTTCCTGTAGAAAGCATGCAGAAAGCAGTTGAAGTTATTGTAAAAATTGCTGAACTGACTGCCGCAAAAAAATAAGCGTGTATGGAAGAAAAACATACATGGGATAAAACCAATCAATGGGAAGAAGAGTTGGATTTCCTGAAGTCGATTATTATCAAGACAGAATTAGTTGAGGCTATTAAATGGGGAGCTCCCGTTTACACCTTAAACAATAAAAATGTCCTGGCAATTGGCGGTTTTAAAAACTTTTTTACCATTTGGTTTTACAATGGTGTTTTTCTGAAAGACCCGAAAAAAGTATTGGTCAATGCCAATGAAGGTGTTACAAAATCCTTAAGGCAATGGCGTTTTCAGTCTAAGGAAGAAGTAGATGAAAAATTGGTGCTTTCTTATATCAGGGAAGCTATTGAAAATGAAAATGCTGGACTTTCAATCAAGCCTGCAAAAAAAGAAGCTATTGTTTCTGAATTCATGGAAAACCAATTCAACGCTGATTCTGGTCTGAAAAAAGCTTTTGAATCGTTTACTCCTTTTAAACAGCGAGAATTCTTAGAATATATCGAAAGTGCCAAGCAGGAGAAAACAAAAATCGCACGATTTGAAAAAATCAGACCAATGATTTTAGAAGGAATTGGCCTGAATGACAAATACAGATAATAAAAAAGTCCCGATTGCTCGGGACTTTTTATTTTTTTATAGAAAACGATTATTTAGCTTCGTTTGCCATTTTGCTCAATTCCAAAGAAATTGCAGAACGCTCCATTTTTAGTTTTCCTGACATTGTTTCAAGAACAACAGTTCTTTCTGCAAGTTCAGCAATTCTTCCGTGAAGACCACTTTTTGTAATCACCTTGTCTCCTACTTTAAGACCGGTTTCAAATTCTTTTTCTGCTTTAGCTCTTCTTTGTTGAGGCCTGATCATGAAAAAGTACATGACCACAAACATTCCACCGAATAAAAGTAAATTTGCGTATTGTTCCATAATAATCTTAGTGATTTGTCACTCCAATTCCACCTGCTTTAGGTGTAACTTCTGCTCTAATAGTTAATAATTCGTTTCCGTTAGCTGTATTAGCCGTAATATTTACAGACTTTTGTTGTTTTCCTGGTTTTCCAGTAGAATCAAAAGTAACTTTCATTGTACTGGTTTCTCCTGGCTTGATTGCTTCTTTCTTATACTCAGGAACCGTGCAACCACAGCTTCCTTTAGCATCAGCAATAATCAAATCAGCATTACCTGTGTTAGTGAACGTAAAAACGTGTTCTACTTTGTCACCTTCTTTGATTGTTCCAAAATCAAATTCTTTTTCTTTAAAGGTCATTACCGGTATTTTTCCGGCTGCTTCTTCACGCATGGCTGTTTCCTGAACATTGGAAGCCTCGATTTTTGAAGACGCATTTTCTTTGCAAGAAGCGCTTAATAATAGCGTTGCAATTGCTAGTAAACCTACAGTTTTTTTAATCATGATCATGAGTATTTAAGTTACATCAAACCTCTTCCGGTTTTATTTAATTTATTTGCTGTTTGGTAGTCTTTTACCAAATTGTCTAAAATTCCGTTGATAAAAATACTGCTTTTTGGCGTAGAATATTCTTTTGCTATTTCTAAATATTCGTTAATAGTTACTTTTACAGGTATAGAAGGGAATTTTAATAACTCACAAATAGCCATTTTTAAGATAATCGTATCTACTTCAGCTATCCTGTCTGAATCCCAGTTTGGAGTCTTATCGATAAATTCTTTTGACAATTCCGGTTCATTCAAAACCGTTTTTCGGAATAGATTTTTAGTAAATTCCTTATCTTCAGAATCTTTGTATACTCTTGGGATTGAAAAATCTTCGTCTGTAGATTTCAAGGCTTTTAGCTGCTTGGCAATATGCGTATTCACTAACGGAATATCATCAATCCATGTCAACTTATTATCTTCAAGATATTCGTAAAGTTTTTCATTTGGAGCAATCAATTCTGTAAAAACCGTAACAACAAAGCGTTTGTCTTCTTCAAAATTGTTTACACGATTGCTCATGTACTCTTTATAAAGGTCACTGTTTTTAATTTCTTCCAGAAGAATTCTGATATAATCATCATTCAAATGCCAGTCATTGATTTTTCTATTCTCCAAAGCCATGCTTAAAGAATTGCTTTCAAGCAGCAACTGCAATACATGATTGTTGATGAATTTCTTATTAGGATTACGCTCGTCAGGAGTTGCGAGGTGTTTTTTGCTGGACTTGTCAAGAAAATCTTCTTCTCTTTTTTGGATTTCTACCAAAGAGGACAGCATAATAAGGTATAAATCTTGAATATTTTCGATACTGTAAAATAAGAATTTTTCTTCTTTTTCAAGATTATCGGAATTGTTTTGATGCATGGCATATACTGACTGCATTACTTTTACACGGATATGTCTTCTATTTAACACCTTATAAGAACTTTTAAAAATTAACAAAGCGAAAGAGATTTCTTTCGCTTTGCAAAAATAGTAATATTATTGAAACCCTAAATTATTATTTAGCGTTTTCTTTTTTTCTGTCGTCAATACGTTTTTGAGCAATAGATAAAGCTGCCTGGTGCGTAGTAATACCGTTTGTTTCAGCAAAATTGAAGATCTCCAATGTAGTATTGTAGATGTTTTCAGTTCTTCTCAAAGCCTCAGCGCTATCATAACCAACAATTTCAGCATATACATTAATGATACCTCCAGCGTTGATCAAGAAATCAGGAGCATAAGCAATACCTCTGTCTTTCAGGATTTTTCCGTGGATTTCTTCATTAGCCAATTGGTTGTTAGCAGCACCAGCAATGATTTTTGCCTGGATTTTGTTTACTGTAGCATCGTTAATTGTAGCACCCAATGCACATGGAGCATAAATATCAACTGGAGCACTGTAAATATCTTCTCCTGTAAAAATCTGAGCGCCATATTTTTGACTGATTTCTTTCAATCTAGCTTCGTTGATGTCAGTGATTTGTACCAAAGCACCTTCTTTTGTAAGGTGGTCGATAAGTGTCTCACCTACGTTTCCAGTTCCTTGAACCAGGATTTTTTTACCATCCAGGTTATCAGAACCAAATTGGTACTTAGCTGCTGCTTTCATTCCCATGTAAACACCAAAAGCTGTTACAGGCGATGGGTTTCCAGAACCACCTCTTGATTGAGAGATACCTGTTACATAAGGAGTAACATCTCTGATCAGGTCCATGTCTGGAGTTGTAGTACCTACATCTTCAGCAGTAATATATTTTCCGCTTAGTGAATTAATAAATTCACCAAACTTTATCATCATTTCTGGAGTTTTGTCAACTTTTGAATCGCCAATAATGACGGCTTTTCCACCTCCTAGGTTCAATCCTGAGATAGCAGATTTAAAAGTCATTCCTCTAGACAGTCTCAAAACGTCATTAAGAGCTTCCCATTCGTTGGTATATTTCCACATTCTTGTTCCACCCAAAGCTGGTCCTAAAACTGTGTTATGAATGCCGATTATTGCTTTCAAACCAGTATCTTTGTCATTACAAAATACGATTTGTTCGTGATTGTCAAATGATAATTGTCCAAAAACCGGGTCGATTTTGTGAAGCTCACTTGCTTTTGCTACTTCTGTTATCATACTATCTTTTATTAAGTGGTTAATTATGATTTCATCAAAAAGATGTCGCAAAATTAAGATTTAAATCAAAACTTTGCAATGAAATTAACCTTTATTAGCAATCCATTAATGAAAATAGCTTTTTTACATTTTAAATAAAAAAATATTTTACTCATATTTTTAACAAAAAAAAATAAATTATTTTATCACTTTTGCAAATACAATGAAAGAACTTCAATATTTAAACAAATATTTCACCAAATATAAATACCATTTTTTATTAGGAATTATTACCACAATTGCTGCCCAGTTTTTTTCCCTTTACACACCAAAGCTAATCGGAAATTCTATCAATGCACTGACGCAGAAAGAGTTTGATTCTGAAACCACAAAAAATATTCTTCTCGAAAATATTGTATGGGTTTTAATTACTACGATTATTGCAGGCGTTCTTACTTTTTTAATGCGTCAGACATTAATTGTAATGTCACGTTATGTAGAATTCGACTTAAAAAATGAAGTTTTCAGGCAATACGAAAATCTTTCTCAGAATTTCTATAAAAGAAACAGGACAGGCGACCTGATGAACCGTATCAGTGAAGATGTTAGCAAGGTCAGGATGTATGTTGGTCCAGCGGTTATGTATACCATCAACACCTTTATCCGTTTTGCCGTGGTAATCGTACAGATGTATATTATTTCGCCAAAGCTTACCTTATATACTTTATTGCCTTTGCCAATTCTTTCTTATCTGATATTTAAACTCAGCAACGAAATCAATATAAGGAGTGGAATTTTCCAACAAAATCTTTCACAACTTTCAAGCTACACTCAGGAAGTCTTTTCTGGAATCCGAGTTATTAAAGCGTATAGCCTCGAAGAAAAATCACAGGGCGAATTTTCTGATCTGTCAGAAGAAAGCCGTGAAAAGAGCATGAGACTTGCCAAAACCAACGCTTTGTTTGGTCCGCTAATGATTTTGCTAATCGGGATGAGTAACCTTGTCGTGATTTACGTTGGAGGTATGATGTATATTAACGGCTCTATAAAAAGTATCGGTGTCATTGCAGAATTCATACTTTACATCAACATGCTAACCTGGCCGGTGGCTTCTTTAGGATGGGTTTCATCTATGATACAAGAGGCAGAAGCGTCACAAAAAAGAATCAACGAATTCCTGAAAATACAACCGGAAATCAAAAACAAAACATTAGAAAGCTCAATCATTGATGGAAAAATAACGTTCAACCATGTTAGCTTTACTTATGAGGACACCAACATCACAGCCTTAAATAAAGTAAGTTTCACGATACAAAAAGGAGAAACACTGGCTATTCTTGGAAAAACAGGTTCCGGAAAATCGACCATCTTAAACCTTATTAGTCGATTGTATGATATTAAGGACGGCGAAATCACTATTGATGGCCACAATATCAAAGACCTGAACCTTCATGATGTCAGAAACAGTATTGCTTTTGTACCTCAGGACGCTTTCTTGTTTTCAGATACGATTATGAACAACATCAAGTTCGGAAAGGAAAACGCTACAGAAGCAGAAGTAATCGAAGCAGCGAAAAAAGCGGTTGTCCATACTAATATTATAGGGTTCAACGAACAGTACCAGACTGTAATCGGTGAAAGAGGAATTACATTATCGGGCGGACAAAAACAGCGTATCTCTATTGCAAGGGCAATCATCAAAGATTCCAACATTTTACTGCTTGACGACTGTCTGTCTGCCGTTGACACAGAAACCGAAGAAGCGATCCTGAATAACCTTCTTGAATTCTGTAAAGACAAAACAACTATTTTGGTAAGCCATAGAGTTTCATCAGCCAAAAACGCAGACAAAATCATTATTCTTGACGATGGAAAAATCATCCAACAAGGCTCTCATAATCAATTGGTAAACCAGGAAGGTTATTACAAAGACTTGTATCTGAAACAACTTTCTGAAAAAGAAATCCTATAAAAATGTTGTTTAATTCAGCTATTTTTTAGATTTTTGGTTTCCAGTTAACACAAACCAATTGAACGACGGATTATGAGAGAAAATGACATGCTAGAAAAAGAAGAAATTTTTTCTAAAGTATTGAGAGCCGGAAGAAGAACTTATTTCTTTGATGTTAGAGCTACAAAAGCTGACGACTATTATATCACAATTACTGAAAGTAAAAAATTCACTGAAGAAGACGGTTCTTTTCATTTTAAAAAACACAAAATCTACCTTTATAAAGAAGATTTTACCGCATTTTCAGAAATCTTGGAAGAAATGACTTCTTATGTCTTAAACCACAAAGGCGAAGAAGTAATCTCTGAAAGACATCAAAAAGATTTCAAGAAAGAGTTCTATACTGAAAAAGCTACTGCTGAAACTACCGCCACAGCAAGCTTTACAGATATTGACTTTGACGATATTTAATCAATACACAATAACAGAATTCCCGAAATGACCTTTCGGGAATTTTTTGTTTATATAAGATTCTGGCATAGTTTTTTCTCAAGTTCAAACCTAACACCGTAACAAACTCCTAAATGAGACATCTTCTTATCCTATGCCTTTTCGTAAGCAATTGTCTTCTTGCGCAGACAAAAATTACCGGGACTTATGATACAAAAACAAAAAAATTCACTCCCGAAGACAAGAGCTACAACATCCAATATTTTTTTAAAGGCTATGCCTCTGTCTCAAATGGCACAGCCTCTGGAATAATCGACAGTACCGGAACTATTGTTGTACCGCTTATTTACGATTCGACAGTCGCCAGTTTTACAGAAAACAGAGCACTAGTCAAAAAAGAAAATCTATACGGCTATGCAGATAAATCAGGCAAGGAAGTAATCCCATGTATTTATGATGAAGCTAAAGGTTTTTCAGAAGGTTATACTTGGGTAAGAAAAGAAGAAAAATGGGGGCGTATCGATCCTACTGGCAAAGAAAACATTCCTTTTATTTATGAGGCGGCCGGCTTTACATCAGAAGGCATGACACGGGTACGAAAAGACGGGAAATTCGGAGCCATTAATCAAAAAGGGCAAGAAGCCGTTCCTTGCATCTATGATGAGATTGGTTTTTTTAAAGATGGATTGGCAGTAGCCACGAAAGGACAAAAACGTGGTTATGTAGACAAAACAGGAAAAACGGTCGTTCCTTTTATTTATGAACTAGCTGACGATTTTAAAGGCGGCGTAGCTATTGTCAGAAATAACAACAAATGCGGCCTGGTTGATAAAACCGGAAAAGTTATAGTTCCATTAAAGTATGACGGAATGGGTAGTTTTGATAGCGACCAATCTGGATTGGCTAGAGTTCAGATAGGCAACAAATGGGGCTTTATCAATAAAAAAGGAAAAGAAGTTGTTCCGTGTATTTATATCAAAGCTAATTTTTTCAGTGAAGGCCTGGCATTAATCGTTACTGACAAAGGAGAAAGTGGTTATGTAGACACAACCGGAAAACTTATCATTCCATTTACAAAATATACCAGGGCTGAAAATTTCAGAAACGGAAAAGCAGAAGTAAGAAAAGGTAATGATGTTTTTTTTATCAACAAGCAAGGACAGCCAGTCAACTAATTCAATTTGATATTATTTTGTAATTATAGTAACAGCCTCAAAAGAGGCTGTTTTTTTTATCCAATCCTCAAACCATTTTCCACTTTAAAATCCGGAGACAGCAAGATAACAGAACCTTCCTCGCCTACCGCTCCTAAAACAAGACATTCGCTCATAAATTTGCCAATCTGTTTTTTAGGAAAGTTTACAACAGAAACGATTTGCCTTCCAACTAAATCTGCTTTTTCATAATGTTTTGTAATCTGAGCGGAAGTCTTTCTGATTCCTATTTCAGCACCAAAATCGATAACCAGCTGATATGCCGGCTTTCTGGCTTCTGGAAAATCATTAGCTTCCATAATAGTCCCAACCCGCATTTCTACTCTTTCAAATTCGGACCATGATAAATTATTCTGTAATTCTGAATTCATAATTTTAATTTTCTATTCTAAATACTGTCTGTCAAATTTCGAAAATTTCTGCCTATATTTAAAGCTCGAATTTTATTTTAAATGCAATGGCAAAAACACCATCAAATATGCTCCCACTTGGGACTTCTGCTCCACAATTCAGACTGAAAGATACTAATTCTAGTTTTTATTATTCTTTTGAAGACCTGAAAGGCAAAAAAGGCACTTTGGTTATGTTTATCTGCAATCACTGTCCCTATGTGATTCATGCCTTGCCGGAAATTTTGATGATTGCCAACGATTACCGCGTACAAGGCATTGGGATTATTGCTATCAGCAGCAATGATGTTGAAAAATATCCACAGGACGGCCCGGAAATGATGTCTGAATTCGCTTTTAAAAACAGTTTTGATTTTCCTTACCTATACGATGAAACCCAGGATGTCGCCAAAGATTTTGATGCCGCCTGTACGCCTGACTTTTATCTTTTTGACTCACAGGACAAATTATTTTATCGAGGACAACTAGATGATTCCCGACCTTCAAACGGAATTCCTTTAAGCGGCAGTGATTTGAGAAACGCAATCGACGCCTTAATTTATAACAGAAGCCTGCCTGAAATCCAAAAACCAAGTTTGGGTTGCAATATCAAATGGAAATAATTATTTCTTTTCCAATACGATATCAATCGGACGGTTCATCTTAGGACCAAACTGTGTCTCACGAGCTTTGCTGGAACATAGGACATACATATTGAAACTATTCAGTTTTACAATTTGCGTTTTAAAATTGCCTCCGTTTTCTTCACCATCAACATCTTCAACTTTCAGGCTAAAATCATCTCCCGGAAACGTGTTTTTGATAGAAAGCAGATAATTGTCTTTTGCAAAAGGAAAAAACCAGCGCTCTTTTGAAACCTGAGAATCGCTCGTTATCCTATTGCCTTTATCATCTATTCTATAATTAGCAGTAAAAGTCAATGGTTTTCCGGCACTTGTCCAACTGTATAGATTATTGATATTCAGCAAATCAAGACCCAATCCGTTAATTATGGTAATTTTTAATCCGGGAATATTCTCTTTTTTGCCTGCTTCGTGTACATTCAATACAAAATAAGAAGTAAAATCATAGCCGCAATGTTGTGCAACCTGAGCTTTTGAAGAAATCGAAAACAGAAAAAGAATAAAAAACAAAAAACGCATCGGATCAATTTTAGTAATGGCAAAAATACAAAAGCAAATAGCATTCCAAGAAAAAAGCACCTCTAATGAGGTGCTTTTAACAACTATAAATCGAAATCTTATTATTTCAC
Organism: Flavobacterium sp. 28YEA47A; assembly: GCF_041262125.1. Classification (NCBI taxonomy): domain Bacteria; kingdom Pseudomonadati; phylum Bacteroidota; class Flavobacteriia; order Flavobacteriales; family Flavobacteriaceae; genus Flavobacterium; species Flavobacterium sp. 28YEA47A. Next base: position 354,628 of record NZ_JBGCCI010000001.1, read on the forward strand.
ATCCATTAATTCAACGTCAAAAACCAAAGTAGCATCTGGAGGAATAACACCACCTGCTCCACGAGAACCATATCCTAAATGCGATGGAATAACAAAACGAGCCTTGTCTCCTACCTGAAGTAAAGCAATTCCTTCATCCCATCCTTCAATTACATGGCCTTTTCCTAAAGGAAATTCAATTGGTTTTTTTCTTGGGTAAGAAGAATCGAATACTTTTCCGTCTTCCAACTGTCCGGTATAGTGAACAGAAACGGTCTTACCGTTTTCTGCTTTTTTACCGTTTCCTTTTTGAATCATTTTATAACGAAGTCCGCTTTCAGTCTTATCAAATCCAGCAGCTAATTTTTCCATTTTAGCTTCAGCTTCTTCTTTTGCTTTTGCTTCACGTTTTGCACGAGAACCTTCAAATACTCTGAAAGCCTCAATAGCATTCCATTTTTTTGCCTCATCACCTTCACGGATAATTTCAATACTTTGAATTTCATCGCCCTGAGCAATTGCATCTACAACATCCTGTCCTTCTACCACATGACCAAAAACAGTATGCTTATTATCCAACCAGTTTGTTGGCACGTGTGTGATAAAAAATTGCGAACCGTTAGAACCCGGACCAGAATTAGCCATAGACAATACACCTGGCTTATCATGCTTTAATTCCGGATGAAACTCATCATCGAATTGGTAGCCCGGTCCGCCTGTTCCTGTTCCCTGAGGACAACCGCCCTGGATCATAAAATCAGGAATCACACGGTGAAATTTAAGCCCGTCATAATAAGGCTTGCCTTGTGGTCTTGATTTGTTTTCTAAATTTCCTTCTGCCAATCCAACAAAGTTACCTACAGTTCCAGGCGTCTTATCATGTGTCAATTTCACTAAGATTGCCCCTTTTGGAGTATTGAATTTTGCGTATATTCCGTTTTCCATCTTATTAATTTTATTTTTGAATCACGCAAAATTACGAATTAAAATGTGAAAATAAATACAATTAATGACCTAGGTCAAACAAAGAAACTAGGTATTTACTTAAATTTGCGTCACAGAAAAAAGAGAATTCTCCGTTCTGAAAATAAAAACAACCAACCACATGAATAGCATTTTTCATCCTGAAGGAAATAAAAAACTGATTGAGCGCATAGAGACGCTCACTCCGATTACACATAATGAATGGGGAACAATGAACGTAAGCCAGATGCTTGTGCATTGCCAAATGCCCATTAAGGTTGCTTTTGGAGAGATAAAGATTAAAGTCGGACTTATTGCTTTGCTATTTGGAAAAATGGCAAAAAAAAGCGTGATTAGCAAAGACCCGATTAAAAGAAACCTGCCTACTGCTAAAGAATTTGTCGTAAAAGGACATCCTGATTTTGAGCAGTCAAAAACAGAACTAATTACTTTAATCTCAAAATTTACCAACGAAGGCCCTGGCGCAATAAAGAACCCTAAGCATCCTTTTTTTGGAAATCTTACAACTGATGAATGGGATTATATGCAATGGAAACACCTGGACCACCATTTAAAACAATTCGGAGCTTAAAAAATATTTGATTTAGGATTTATGATTTTAGAAGCGAAATCTGAAATCCTAAATCCTAAATCACAAATAGTAAATCCTAAATCACAAATCCCTAAAATGAGAATCGACATTATCACCGTACTTCCTGAATTATTAAGAAGTCCTTTCGAAGCCTCTATCATGAAAAGAGCGATCGACAAAGGACTGGTAGAAGTCCATTTTCATAATTTGAGAGATTATACGACAAACAAACAAAAGAATGTCGACGACTATCAATTTGGTGGAGGCGCGGGAATGGTTATGATGATTCAGCCTATTGATGATTGTATTGCAAAGCTGAAAAGCGAACGCAACTATGATGAAATCATTTATATGACTCCGGATGGAGAAACTTTAAATCAGGGCATGGCTAATCAGATGTCGTCGTTAGAAAACATTATCATCTTATGTGGTCATTATAAAGGTGTAGACCAAAGAGTACGGGATCATCTGATTACTAAAGAAATTTCAATCGGAGATTATGTACTTTCGGGTGGAGAGTTAGGAGCTATCGTATTGTCTGACGCTTTAATCCGATTAATTCCGGGCGTTTTAAGCGATGAGACTTCTGCCTTGACAGACAGTTTTCAAGACAACCTATTATCGCCTCCAATTTACACACGCCCATCCGACTATAAAGGCTGGAAAGTACCGGATATTTTGCTAAGCGGTCATTTTGCTAAAATCGACCAATGGCGTGAAGACAAAGCTTTTGAACACACGAAGAATAGGAGACCGGATTTGTTGGAAGACTGATTTTTGAATTTTTGATTTATGATTTCGGATTTTTGAAGACCTTTTAAATTTTTGATTTGAGATTTTTGATTTTTGAAGGCTGACTTATTTTTTGATTTTTGAAAACGTACCTACATAAAGCATCGTAGTTCTAAAATCTTAAATCCTACCTCCAAAATCTTAAATCTTTAAATACTAAATCTTACATCTAAAATCATGCATTTGAAATTTTTCTTAAAAAAATCATCTATTCCCATTTCATAATTCATAACTTTTCCTATCTTTGCACCCACTTTGGACCAACCTCTGGCGAAACTCGTGAACGTTGCTCTGATAATCAAATAATTAAATCAAACAAAATGGCAGATTTGATGAAATTCGTTAAAGACGAATTTGTAACAAAAAAAGATTTTCCTGAATTCGGAGCTGGTGACACAATCACAGTTTACTACGAAATTAAAGAAGGTGAAAAAACAAGAACTCAGTTCTTCAAAGGAGTTGTAATCCAAAGAAGAGGTTCTGGTGCGACTGAAACTTTTACAATCCGTAAAATGTCTGGTTCTGTTGGAGTTGAGCGTATCTTCCCTGTGAATATGCCTGCTTTACAGAAAGTTGAAATCAACAAAACTGGTAAAGTTCGTAGAGCTAGAATTTTCTACTTCAGAGAACTTACAGGTAAAAAAGCTAAAATTAAAGACAGAAGAAGATAATCTAACGTCTTTTAGTTATAAAAAAATCCCGAATCGCTTCGGGATTTTTTTATGGCCTATTTTTTTTAAGATGCAACATGAAATAAAAAATCATACCTTTACCTATTGTATGCAACTTACCTAAAATCAGACATTATGAAAAAAATAGCTTTACTATTTTGTCTCGCCATACTTCTTTCATGTTCAAGCGACGATTCTTCGCAGCCGCATGACACTACAGCCGATGTGCTCTTAAAAAAGACCATCACTCAAAGCAATGGCACAAGCTATGAAACGCTTTATAAATATGACGGTAAAAAATTACTGGAAGCCAGAAGCGTGAAGGAAAATAAAAAATTCAATTACAACGGAAATAACATCTCAAAAATCAGCTGGTACACAAATCCTGATACCGACAATACATTGTCACAAACTGTAGAATTTGAATATCTTTCTAATGGAAAACTAAAAAAATTCAAACAAGAAAGCGATAATCCTTTGACTGTTGAGTTTACCTATGTTGGACAGGATACTGTAAATTTTGTCGCAAGAGCCTACAGAAGTTCTTATGATTTCGTAGGATATTTTACCGTTCGAGACAATGAGATCTCAGAATATGTATACCTGAACGGCGGAAGACCAAGGCCTTCTGTAAAATACACTTACGACAGTAAAAACCACCCTTTGAAAAATGTTACCGGATACAATAAGCTATTCTTGTATCACTATTTTTACAATTCAGCACATTTCAATGGTTTTACCACTAATATTGGAAGTTCAAAAAATTGCATTAGCAACAGCCTAATCGAAAATCCGAACGTAATCGAAGTTATGAATACGTACGAATACAATGAAAACGGATTCCCAAAAGTAATCAACAAAGACAGCAACAGTGCTGCTGATTATCTGTTCTACTAAAATTCTTTCTTAAATAAAAGACTATCAAGATAAGCACAACATTTCTATTATTAGAAACTTTGCGACTCTGCGCCTTTGCGTGAAATAATTGCTCGCAAAGGCGCAGAGCCGCAAAGCAAGATTTCAGGTAATCAATTAAGAAAACCTAAAGAATTCACCTGCTAAAATATTTCCAACTTCTAAAATATCCACGTTAAAATTTTATAGTTATTTGATGATTTCGCATTTATCAATCTTTTAATTACCAATTTCTTAAATCAAACGTTTTCGCTTTCTCCAAATTCTTAAATTCGCTATGGTTTTCATATATTTGCAATCCTTACAAACAAGAATAAACAAACAAATTTTTTTCGAAAATGTCAGATAAAGCAAAGATTTCTTATACAATTACGGACGAAGCTCCGATGCTTGCCACCCACTCTTTTTTACCAATCGTAAAAGCATTTACTGCTCCGGCAGGAATTACTGTTGAAACCAAAGATATTTCATTGGCTGGAAGAATCATCGCCAACCTTTCAGACTATCTTAAGCCAGAACAGAGAATCAACGACAATCTTGCCGATCTTGGAAAACTGGCTACAACTCCTGAGGCAAACATCATCAAATTGCCTAACATTTCGGCTTCGGTTCCTCAATTGAAAGAAGCCATCAAGGAATTACAGGCACAGGGATACAATCTTCCTGAATTTCCTGAAAACCCTCAGACTGACGAAGAAAAAGCAATCAAGGCTAAATATGCTAAAGTGCTCGGATCTGCCGTAAACCCGGTTCTACGTGAAGGAAACTCTGACAGAAGAGCTCCAAAAGCTGTAAAGAATTACGCTAAGAAACACCCACATTCTATGGGTGCCTGGAGCGCAGATTCCAAAACACATGTAGCAAGCATGAGCGAAGGTGATTTTTATGGAAGTGAAAAATCAGTAACCATTAAGGATGCCGATACTTTCAAAATTGAATTCGTAGGCAATGACGGTACTACAAAATTATTAAAAGACACTTCTCCGTTAAAGGCCGGAGAAATTATTGATAGCTCAGTAATGAGCATGAAAGCATTAAAAAGCTTTATCTCTAAAGAAATTGAAGACGCCAAAGCAAAAGGTGTTTTATTTTCTGTGCATTTAAAAGCAACCATGATGAAAGTTTCAGACCCGATTATGTTTGGAGCAATCGTTGACGTTTTCTTTGCACCGGTTTTTGAAAAATACAAAGACCTTTTTACAGAACTTGGTATCGATACTAAAAATGGATTGGGTGATGTATATGCAAAGATTGCCGGACATCCAAAACAGGCTGAAATAGAAGCTGACCTAAATGCAGTTTACGAAAACGGGCCTGCTATTGCTATGGTAAATTCTGATAAAGGAATTACCAACCTTCATGTTCCTTCTGACGTAATCGTTGATGCTTCTATGCCGGCCATGATCCGTACTTCAGGACAAATGTGGAACAAAGAAGGCAAAGGACAAGACACAAAAGCTATCATTCCAGACCGTTCTTATGCCGGTGTTTATGTTGCAACTATCGATTTCTGCAAGAAAAATGGCGCTTTTGACCCAAGAACAATGGGAAGCGTTCCAAACGTAGGTTTGATGGCGCAGGCAGCTGAAGAATACGGCTCACATGACAAGACTTTCCAAATGACTGCTGACGGAACTGTAAAAGTCATCAACTCAAAAGGAGAAGTCCTTACTGAACAAAAAGTAGAAAAAGGCGATATTTTTAGAATGTGCCAGGTAAAAGATGCTCCAATCCAGGACTGGGTAAAACTGGCTGTAAATAGAGCAAGATTATCTGACACTCCTGCTATTTTCTGGTTGGATGAAAACAGAGCCCATGACAGACAATTAATCGAAAAAGTAAAACTTTACTTAAAAGATTACGATACAACCGGATTGGATATCAAAATTATGAATCCAATTGAAGCTACTAAACTTTCTTTGGAAAGAATCAAGGACGGAAAAGACACAATTTCAGTAACAGGAAACGTTTTGCGTGATTACCTGACGGACTTATTCCCTATCTTGGAACTTGGAACTTCAGCAAAAATGCTTTCTATCGTTCCGTTGATGAATGGCGGTGGTTTATTCGAAACCGGAGCCGGAGGTTCTGCACCAAAACACGTAGAACAATTCATTGAAGAAGGTTACCTTCGTTGGGATTCTCTTGGAGAAGTTTTGGCTTTAGGAGCTTCTTTGGAACATTTAGGACAAACTCTAAACAACTCCAAAGCATTGGTTCTTTCTGAAACTTTGGATCAGGCTACAGAAAAGTTCTTAGAAAACGACAAATCGCCAGCTAGAAAAGTAGGTCAGCTTGACAACAGAGGATCGCATTTTTACATTGCTTTATATTGGGCACAAGCATTAGCAGCTCAGGATAAAGACGCTGAATTGAAAGCGACTTTTACTGAAATAGCCAAAGAACTTACTGATAACGAAGCTAAAATCAATGAAGAGCTAATCGCTGCTCAAGGAAAACACCAGGAAATTGGCGGCTATTACAAGCCAGATTTCAACTTGACTGACAAAGCCATGAGACCAAGCGAGACGCTAAACAAAGCTTTGGCTAAACTAGCTTAATCTTTTAACTTATTTTATAGAAAAAGACGACTGGAAACGGTCGTCTTTTTTATATTTTTACGTTTCAATCTTTTTATCCGTAATTCATAATTCACAACTCATAATTAAAAAATGTCAAGCCACCATATTGTCCGCGACGACCAGGAACCTGCTTTAATCATTGCTAATGGAGCTTCATGTAGTAGTGAACTAATGGGACAATTATTAGAATGGTCGCCTTTGGTTATTGTTTTGGATTCAGCTATAGAAAGAGTGCTGCCATTAGGCATTAAAGTCGATGTTCTGTTAGGCGATTTTGATAATGGATTGGATACCGAATACTATAAGACATTGCAATTCCCGTTGGAAATCGTATACGCTCCTGATCAGGAAAAAACCGATCTGGAAAAGGCATTCGACTATTTGATCGAAAAAGGACACAAAGCCGTCAATGTCGTATGGGCAACAGGACGAAGAGCCGATCATACCATAACCAACATGACCAATATCGTTCGCTTTCAAGACAAACTAAAAATTGTTATTCTTGACGACTATTCCAAAATTTTCCAACTACCAAAACGATATGAAAAATGGTATCCAAAAGGCTTCCCAATTTCGATTATTCCCGTTGGGACAGTACATGGCATTACATCAACAAATCTCGATTATTTGTTACACGATGAAACCCTGACTATGGGATATCGCACCGGAAGCAGCAATCATGCCGCCCAGGATGGCATGGTAACTATCGAGCATAAAGAAGGTGATTTGTTGCTGATGGAATGTTTTGATTGATTCTTTTAAAACCTCTATACGATATGACTAATCCTGTTATAAAAATTAAAAGTTCCGAAATCCTCTCAGACAATTGGTACATCCTTAAAAAAATTGTCTTTGATTACCAGAAAAAAGACGGCAGTTGGGAAACCCAATCCAGAGAAGTCTACGATCGTGGTAATGGTGCTACCATTCTCCTTTACAACAAAGCACAAAAAACAGTTATTCTTATCCGCCAATTCCGTATGCCTACCTTTGTAAATGGCAATGAAACAGGAATGGTTATTGAGGCTTGTGCCGGACTCCTGGAAGAAGAAAATCCGGAAGAATGCATCAAGCGTGAAACTGAAGAAGAAACAGGATACAGTCTGACCCAGGTACGGAAAGTTTTTCAGGCCTATATGTCACCCGGATCTGTTACAGAAATCATCTATTTCTTTGTAGCAGAGTATTCAAAAGAGATGAAAATAAGCGAAGGCGGCGGACTTTCTACAGAACATGAAAACATCGACGTACTCGAAATTCCTTTTGAAAAAGCCATGCAGATGATTGAAACCGGAGAAATAAAAGATGCCAAAACCATCATGCTTTTACAATACGCCAAAATCAACAATTTGTTGGAATAAGCATTTATACTAAGACATAACTTTTAAGGTTTCCTAAAGTTTTTTTCCTATTTTCCTTTGTAACTTTGTTACTTAAACTTCAAACTCCACATGAAATTTCAAGTCGTATCTGATTACAAACCTACTGGCGATCAGCCACAAGCTATTGAAAAATTAAGCAAGGGCATCGAGGACGGAGAGCGTTTCCAAACGTTATTAGGAGTCACGGGTTCTGGAAAAACGTTTACTATGGCGAACGTCATTCAGGAAGTACAAAGGCCTACGCTTGTTCTGGCGCACAACAAAACACTTGCTGCCCAGTTATATTCCGAGTTCAAGCAGTTTTTTCCAAACAATGCGGTAGAGTATTTTGTTTCCTACTACGACTATTATCAACCTGAAGCTTTTATTCCTGTAACGGGTACTTATATAGAGAAAGACCTTTCCATCAATGAAGAATTGGAAAAAATGCGATTGAGTACCACTTCTTCGCTTCTTTCCGGACGTAGGGATATTATAGTTGTTTCTTCTGTGTCCTGCCTATACGGTATTGGTAACCCTGTAGAATTTCAAAAGAATGTGGTTACAGTAGAAAAAAACCAGGTAATTTCCAGAACAAAACTACTACACAAATTAGTACAGGCCTTGTATTCCCGAACCGAAGCTGAATTTAATCCCGGCTCTTTCCGCATCAAAGGTGATACGGTAGAAGTATTTCCTAGCTACGGAGACGAACCTTTCAGGATACATTTTTTTGGCGATGAAATTGAAGAGATCGAAGCATTTGATCCAAAAACCTCTTTGGTATTGGAAAAATACACCAGTCTAAATATTTATCCCGCAAATATGTTTGTGACTTCACCTGAAGTACTGAACGGTGCCATCTGGGAAATCCAACAGGATTTGGTAAAACAGGTAGATTATTTTAAAGAAATTGGAAAACACCTGGAAGCAAAACGTTTGGAGGAACGTACTAACTTCGACCTGGAAATGATTCGTGAATTAGGTTATTGTTCCGGTATCGAGAATTATTCGAGATATCTTGACGGCCGACTTCCAGGCACAAGGCCTTTCTGCCTGCTGGACTATTTCCCAAAAGACTATCTTATGGTGGTAGACGAAAGCCATGTTACCGTATCACAGGTTCATGCCATGTATGGTGGTGACCGTTCGAGAAAAGAAAATCTGGTGGAATATGGTTTCCGACTGCCTGCTGCTATGGACAACCGCCCGCTGAAGTTTGAAGAATTTGAAGCCATGCAAAACCAAGTCGTCTATGTATCGGCAACTCCTGCTGATTATGAATTGGAAAAATCAGAAGGTGTTTATGTCGAGCAGATTATTCGTCCAACAGGACTTCTTGATCCGATTATTGAAGTACGCCCAAGCCTGAACCAGATTGACGACCTTATTGAAGAAATCCAGCAACGTGTTGAACTGGACGAACGGGTTTTGGTAACCACGCTTACAAAAAGAATGGCAGAGGAACTTACAAAATACCTTACCAAAGTAGCCATTCGCTGCCGCTATATTCACTCTGAAGTCGATACGTTGGAACGTGTTGAAATCATGCAGGATTTACGAAAAGGACTATTTGATGTATTAATTGGTGTTAACCTGCTACGTGAAGGTTTAGATCTTCCGGAAGTATCGCTTGTAGCCATTTTGGATGCCGATAAAGAAGGTTTTCTGAGAAATACCAGATCGCTAACCCAAACCGTAGGAAGAGCAGCAAGGAATATCAACGGAAAAGCGATTATGTATGCCGACAAGGTTACTGCCAGCATGCAGAAAACGATTGACCAAACCAATTACAGAAGAGAAAAACAGATTAATTACAACAAAGAACATAATCTTTCTCCAAAAGCTCTGAACAAAAAAATCGACAGTACGTTAGCAAAAAACTCTGTTTCGACCCAATATTTCGAGAATCAAGCTCTGAAAGCTGCCGAACCGGAAAGCCAATACCTGACAAAACCAGAAATTGAGAAAAAAATCCGTGAGGCAAGAAAGGCTATGGAAAAAGCAGCTAAAGATTTAGATTTTATGCAAGCGGCAAAATACAGAGATGAGATAAAGGCATTGCAGGAAAAGATATAAACTAATTCAACTGCTCCTTAAAAATATCAATCAGCATTTCAGGATCAATCATTCCGTTTGGCGATTCCTCCATTGCTTTTAGTATTCTTTTGATTGCAAAAGGATTTAATCCCATATTCACACCCATCTGTTTGATGGCTATTTCTTCTTTTTCATGCAATACACCGTCACAGTGCATCAGTAAAGCCAGTCTGTAAAATTGCTGGATTCGCTGCTGTTCTGATTTTATAGGAAGCGCTATTAATTCTTCGTGAAAAAGATTTTTAAAGTCTTCGCTTTTGACATTTAATTCCTGGGCTACAATACTTAAAAATTGATATTCTCTATCATGAAGCATTCCGTCAACAATTGCAAAAGAAATCATTTCAGCAAGAAGGCTTAACTTTTGTTCGTAGGTATTCATTAAATCTTTATTTTTAGCTAAAATATTCTTTTTTGTCCATCCCTAAAATCATTCACTTGAGATATTTATTCACAATTTTCTTTCTCTGCTTTTTTCTGAATCTGAAAGCACAGGAAAGTACGGCTACATCACAGGTCAGCACTTTTGAAATAGATGCGCCCCAATTAAAAACTGTCAAGAAAATATGGGTTTATCTTCCAAAAAGCTATGCGGCTTCTAAAAAAAAGTATCCTGTAATCTATATGCATGATGCACAAAACTTGTTTGATGCCAAAACTTCTTTTGCGGGTGAATGGAATGTTGATGAAACACTGGACAGCCTCAAGGCACAAGTTATCGTTATTGGTATTGAACACGGAAATGAAAAGCGGGTGGATGAACTCACTCCTTTTCCAAATAAAAAACATGGCGGCGGCAAAGCTGATGACTATTTGGATTTTATTGTAAACACATTAAAACCCTACGTTGATAAAAATTACAGAACAAAAACCAATGCTAGTAATACCGCAATTTTTGGAAGTTCATTAGGAGGACTTGTTTCGTATTATGCCATATTAAAATACCCGGAAGTTTTTGGAAAAGCAGGTGTTTTTTCACCTTCATTCTGGTTTTCAGATGAGATATACACCATGACTGAAAAATCAGAAAAAATCAAAGCCAAAATCTATTTCTTATATGGTGATTCTGAAAGTGACGATATGGTTATCGATGCTCAAAAAATTAAAAAACTTTTAGACCATAACAGATGCTATTGCCTGAAGCTAGACAAGACCGTAATTGTAAAAGGAGGACAACATGGAGAGAAATTATGGCGGGAAGGTTTTGCGAAAGCTGTTTTGTGGTTGTTTTAGTTAAATATAATCTATCTTTGCACAAATCAAGGATATGAACAACAACGATATTTTTAAAAAGCTTCGTGTAGCCTTACAGCTTCGTGATGACCAAATAGTAGACATACTTCAATTGGTAGATTTCAGAATCTCCAAGCCAGAATTAGGCGCTTTTTTTAGAGCAGAAGACCATCCAAACTACATGGAATGTGGTGACCAGGTACTACGTAATTTCTTAAATGGTTTGATCATTCATTTGCGTGGGACAAAAGAAAACCCAACCAACGCTATGGATGTAATCAACCAAAACAAAACCCAGTTAAAAACGGCTGTCAAAAAAGTTGCTCCAAAAGAAGCTCCAAAAAAACCAGTTGCAAAATCCTCTTCCAAAAACTTCAAGCCTAAAAAAGTGGAAAGCAAATTCAATCCTGTAGAAAAAGTAAAATTCAAAAACGGTAAAAACAAAAAGGCATAAATTGATTGATTTTCTGACGATAGAATATCTTAAATCCGGAAATAGCAGACAGCGTGAAGCATACCAGACTTTAACGCAACATACAGTTCTTGAAAAACTTTCGGAATTTAGTCCGATACTGGTAGGAACGATTCCAATCTGTATTGAGATTCCATCAAGCGATTTAGATATTGCCTGCTATTGGACAGAAAAAGTTAGTTTCTACAATCAGGTTAAAACCAATTTTGGCAAAGAAATCGGATTTCAAATTACTGAAACGGTTATCAATGACCGTGAAACAATTATCTCCAGCTTTATCTTAGATAATTTTGAAATAGAAATTTTTGGACAGGATATTCCTGTAGAAAAGCAATACGGATACCGCCATATGTTAATTGAATACAAGATCCTGGAACAGCAGGGAGAAAATTTCCGAGAAAAAATTAAAGAATTAAAAAAACAGGGATATAAAACAGAGCCCGCTTTTGCACTGCTATTGGACTTAAACGGGAATCCTTACGAAGCATTACTCGAACTTGAATAAAACAAAAAATCCTAATCTTTCGATTAGGATTTTTTTATTGCAATTATAAATATACTATTAGCTAAGTGCTGCTTTTACCTGATCAGCAGCTTCTTGGAATTGTACTGCAGATAAAATTGGCATTCCAGAGTTGTCGATCATTTCTTTAGCAAGTTCTGCGTTAGTTCCTTGCAAACGAACAATGATTGGCACTTTTATGCTATCACCCATATTTTTGTATGCATCAATAACACCTTGAGCAACACGGTCACAACGAACGATTCCTCCAAAAATGTTAATCAAGATTGCTTTTACGTTTGGATCTTTCAAGATAATTCTGAAAGCCAATTCCACACGTTTAGCATCAGCAGTACCACCTACATCAAGGAAGTTAGCTGGCTCAAATCCTGCATATTTAATCAAATCCATCGTTGCCATAGCAAGACCCGCACCATTAACCATACAGCCAACAGTTCCGTCAAGATCTACATAATTAAGACCTGCAGCTTTTGCTTCAACTTCGATTGGGTTCTCTTCACGAATATCACGCATTTCTGCTAAAGCCGGGTGTCTGTATAACGCATTGTCATCCAGGTTAACTTTTGCATCAACAGCAATGATTTTGTTATCAGATGTTTTTAAAACCGGGTTGATTTCAAACATAGAAGCGTCTGAACCAACATAAGCCTTATATAAAGAATCTACAAACTGAACCATTTCTTTGAAAGCATTTCCTGAAAGACCAAGATTAAATGCAATTCTTCTAGCCTGGAAAGCCTGTAATCCTACAGTAGGATCAATTTCTTCAGTGAAGATTAAATGAGGTGTTTTTTCAGCAACTTCTTCGATATCCATTCCACCTTCAGTAGAATACATAATCATGTTACGTCCTTTACCTCTATTTAATAAAACTGACATATAGAATTCTGAAGTTTCACTTTCACCTGGATAATAAACATCCTCCGCTACCAAAACTTTATGTACTTTTTTTCCTTCAGCAGAAGTCTGAGGAGTAATTAGCTGCATTCCTATAATCTGTTCAGCTAATTCTTCTACCTGCTGTAAATTTTTAGCCAATTTCACACCTCCACCTTTTCCTCTTCCACCTGCGTGAACCTGAGCTTTAATCACGTGCCATCCAGTTCCTGTTTCAGCCGTCAATTGTTTTGCAACCGTAACAGCTTCCTGAGGATTATTGGCAACATAACCACGTTGAACTTTCACGCCGTAACTGGCTAATATTTCTTTTCCTTGGTATTCGTGTATATCCATATTGAAGTTTTTTGACTTTTTAAAAGTGCCACAAAAATAGCAATTTTCATCTAATCAGCGAAAGAATTATTTCTTTTATTTAATGCTTGCCTGCCTATTCTGATTCTATTTTTATTAGTATCCCACATTATTTATTATTTCATTTTTTTCATTAAAAACACAAAAATAAAAGCAACTTTTTCACTTTTTTAACATCTTTAATATACATTAAAGTCAAAACCCAATCCTTTAAAACAAATAATCATGAAAAAAATTCAACTAATATGCTTATTTGCAATAATGATATTGCTAGGCTGCAATAACGACGACGATAATAGAAATGATACTTCATTGCGAGGAGTATGGAAATTAATAGAAGTCAACGGTACTATAGCCGGAATCAGAGACCAGTTTGAACCGGGAGTTATCCAATGGAATTTTAATGCATCCAATCATACTTTCACAGTCGTAAATAACAATACAGACGAATCCAAACAAGACATATTTGAATCAGGCACCTATAATTACTCTATAAGCAATAATGTTATGACTCCTGAAACATGCGCCCGTTCTCTTTCTCTTGCCGGAACAAATTATGGTTGTTATATAACCACTAATACAACTTTACAAATTAATCAAGGCGAAGCAGATGGCGTCATTCTCAAATTTATTCGTTAAAATAATTTAAGTTTTAATATATTATTGTTTTAAAAACAACAATATGTTGATTTTTGTTAATATAAGTTATTATTTTGCATAATATAAAATTCGATTATAATTTTGTATAAAAGAATTTAAAGTCATGCAAACGAAAGATTTACTGCAATTGTCAGAAGAGTTTGGAAGCCCGCTGTATGTATATGATGCTGCAAAAATCCAGTCTCAATATACCCGACTGACGGATGCATTTTCAAAAGTCGGAAGCTTACGTATAAATTATGCTGTAAAGGCATTATCGAATATTTCTATATTAAAACTTCTAAAGGAATTGGGTTCTGGATTGGATACGGTTTCTATCCAGGAAGTTCAACTTGGATTGTATGCCGGATTTGAACCGGAAAAAATAATCTATACACCCAACGGCGTTTCTTTTGAAGAAATTGAAGAAGCTGCACACCTTGGTGTTCAGATCAATATCGATAATTTATCCGTATTGGAACATTTTGGAGCAAAATACCCATCAATTCCTGTCTGCATCAGAATCAATCCACATGTCATGGCAGGCGGAAACGCTAATATTTCAGTCGGTCATATCGACAGTAAGTTTGGAATTTCTGTACATCAGATGCCTCACCTATTACGTATTGTCGAAAATACAGGTATGAACATCAACGGAATCCATATGCATACCGGATCTGATATTCTCGATATTGAAGTTTTCCTGTATGCGGCCGAAATACTTTTTGATACCGCCAAACATTTTAGCAATCTTGAATTTCTTGATTTTGGAAGCGGCTTCAAAGTACCTTACAAAAAAGACGATATCGAAACCAATATTGAAGAGCTAGGTAAAAAACTGAGCAAGCGATTTAATGCCTTTTGCAAAGAATATGGCCGTGATTTGACTTTAGCTTTTGAACCGGGTAAATTTCTGGTTAGCGAAGCCGGTTTCTTTTTGGCAAAAGTCAATGTAGTAAAACAAACAACTTCTACTGTTTTCGCAGGTGTCGACAGTGGTTTCAACCACTTAATAAGACCTATGTTTTACGGTTCGCAACACCATATTGAAAATATTTCCAATCCTAAAGGTAAAGAACGCTTTTATTCTGTTGTAGGATACATCTGCGAAACGGACACTTTTGCTAACAATAGAAGAATTGCTGAAATTAAAGAAGGTGATATTCTGTGTTTCAGAAATGCAGGAGCCTATTGCTTTTCGATGTCATCCAATTACAATTCCAGATTCAAACCTGCCGAAGTATTATGGTATGAAGGAAAAGGACACCTCATTAGAGAAAGAGAAAATTTTGACGATTTAATAAGAAACCAAATCATTGTAGAATTTGACAAAAGTTACGAGCTGGTTTCTAAAATTAGTTAGGTTAAGTATATTTTGAGGAAGGGTCCCATAGCATTAGCTTGGGGCTTTTTTTTTATAAAAACTCTTAAAATAACAAATAGTTAATCGCTGTAAAATGTTAGTTCATTATCTTTGGGCTTCATAAAGATTTTACCACATGGATAGAAGGAAGTTTTTCAAAAACGGTTCACTGTTTACAATCGGAACTGCAGTTTTGAATCCTTTTCAGGGCAATGCCAATGTTCTGGATTTTGAAACGATTAACAAAAATAAAAAAGCCAAGAACATCATTTTGCTGGTTAGTGACGGAATGAGTACCGGGACACTTAATATGGCCGACTTGTTCTTGAACAGAAAATATGGAAAAGGATCCAATTGGATTCAATTATATAAAGACAACAGAGTTTCCAGAGCTTTGATGGACACGGCTTCAGCCAGTTCTATTGTTACGGATTCTGCTGCAGCCAGTTCTTCCTGGGGCGGTGGTTTTCGTGTTAACAACGGATCACTGAATGTAGGGCCTGACGGAAAACCACACCTTCCTATCTGGCAAAAATTCAAAAGAAGCGGAAAAATGGCGGGATGTGTAACTACCGTTCCAATTACCCATGCTACTCCTGCCGGCTTTTGTGTAAATAGCAAAAGCAGAAACAGTCAGGATGATATTGCTGAAATTTATCTTGAACAAGGATTTGATATTATGATGGGCGGTGGTAAAAATTATTTTTCAGCCGAAACCAGAAAAGATAAAAAAGATATGTTTGCTGCATTCGAAGCAAAAGGTTACCAAATAGCAAAAACACGCTCAGAAATGCTTAGCATTCCAAATGATAAGCCGATATTGGGTGTTTTTTCTGATGATGCACTCCCTTATTCTGTAGATCGAAATAGTGATGACGATTTAAAAAAAACCGTTCCTACTTTAGCAGAAATGGCACAAAAGGCTATCGACCGAATGAAAAGCCACAAAAACGGATTTGTCCTTCAAATAGAAGGCGGAAAAGTGGATTGGGCAGCCCATGCTAATGATATTGCAGCTTTGATAAATGACCAGGTTGCTTTTGACGAAGCCGTAAAGGTTGCCATAGACTTTGCAGAAAAAGATAAAGAAACCTTAGTTATCATTACAACCGACCACGGAAATGCCAATCCCGGAGTAATCTATGGGAAAAATGCCAATGACAATTTTGACAGCATCCAAAAATACACTCATACCAACGAATGGATTCTGAACACGATCACTCCGAGCTTTTCAACTTCACAAGTAAAAGAAGTTATCGAAAAGGCAAACGGGCATGCTCCTTCTGATGAAGATGCCAAAATAATATTGAGTTATTATGATGGATTACATAAAGAAGAAGGTCTATACAATTATAAAAAACTGCCATATAAAGCATTTTCAGAAATGCAGCAGAAAACAAATTCTGTTGGATGGATTAGTATGGATCACTCCGCTGATTATGTTGAATTGGCAATGTTTGGCCCTGGAAGCGAGCTTCTAAAGCCTTTTGTAAAAAACACGGACCTGCATTATTTAATGCTTCAGGCTGCCGAAGTTGAGAATAAGTTTTAAACATTACCAAAAATAAAATCACAAGACCGTTTTTTTTAGACGGTCTTTTTTTATATTTAACATATAAAAATCTCCCAACTAACTATAATACTATGGAACTAGAAAAAGTATTCCGAAATAATGAAAAGTGGATTGCTGAAAAATTACAAAAAGATCCGGACTATTTCATGAACTTATCAAAAGGACAAAATCCGGATATCTTATATATTGGATGTTCTGACAGCCGTGTTACAGCAGAAGATTTGATGGGCGTTTCTCCCGGAGAAGTTTTTGTGCACAGAAATATCGCCAATATGGTAATCAGCATTGACCTGAATGTGATGTCTGTATTGAATTATGCAGTAAACTACCTTCATGTCAATCATGTCGTAGTTTGTGGGCATTACTTCTGTGGTGGTGTAAAAGCTGCCATGCAGGCTGAAGATTTGGGCGTTCTTAATCCATGGTTGCGAAACATACGCGACGTTTACAGGCTACATAAGAATGAACTGAATGCTATTGAAGATGAAACCGCAAAATACAACAGGCTGGTCGAATTAAATGTACAGGAACAGTGCGTTAATTTGGTTAAAACTGCCGAAGTGCAAAAAGCATATAACGAAAGAGGGCTTCAGATTCATGGTTGGGTATTCGACATAGAATCCGGAAAACTAATTGATCTGAAACTGGATATTGACCGCATCATGAAAAATATCATGGAAATCTATAATCTGGGTCACGATTAAAAAAATGGCTATCGGGAAGTTATACCAGACAGGTAACGTTCAACGCTCTATTATTGAACTTTGCAAAAAAACATAAACATATTAGAGACTGTTTTTGGCATAAGGTTTCAGATAATCAATTAAAAAAAATCCCTTTGCTGAGCAAAGGGATTTTTTTATAAAGAAACAGCTTCCTGTTTTGCTTTTTCGAATTCAGAAACCATATCCTGAACAATTTCTTTTACCGGTTTTATATCGTGGATCAGTCCTGAAATCTGGCCGATTTCAAGTTCGCCTTCTACTAAATCACCTTCAAACATTCCTCTTTTGGCACGGGCTCTTCCCAATAAAACCTTAAGATCATCTGTTGTTGGGCATTTGGCATAAAGCTCCTGTATATCCTGGTAGAATTTATTTTTTATTAATCGCACTGGTGCCAGTTCTTTCAAAGTCACTTGCGTTCCGCCTTCTTCCAAGTCGACAATAGTCTGTTTAAAATCAGCATGGGATGAACTTTCGATTGATGCTGCAAAACGGCTTCCTACCTGAACGCCATCGGCGCCCAAAACCATTGCGGCTAGCATTCCTCTTCCTGTAGCAATTCCTCCGGCTGCAATGAGCGGAATTTCTATTTTTTCGCGAACCATAGGAATTAAAGTCAGTGTAGTTGTTTCTTCTCTTCCATTATGACCACCAGCCTCAAAACCTTCTGCAACAACCGCATCAACGCCAGCTTCCTGCGCTTTTAGAGCGAATTTTGAACTGCTAACCACATGAACAACCGTGATTCCTTTTTCTTTTAAGAAGCTCGTCCAAGTTTTAGGATTACCCGCAGAAGTAAACACAATTTTTACGCCTTCTTCTACAATAATATTCATGATTTCTTCAATATTCGGATAGAGCATCGGAACATTGACACCAAATGGCTTATCAGTCGCTTTTTTACATTTCTGGATGTGTTCTCTAAGAACTTCCGGATACATTGATCCTGCTCCAATTAATCCCAATCCACCGGCATTACTGACCGCACTTGCTAATTTGTAACCGCTGTTCCATATCATACCTCCTTGAACAATTGGATATTGTATATTGAAAAGCTGTGTAATCTTATTCATTTAATTTAGTTATGGTTTATTATTTGTTTTTCGTTTTTCAAACTATTATTTAATCGCTAATTTCCCCGTCTTATACGTATTTCCTGCTTTGATTTTATACAAATAAATACCCGATTGCAGGCTTTCAATTGAAAAGGAAGGATTTTCTTTTTTGACTTCCCTGTTTACGATCTCTTGTCCCAACTGGTTATAAATAAGAATCTGTACTTCTCTATAAAATTCAGGAATGGTCAAATTTACGACAGAATTGGCCGGATTTGGATATACTGAAAATTCATTTTCAGAAAAATGAGGAGTTGCCAAAGCATTGGTCACGGCTTTATTAAAATCTGGTATTCCATAACCAAATTGGTTGTTTGGAGTAGTATACAAATGAGCCGATTGCTTAATCATTTGCATAATCTCTACATTTGTTTTATTGGGAAAAGCCTGCCATAAACAAGCCACCATACCTGAAATTATTGGCGAAGAAAAAGAAGTTCCGTTGGCAGTAACAATATTACCAAAAACGTCAGAAACAACAGCTTGTTGACCTTGCGCCATTATATCGGGCTTTACCCTACCGTCTGATGAAGGACCAATAGAACTAAAACTGGCATAACTGCCATCCGGAGTAACAGCACCCACCGCCAGCGCATTTATAGCATCTGCCGGAGCACTGATGTTTGGATTGGGTCCGGCTCCAGAATTTCCTGCCGAAACAACACAAATCATTCCTCTTGAAAAAGCAATATCTGCCCCACGGGAAATAAAGGCTGTTGTACCGTTCATATTAGCATAGTTATAACTATAATTGGGATTGTTGTATATGAAATATCCTAATGAGGTATTGATTATATCAACACCAAGGCTATCAGCCATTTCAGCAGCTTCAACCCAATAGGATTCCTCTACCGGATTCTCATCTGAAATATCTTCCGTAATAAAAAGATAGTACGAAGCATCGGGTCCTGTTCCTACTAATTGGTTTTCAACATAACCGCCCATAGTAGAAAGCACCAAAGTTCCGTGAGTGCCGCCTGTATAAAAATTTGTATTTCTGTTTACAAAGTCATAGCCTCCTAAAATTTTATTGTTATTAAGAAGTCGTTGAAAAGGCTGTACTGTGTTTACATTAGGGAAACCGGCATCCATGACCGCAATTATTTTTCCATTTCCTGTAAAATCCTGCTGGTGTAACAGATTTCCCTTTAACATTTGAATCTGGTTTGCTGATGTACCGTATCCAAAGCTCACCTGAACTTCCTGCTCTTTATTCACAACAGCTGATTGGGATTGTCGCATGGCCCGTCCCGCAGTATTCAATGTAGCATTAGCAAATTGAACATGGTCTACGAATGTCAGGTTTTCAAGGTTTTGGATGGCTTCTACAGTCCCTCTAATATGCAAAGCATTCATCCATTTTGATTTGGCCTTGACCGTAATTCCTGCTGAAGCCGTAACCTGATTGATATACGATACAGAAATTGGGACATCTTTGTCGTCTAACGAAATATTCTGTCTTGTCCTTCTGTCAAGCGCTCTCTGCGAAAGCATTTCCAGCGGATTTGCCAAATAATAGGTTGCATCTGGTTTATCTGTAAAATACACCCAGGCATCTTCCTGAGCCATAGCCCAGAAGCCTGAAAGCAACACGATTAAAAAGGTAATTTTTTTCATAAGCTATTGTATTGGCTGTCCAAACTTAAACAAATTGCCGCTATCATCAATAATATAAAATTCCCGCATTCCCGAGATTGGCTTTTAAGTACTATTTTATCTTCCAAAACTTTTTTATACCGTTCAAAAACAGCTTCAATATCATGTACGCGAATGTAGCAACTTGAGTTTTCAGGAATTATTTTTTCATTGCATTTCTAAAGATGGATTTCATTATCATCCCATAAAAAATTAAAAGGTCTCATATTTGTTTGCCAACATGCAACCTAAAATTTCCTGATAAAATTGTTTGGATCTTTCAAAATTTAAAGAAGGAAGCTGGGAAATAATTTGAGTGATTTTTGAATTCAAAACCATTATTTTTTTAGATATGAATGTCAAATTTACAAAAATGAAATTTTATAAAATACTTTAACATGCACTATTTACAACATTTACACATAATATAAAACACTGCAAATCAATTAAATAAAAAATATTTTCGTTTTTATTAGGTTTTTAAATATTTTATACTCTAAATTTGCACCCAAGTTCTTTAAAAGATTATTCTTATCCAGAAAGACCGAGGGAATTGACCCGATGACGTCTTGGCAACCTGTCCTATTGAGGATAAGGTGCCACATTCAACCCTTGCTTTAGCAGGGAAAGATAAGCTTAGAAAATAGTACATAATAACTCGAGATATTATTTGCTCTTCTGACTTATCGGAGGAGCATTTTTATTTTATGCCCTTTCCGATATCTGGTTTCGAATATTTTTTTAAAAGCGAAAAAATATTAAAAAACTTAAAAACGAATCAAGATGAAAGAGCAAACTCAAATTCTAAACTACATTCCAGTTGATAAACTAACAGGTTCCATTTCGGTGCCAATTTACCAAACTTCTACTTTTGTACAGGATGCTCCGGGCGTTCACAAAGGTTTTGATTATGCAAGAAGCAATAATCCTACACGAAAAGTTCTTGAAGATCTGGCCGCCAAATTGGAGAATGGAACCAATGGCTATGCCTTTTCCAGTGGACTTGCCGCAATAGATGCTGTTGTGAAATTGCTATCTGCCGGAGACGAAATCATAGCGGTAGACGATATTTATGGAGGTGCTTTCCGCCTATTTACTCATATTTATGAAAAATTCGGGATACAGGTGACTTATGTTGATGCGACCGATGCAAAAAATGTTGCCAACGCCATCAGTGACAGGACAGCCCTGATTTGGATCGAATCTCCAACCAATCCAACATTAAAGATTTCAGATTTGCGTGCCATAGGGAAAATTGCAAAAGAGAACAATATCCTCTTCTGTGTAGACAATACCTTCGCCTCTCCTATCGCCCAAAAACCGATTGATTTTGGTGCCGACCTGATTGTTCACAGTGCAACAAAGTATATTTCAGGACATAGCGATCTAATAGCCGGTTTGGTGATTACAGCTACAGAAGAGTTAGGCGCTAGGATTAAATTTATCCAGAATGCTTCTGGCGCTATTTTAGGCCCATTTGATAGCTGGTTGGTTATACGAGGAATTGAAACCCTAAACCTAAGAATCAAACAACATGCTGAAAATGCACAGAAAATTGCCGAATTCCTGACTACTGAAAAGCTAATCCGCAATGTCTACTATCCAGGATTAAAAACCCACCTCAATCATGAAATTGCAAAAAGCCAGCAGAAATATTTTGGTGGTGTTGTGACCTTTGATCTGGTTATTGACGACAAGGAACTGGCTTCAAGAATCGTATCGGGAACAAAATTATTCCAGTTGGCAGAAAGTTTGGGCGGTGTAAAAAGTTTGTGTTGTCTGCCATGTGAAATGACCCATAAATCAATTCCTGCTGAAAAAAGATACCAATCGGGCGTTACTGATAGCCTAATCCGCCTTTCTGTAGGTTTAGAAGATGCTGATGATCTGATTGCCGACTTAAAGCAGGCGTTACAAAATGCAATTAAAGAAAATGCCACTGTCGAATTCCATAAAAATTAATTACTCGAAAAATGTCAAGAAAAAAATTAAATATAGGATTATTCGGCTTTGGATGCGTAGGCTTCGGGTTGTATGAGGTTTTGCAGAAAACACCGGGATTAAAAGCCGACATCAAAAAAATCTGTGTCAAAAACCAAAATAAGCCACGCGAAATTGGAGCAGAAAACTTTACTTTCGACAAAAACGATATTTTCAACGATCCTGAAATCAATGTTATTGTAGAACTTATTGATGATGCAGATGCGGCTTATGAAATTGTAACGACAGCTTTAAAAAGTGGAAAAGCTGTGGTTTCTGCCAATAAAAAAATGATTGCAGAGCATTTTGAAGAATTGTTGGAATTGCAGAGAAAACACA
Source organism: Flavobacterium sp. 28YEA47A (assembly GCF_041262125.1). NCBI lineage: Bacteria > Pseudomonadati > Bacteroidota > Flavobacteriia > Flavobacteriales > Flavobacteriaceae > Flavobacterium > Flavobacterium sp. 28YEA47A. The sequence continues at coordinate 377,431 of NZ_JBGCCI010000001.1, forward strand.
ACGTGCCATTACTCTATGAAGCTGCCTGTTGCGCGAGTATGCCTATCATTCGGAATTTAGAAGAATATTATGATAATGATCTTTTAGAGTCTATTCAGGGTATAGTGAATGGCTCAACCAATTACATACTGACTAAAACTTTTAAAGAAAACCTGTCGTATGAAGAAGCCTTAAAAGAAGCCCAGGAAAAAGGATTTGCAGAAAGCAATCCTATTTTAGACACCGGCGGTTTTGATGCCAAATACAAACTGTTGATTCTTTTGGCGCATTCCTTCGGATATATTGCAAGACCCGAAGATCTTCTGAATATTGGAATCAATAATATTGGAGGATTAGAATTAAAATATGCCCGTGAAAAAGGACTAAAAATCAAATTGGTCGCACAGGCTTTTAAAAATACAGATGGAAATATTACTGCTTTCGTTATTCCAAAATTTGTGGATTCGACAGACCGTCTGTTTAATGTTGATGATGTTTTTAATGGTGTGATTACTAAAACCAGTTTTGCCGACGAACAGTTTTTCGTGGGTAAAGGTGCTGGAGCGCACCCAACGGCTTCGGCTGTATTGAGCGACATTTCTGCTTTGAGCTATGACTACCAATACGAATATAAAAAGATTGCGCAGCAGGAAGATTACAGCCTGTCTGACGACGTAAATCTAAAGGTTTTCCTAAGACACCAGATTGAAGATGCCGTTACTCTAAAAAAGCATTTTTCTGCTATTGACGAATCGTATCTGAATCATGAATCGGGTTATATAACCGGTACTATTTCTTTAGAAAACTTAAGAAACATTCATTTTGACGAAAGCATTGATAAATCTTTTGTGTTATTAGATATTGCCTGATTCGCTGTTTAGTTTTGTTTGTTATATATTTTGTTCAAAAAAACCCGACAAGTGATTGTCGGGTTTTTATTTTATGATAGGTTATAACTTTTCACATCCAAAAGCATAACCTTAGCATCTTAGAACCTTAGCACCTCAGAAGCTTAGGCTATTACTCCAGAACCAATCAATTCTTCTCCTAAATGCCAGGAAACAAACTGTCCTTCTGTAATGGCTGACTGTGCTTCGTCAAAAGCAACATACAATCCATCTTCATATTGGTATAGCGTAGCTTTTTGCAATGGCTGACGGTAACGGATTCTTGCCATTACTTCCATCGATTCGCCATTTTTCAATGCCAAATCCTGACGGATCCAATGCACTTCGGAACGTTCCACAAAAAGGGCTTTTTTATAAAGTCCAGGATGGTGATTTCCTTGTCCGGTATAGATAATGTTATTTTCAACGTCAGTTTCGATAATAAAAAGAGGTTCAACGGTTCCACCTACATTCAATCCTTTTCGCTGTCCTTTTGTAAAGTAATGTGCGCCTTGGTGTTTTCCAACTACTTTACCCATTTCCGGAACATAAGGAATCGATGCTGCTTCATGGGCAAGTTCTTCCTGCAATGAATTAAAACCTGTTTTCTCTTTTTTATAAATTTCCTGATCGGCTCCGATTTCAAAAATCAATCCGTCTTTTGGTTGTAATTTTTGCTGTAGGAATTCCGGCAGGCGGACTTTCCCTATAAAACACAATCCTTGAGAATCTTTCTTTTCCGCTGTAACCAGTCCCATTTTGGCTGCAATTTCTCTAACCTCAGGTTTTGTCAATTCTCCAATTGGGAATAAGGATTTCGCCAGTTGTTCCTGCGAAAGCTGACAAAGAAAATAGGATTGGTCTTTATTTCCATCCACTCCGGCAAGCAATTGGTATACCGGCTTTCCATCAACTTCAATTTCTCCTTTTCTGCAATAGTGTCCGGTTGCTACATAATCAGCTCCCAGGCTCAAAGCAATTTTCATAAAGACATCAAATTTGATTTCTCGGTTGCATAGCACATCCGGATTAGGCGTTCTTCCTTTTTCGTATTCGCGGAACATATAGTCCACGATTTTTTCCTGGTATTGCTCGCTTAAATCTATTGTCTGGAAAGGAATACCTAATTTCTCAGCTACCAGAAGCGCATCATTGCTGTCTTCCAGCCAAGGGCATTCGTTAGAAATAGTTACGGAATCGTCATGCCAGTTTTTCATAAACAGGCCAATGACTTCATAGCCTTGCTCCTTAAGCAAATAAGCAGCAACACTAGAATCGACACCACCAGAAAGACCTACTACGACACGTTTCATTTTCTTATTATTTGATTCAAATTATTTGATGGTGCAAAATTACGTCAAAATAGAATAGTATTTGTATTCCCTGCATTTGTTTAATTTATAAATGCATTTGAGAAATTTATTTGTTGGCCGGAGCGTTTTGCGGTAGTTTTCGGGCTCCTTTGTTTTTGCCATTCATCTTGAATTTTTCTCTTACCGGCTTGTTTGGGTTTTCTTCTTTGACCAGTTTTCCGTTTTCATAATATTTCCATATTCCGGATTTCTTCCCGTTTTTGAATTGTCCCTTTACGGTTTTCCCGGCATCATCATTATAAGTCGCTGCTCCCTCAAATTCTCCGTTTTTATAGGTCGCATCTTCTAAAACAGCTCCTTTTTCACTATACTTTTTGTATGGCCCGTTTTTAATTCCGTCTTTATAGTTTGCCTCTTCTGCTATTTTCCCACTTCTATAAAAAACTTTTCTAATGCCATTTAATTTTCCTTTGGAGTAGTTTTCAATAGTCATTATTTCTTTTGACTCCAAATGATAATATTTCCATTCGCCTTCATAGAGCTTGTTTACTTCTTTTCCTTCACTAACCTTATTACCTTTTTGATCAAAGAAGGTGGTATAAGCGCTACCGTCTTTTGCGCTAAAATCTCTAGTGGCAATAACTTTTAGTTCTTTAGTATCATCAAAAAACTTAAAGGTTCCGGTTTCTTTTCCATGATCAAAAGTTCCTTCATAACGCGGTCTTTGTGATTCGGTATATGTACCTTTCCAAAGTCCGTGACGCTGTCCTTTGTCGTCCAACTTATTTGTCTCCTGGGAATAAGAAGTTTGGAACAACGAGAAAAATAAAATAAATGTTATAGTCAGTGATTTCATGCAATAGTGGGTTTATTATTCTTGTTAACTAAAAATATCTGTTTTTATTGCCGTTTTCTTCTTTCAAAAAGCCTGCCGAAAACTTTTGCGCTACAGATTCCTTAAGAATTTAAAAAAGCACCCTAGTTGAGTGCTTTTTTGTTTTTATTTCTTTTTTCTGTCGTCTAGTGATTTTTTCTTATCCTCCAGAGTTTTGTTTTTTTGTTTTTGCTGCTCTTGCGCCTGCTCCATCATTTCCTGCATTTTTTGCTGGAATTTGCTTTTTGGCTTTTCTTTAGTTTTGTTCTCCTGGATTCTCGCATGGATTTTTTCATCATTGATGATGTAGTTTTTAATTACCAGCATGATACCAATTGTAATTGTGTTGGAAATAAAATAGTACAAACTCAATCCAGAGGCGTTGTTATTAAAGAAAATCATCATCATTAAAGGCGAGATATAAATCATCATTCTCATGATTTTGCTCATATCCGGCATACCTTCTTGTGGCGGTGCACTCATTGCCTGGTCACCAGTTGTCATTTTCATATAGAAGAAGATAGCAATTGCTGCCAAAATCGGGAACAAGCTGATGTGGTTTCCATAAAAAGATGAGATTACCGGAATGTGCTGTTTCCATGAGAAAATAGCATCAAACGAAGATAAATCTTCTGCCCAAAGGAAACTTTTCTGCCTTAATTCAATTGCCGAAGGGAAAAACTGGAATAAGGCGTAGAATACCGGAATCTGCATTAAAGCCGGAAGACATCCCGCCATAGGATTAACGCCTGCCTTGTTGTACAGCTTCATTGTTTCTTGCTGTTTCTTCATCGGATCTTTCTTGAACTTCTCGTTCAATTCTAAAATTTCCGGACGAAGTACTTTCATTTTTGCCTGTGACAAATACGACTTATAGGTTACTGGCGACATTACCAAACGTACCAAAATGGTAAATACGATAATTGCGATTCCATGTGACAAGAAAAGGCTTAAGAAATCATAAACCGGGATAAAAATCCAACGGTTGATCCAACCGAAGATTCCCCAACCTAATGAAATTACTTCGTCAAGGTTCTTTTCGTATTTGTTTAAGATTTTATAATCGGCTGGCCCGTAGTACCAGTTCATATTATAATTAACTTCTCCGCCTTTGAATGCTAAAGGAACAGTAGCTTTAAACGATTTTGTAAAGATGGTATCTTTTTCAGTATCCTTAACCAAATTATCCGATTTCAGTTCTGCTACCTTAAATGGCGTGTCTGTTAAAAGGATTGAAGTAAAGAAATGCTGTTTGAATGCGATATAGGTTACTTCTTTAGCTTGTTTGTCGCTAGAAGATTGTCCTAAATAATCATCTTTACCATTTTCATATTCGTATACCAATTCTGTATAACGGTTTTCATACGAAATACTTTTCTCGCTTCTGTACGTTTTCATGCTCCATTCCAAAGGAAGCGGATTAGACGTTTGAAGTACATTGCTCAAGCCTTGCGTTCTGATAGAGAAATCAAGCATGTATTCTTTTGGCTTCAGTACATAACGGTATTCCAAATATTGTTCCGCTCCTGCTTTTAAGCGCATGGTCAATACCTGGTTTTCGCCTTCTTTAGTAACAGCCGGCTCAAAATACAGGTCTTTTGTATTCAATACAAGATTGCCTTGTGTTTTAAGCTCTATGTTAAGGTTGGCGTTATTGTCTTTTATTATTTTAACCAGTTTACCGGAACCTTTGCTAACGGCTTCGAAATTTTTCATTTCTGCACCAACAATGTAACCACCTTTGTTAGAAAAAGTAAGTTTTACCAAATCATTTTCCAAAGTCTGGATTTCCGGTTTTGCTGATGGAAGTGTTGCAGCATAAGCAAAACTGCCTAAAGAACTTTTCAATTTTTCCAATTGAAGCGAATCTTTAGCCGTAGTATCAACTGCGGTTATTGCGGCTTCTTTTTCTGCTACTGTTGCTGCTTTTTGTTTTTCGGCTTCAATCTTGGCTTTCGCATCAATATCTTTTTGTGAAGGCTTATTGAAATACATTACGCCCAACAAAAGCATAAAAATCAACAAGAAGCCAATAATTGAATTACGGTCAAACTTTTTTTCTTCCATTGTATTCTAAATAATTAATTTAATTACGCATTTAACGCGTTAGTCCTTTCTTGAAGTTTCCTTCAAAATGCTATTTATTTTTATGTGTTACAGCTGCTTTTACAAAACTCACAAATAATGGATGTGGCTGTGCAACTGTACTCTTGTATTCCGGATGGTATTGTACTCCGATAAAAAACGGATGGTTTTCAATTTCGATGATTTCCACCAATTTCGTATCCGGGTTTATACCTGATGCCTTTAATCCGGCTTTTTCCAACATTTCTAAATATTCGCCGTTAAATTCATAACGGTGACGGTGGCGTTCCTGAATCTGGTTTTTACCATAAATTTTTGAAGCCAATGTATCTGGTTTTATGTCACATTTCCATGCTCCCAAACGCATTGTTCCGCCTTTATCTGTAATCGTTTTTTGCTCTTCCATCAGGTTGATAACCGGATGTGCTGTCCCGGCATTCATTTCTGTTGAATTGGCATCTGCATATCCCAGAACGTTTCTTGAATATTCTATTACAGACATTTGCATTCCTAAACAGATTCCAAAAAATGGAATATTGTTTTCTCTCGCATAACGAACCGTTTCAATCTTTCCTTCAATTCCTCTTTCTCCAAAGCCCGGTGCTACAAGAATACCGTCTAAATCCTTCAGTTTCTCATCAACGTTTTTATCATCCAGATATTCTGAGTGGATGCTTACTACATTCACTTTGGTTTCATTAGCCGCTCCTGCGTGGATAAAGGCTTCTAAAATCGATTTATAGGAATCCTGCAACTCAACGTATTTCCCAACCAATCCAATATTTACGATATGTTTAGGGTTTTTCAGCTTTTGCAGGAACTCATTCCATTGTTTTAAATCCGGAGTTGCTTTTTCAGGCAAATCCAGTTTTTTCAACGCTACTTTGTCAAGACCTTCTTCCAACATCAGATTTGGAACATCATAGATCGTAGAAGCATCGATTGATTGAATTACCGCTTCTCTTTTCACATTGCAGAATAAAGCCAGTTTCTGACGCAATTCATCAGAAAGTTCATGTTCTGTTCTGCAAACCAAAATATCGGCTTTGATACCGCTTTCCATCAATGTCTTAACAGAGTGCTGTGTTGGTTTTGTTTTTAACTCTCCTGCTGCAGCCAAATAAGGCACTAATGTCAGGTGAATCACGATTCCATTATTTTCACCCAATTCCCAAACCAGTTGACGAACCGACTCAATATAAGGAAGTGACTCAATATCACCTACTGTTCCTCCAATTTCAGTAATCACAATGTCAAATTCGCCAGTTTTTCCAAGCAGTTGCATTCTCTCCTTGATTTCATTGGTGATATGTGGAACAACCTGAACCGTCTTGCCTAAAAACTCACCTCTTCGCTCCTTTTCAATTACAGAAAGATAAACTCTTCCGGTAGTCACGTTATTTGCCTGCGAAGTAGGAACGTTTAAAAAACGCTCGTAATGTCCAAGATCCAAATCGGTCTCGGCACCATCATCTGTCACATAACATTCTCCGTGTTCATAGGGATTCAAAGTTCCCGGGTCCACATTAATATAAGGATCAAATTTCTGGATTGTCGTTCGATATCCCCTGGCCTGTAATAATTTTGCTAAAGACGCGGCAATAATCCCTTTTCCCAAAGAAGAAGTCACACCGCCTGTAACAAAAATATATTTTGTCTGATTCATTGTGCTGTTGTTTGTCGTTGTAGTTGTGTAAAAAAACGTGGCAAAAGTACGAATTATTAATTGATAATTGAGAAACGGGAGCCTACATTATTTTTTCAGAAAAAATTTGAGTTCTATTTTCCTATCCGAAAAGTATTTACAATAATTTATTTTAAATAAATTCAAATTTGTTAAAATTATTTGTATTTTAGTCATAATCAACCAAATAAAATTATTATGACAGAAGTATCAAAATTAAATCGGTTTCTTGGGATTTTTATTGACGGTATAATCGCCTACATTCCCATTTTTCTATTTTCGTTTATCGCAGGCATGGCCGGAATTGGAATTATTTCCTATATAGGAATGCTTATCGGTATTGGCTATTATCTGCTTAGAGATGCTCTTTCGGGAGGCCAAAGTATCGGCAAAAAGGCGATGAAGTATGCAGCAGTCAGACAAGACGGTTCTTCTTTAGAAGGAGATTATGCTACCAGTGCTACAAGAAATATAACTTTATTCATTCCTTTAGTTGACGCTATCCTGGTGCTTATTGATAAGCCAAGACTAGGAGACGACTTGGCCAAAACAAAAGTAGTCAACAAATAATTTTAAAACCTAACCGAAAAAGCCTGTGAAATAGTCACAGGCTTTTTTTGTTAAGGTATACAAGACAGGTCAGATTATATAGTAACTACACCTAATTAATGCCTTCTTGGAGCGCTTCTCTTATGGGATCTGACAGTTGTTCCACTTTTCTTTTTGTAGCTTTTGACATGCACGGTTTTTTTCCCTTTTTGTTCTCCTTTAAAAAGAGCTTCAGAAGTTGCCGTAATTTTTAAAGATTCAAATGTTTTGGCATTGCCATTAAACCAGAAAAAAACAACCAATACCAGTAAAAATAATTTTTTCATAATAATGAGTTAAGTGATTATGTCCAAATTTAAACATCTGATTGCCATCATTTTTACGGAAATCCTTAAAAGTGATTTTCTTTTCAAATGCCATGCAGATAACGACAAAAAGAGTTTATAAAAAATATTTGTTTAGCAATTGGTTTAATTCCTGCTCAAGGTTTAGGGTATTGTTTCTTTATGTTTCTGACAAGTTCTTCCAGTCCGTTTAATTTCAATTCATAAACCAGCTGTAATTGCTGTCCTAATTCTCCTTTTGGAAAACCTTTGTTACTATACCAAACCACGTAATATTCCGGTAAATCTATCAGATATCGGCCTTCATATTTCCCGAAAGGCATTTTGGCATGGGCTAATTTGATGAGAAGCTTTTTCTGTTCGTCCATTTATTTAGAGAAATAGAATCGGGCTCCAATCCAAATCAAAAGAGAAATTATACTTAACGTTAAGATTCTGCCTCCATGCTTTCTATCGGATTCGATATAATTGTAGACACGCTCTCCGTTTGGGAGTGTTTTCCCGTGAGTTTTCAGATACCAACCGATAAAAACTCCCATAAATCCACCTAAAAGAGCCATGATATAACCAATGATAATCCAAGTGGTTTGGCGACCTTCCGGCTTAGCCAAATCTTCCAATCGTTGTTTTCTGTGCTTTTCTATTTCTTCAGGAATTATTTCCTGTCCTCTTTCTTTAAGAATCTTCTGAGCCAGCAAGTAATCCAAATGGCTCCATTCGTCTTTTTTGACAATGATTTCTTTTAATTCTTCATCTGTAAAACCATACAAATAATGGTCAGTCCCAATAGTTTCAACCAAATTAGAAGAAAGTTGCAACAAAAGAGCGTCCGCTTTTTCAAAATCTTCTTTTTGCAGTTTTATCAGGTAATCTTTAGTCAGTTCCGAGTTTCCAAAATTGCCATCCAAACCAGAGGAAACATCTTCTATGCGGTATTCTATCTGGCTTTCTTTTAAAAAATTAGCCAGTTCGACTGCGTCTTCTTTAAGATTGAATTTTTGAAAAGTAATGAATTGAGAATTTTCCAATGATTATTTCCAATTAAAGGTGATTACTTTTTCAATATCCGGGTTCAGGCTCAGTATAACCGGACAATTCATTGCTGTTCTTTCTAATATGGTTCTCGTTTTTTCATCAGCCGCAACCGACATGTTCATTACGATTTCAATTTTCGCAATTTTTCTTGGTTCCGCCTGCATGATTTTGGTTACTTCAACAGTCGAGCCTACCAGGTTTATATCCATATCTTTTGATTTGATTGCCATAATCGAAACCATACAGCTACCAAGCGCATTGGCTAGCAAATCAGTAGGAGAAAAAGCTTCGCCTTTCCCATGATTATCGGTTGGCGCATCGGAAAGGATTTCAGTTCCTGATTGCAGGTGTACAGAAGAAGTTCTTAGGTCACCCAGGTAAGTTACTTTTGATGTCATTATTTTGCTTCTTTAACGGACAGGTCTTCATCATAATAAAGAATATAAACACCTTTATTTGAATAGCCTCCTGCCGGATTTCTATTATAATTGAATTTGTTTTCTACCTGTTCTGTAGCCGCATCATAGATGGTTTCTTCAAAACTTTTTTCTTGCGAAAGCCTTAGCATGGCGTCAAACGTAACATCAAACCCACGGGTTGCATACTGGTTAGGAAGAATATTGTTTTTCTTTTTATACATTTTTGCAAAAATCAATGCTTCCGGAGTATCATTTTCACGTGTTACGGCAGGATACATCATTTTTAGCTTTGCCAAATTGGAAACCAGGATTTCATCGGAATCCAAAGCATCATTCGATTCCAAAATAACCAATTGCAATTGGTATTCAGACTGTGCTGCCAGCAAAGCCGTAATTGTAGACTTGATCATCCAGATACTTGCTGTTTCCATAACAACATAGTTCATCTGATTTGGCTTTAGCAGCGATTTCAGGCTTTCAGCAGACAATCCACCTTTATCGGTAAATGTTGCGAATCGGACATTGCCATAGTTGTCTGAAATATATTTTCGGGTAGTAGCTTTTTTCGGGTCAACAACCGCAACTATATTGCCGCTTTTGCTGTTCATATAATCAAACATCGCGTTTCTCAGATAATCAGCCGTTGGCATAGACTGATATAAGTTGCTATACAGCTTACCGCTATCTTTTGACAATGGAGAAATTACCGGTACATTGTTCTGGCTCAGCATTTCTGCTGTTTTTTCTGCATGAACCTGATAAAATGGCCCAATAACTACATCCGCTTTAGATAGATTATTCTGTACAAAAGTGCTTGAAATGTTTGATGTGTTTTTGTTTTCCTGTGAATCAAAAATCTTTACATCAATATTCAGTCCTAATGTTTTTGCCGAATCAATAGCTATCAAAGCTCCTGAATAAAAGTCAAGCGTCATGTTCAGGAAACCATCTTTTTTAAGTCTTGTCTGAATCGTTGATGTTGTATCTCCGCTTATTTTTGTAAGGTTAAAAGGCAATAATAAGACCAATTCTTTTCTTTCTTTTTTAGAAAGTGTTTTAGTCAGATCCGTAAAATCTTTAGATGATGCACCCGATACCGGTAACGTATTTGGAACTTTTAGCAGCATTCCTACTTTTACGCCATCTTTCAATTCCGGATTTAAATCTATCAGTTCGTTCTGGCTTATACCAAATTGTCTGGATAGACTGTAAAGTGTTTCTTTAGGTTTTACTTCGTATTTGTTAGTATTTGAATCTGCCGTTTCTGGTTTTGAAACTTCTTGTTTAGTCTCAGGTTTTTTATCGGCAATTTCAACTTTTGGAGCATTCCCTTTTATGGTTAATACCTGACCTATTTTTAAACCATCTCTGGTTTCAGGATTTCTTTTTTCCAGCTCTTCAAGAGTAATTCCATATTTTTTAGCAATAGAATATTTTGTTTCTTTTGGCTGTACTTCATGGCTGATATCCTGTGCCGTATTTTTAACTTCTTTCTTTTCTTCTTTTTCGGCTTTTTTCTCTGCTTTCTCCGCTTTTTTTTCTTCTTTTTTTGAAGGTTTTACTTCCTGCATTGGTACTTCCTGACCTTTTTTAGGTATTGTCAACACCTGACCAATTTTTAGTCCGTCTTTTATTTCAGGATTTGCTTTTTCTAAATCTGCAACAGAAATATTGTATTGTTTTGCCAGGCCATAAACCGTTTCTTTGGGTACGACAGTATGCGTTCCATTTTTCTTTAGGGATGGCGTATCTACAACTTTTTGTTCTTTAACAGGAATCTTAACCGGTCCTTTTGAAGGAATCAACAAAACAGCGTTTTCTTTAAGGCCATTTCTCGCGTCGGGATTTAGCGTATAAATATCTAAAGGTGTAACCTTATATTTCTGCGCAATCTGTGTTACCGTTTCGCCACTCGTCACGGTGTGCTTCACATTTTGCTGTGCCTTTGCTGAAAAGGACACTACTAACATCAATACAAGTACATAAAAAAACTGCTTCATTTTATTCTTTCTTTTAAAGGCTTTATAAGTTTTATAAGCTATTAAGTCGTTACTAATTTAGAGAAAAGCAACGACTTAATTAATTTAATTTTTCAATTTCTTATTCCCACTCAATTGTGGCTGGCGGTTTTGAGCTGATGTCGTATACGACTCTATTCACGCCTTTTACTTTGTTTATAATTTCGTTAGAAATCGTCATTAAAAATTCGTACGGAAGATGTACCCAGTCAGCCGTCATTCCGTCTGTTGACTCAACAGCTCTCAGGGCAACCACTTTTTCATACGTTCTTTCGTCTCCCATAACGCCCACACTGTTTACCGGAAGCAGTATTGCTCCTGCCTGCCAAACCTTGTCATATAATCCGTGTGATTTCAATCCTTCTATAAAGATAGCATCTACCTCTTGTAGAATTCTCACTTTTTCCGGAGTAATGTCACCTAAGATTCGGATTGATAATCCTGGCCCGGGGAAAGGATGTCTTCCTAATAATTCTGGCGAAATTCCTAACGTAGCACCTACTCGTCTTACTTCGTCTTTGAAAAGCATACGCAATGGCTCTACAATTTTTAGTTTCATGAAATCAGGCAAACCTCCCACATTATGATGCGATTTGATAGTTGCTGATGGTCCTTTCACAGATACCGATTCGATTACATCAGGATAGATGGTTCCTTGGGCAAGCCATTTCACATCTTCCAGTTTATTGGATTCATCGTCAAAAACTTCAATGAACACACGTCCGATAGTTTTTCTTTTTGTTTCCGGATCTTCTATACCCGCCAGTTCACCCAAAAAACGTGCCGAAGCGTCAACTCCCTTCACATTGAGTCCCATTCCTTTGTATTGTTCCAGAACACTTTCGAATTCATTTTTGCGCAATAGTCCGTTATTCACAAAAATACAGTACAGGTTTTCACCTATTGCTTTGTTCAACAAAACTGCAGCTACAGTAGAGTCAACTCCACCGGATAATCCCAGAACTACTTTATCATTTTTGATTTTTTCCTGAAGTTCTGCGATGATTTCTTCGACAAATGCATTTGGCGTGAAGTTTTGAGGCACTTTTGCGATCTTAACCAAGAAGTTCTCTAAAATCTGCTTCCCATCGGTTGAATGATATACTTCCGGATGGAACTGGATTGCATACGTAGTTTCGCCTTCAATTCTATAGGCAGCATTTTCTACATCTTTTGTACTTGCTAACCTTACGCCATTTTCAGGCATTTTTTTAATAGTATCGCTATGGCTCATCCAAACCTGACTGTTGAGATGAACATCATCAAAGAAATCTTCATCGTCTTTAATAAAAGTCAGATTGGCTCTTCCGTATTCACGAATATTGGACGGTGCTACTTCTCCTCCTGAAAAATGGGCTAAGTATTGTGCTCCGTAACAAACGGCCAACATAGGCAGCTTGCCTCTGATTTGTGATAAGTCAGGATGCGGTGCATCATCTGCTCTTACGGAAAAAGGACTTCCAGATAAAATTACAGCTTTATAACTTGATAAATCACTCGGAAAATGATTGTATGGGAATATTTCGCAGAAGATGTTTAATTCGCGAACCCTTCTCGCAATTAGTTGTGTGTATTGCGATCCGAAATCTAAAATAAGTACGTTGTGTTGCATGCGCAAAAATACTATTACTATATTGAAATTAAAAATGCATCAGCAAAAAAACAGAAAGTTTTTTTGTAGTATTGCATTACTGTTTTTCAACCTATTTTTTAATCAGACACCTCTTTTTCGTCTTTTTATAATCATAGAAATGGTTCTGGTTGTCAAATGGGCGAACCTACAGACATGGAATCAACAAGCATTCAAAACAAGCTATCTTCTTTTTTCAAATGGATTTTAATCTGTTTGCTAACAGGAGTACTTTCCGGTCTGGCATCTGCCATCTTTCTCATCTTGCTTGAGTGGGCCACAACTTATAGAGAAAACAACTACTGGATTATTGCTTTATTGCCAATTGGCGGCTTATTAATTGGACTATTATATTATTATTACGGCAAAGAAGTTGTAAAAGGAAACAACCTTATTTTGGAGGAATATGATAATCCGACGAATATCATTCCCTTCAAAATGGCTCCTTTGGTATTAATAGGAACAGTTCTCACACATCTTTTTGGAGGTTCTGCAGGACGAGAAGGAACAGCCGTACAGATGGGCGGTGCTATTTCCGACCAGTTTACGCGCTTGTTTAAACTACAGCCATCAGAACGAAAAACCATATTAATAATAGGAATAAGTGCCGGATTTGCTTCTATTTTTGGAACTCCATTAGCAGGAGCTGTATTTGCACTTGAAGTTTTGTATTTCAGCAAAATAAAACCGAATAGCATCCTACCTTCTTTTGCCGTAGCCTATATTGCTTATTATACTGTGGAGCTACTTCAAATAAAACATACGCATTACGACATTCCCTTTGTTCCGGAACTTACTATTATAAATTTATTTTGGATAATTCCTGCCGGGATTGCCTTTGGACTGGCCGCTATGGCATTTTCCAGAACGACTCATTTTTGGGGAACGCTTTTTTCTAAATACATCAAATATCCGCCTTTACGACCTTTGGTTGGCGGGATTATCCTTGCCATTCTTATTTTTAGTTTTCAGGCAACAAAATTTATCGGTTTGGGAATACCTGTAATTGTTGATTCTTTCCAAAACCCAAGCGGTAATCTTGATTTTTTACTCAAAATACTTTTTACCGGATTTACATTAGGCGCCGGATTTAAAGGCGGTGAGGTAACGCCTCTTTTTTTTGTAGGTGCTACGTTAGGGAGTGCGCTTTCTGGCTTGATTCCTCTGCCAGTAGCTCTTTTGGCAGGAATGGGTTTTGTTGCTGTTTTTTCGGGAGCAACACATACACCTCTCGCTTGCAGTATTATGGGAATGGAACTTTTTGGAGTTGATTGTGGTATTTATATTTCCCTTGCCTGCCTGCTGGCTTATTTTTGCTCGGGATCTGTAGGAATCTACCACTCTCAGATTGTAAAAGGCCCAAAACATCTTCTTTATCAGAAGATCAAACGAAAAGACCTGAGAGATTTATAACGCATTTGTATCGCTACATTCCTTAATTTTATTAATTATTTATAGTAAAAAAATGTAATTTCGCAATCTATGAAAGAAGAAGATATTAAAGGGATACAGGAATTATTGGTATCGCCTAAAAAGATTGCAATTATTCCGCACCGAAGCCCTGACGGTGATGCTATGGGATCTACTTTGGGATTATACCATCTGCTAAAAAAACTGGGGCATGATGCTATAGTAATTGCTCCTAATGAATTTCCTGAGTTTTTGGCATGGCTTCCTGATTCTGAAAAGGTGCTGATTTATGAAAAGGATAAAGCAAATGTAACTGCGGTTCTTTTGCAAGCTGAACTTGTGTTTACTTTAGATTTCAATGCCCTGCATAGAACAGGAGAAATGGAAAACGTGTTATCGAAGCTTACGGTACCGTTTATTATGGTTGACCATCATCAAAAGCCAGATAATTACGCTGTTTATACTTATTCTGATACGAATTTTGGTTCTACCTGTGAGATGATATACAATCTCATCTTATTTTTAGGATATAAAAATCTGATTGACAAAACTATTGCTTCCTGTTTATATACTGGAATTGTTACCGATTCCGGATCATTCCGTTTCCCTTCGACAACCAGCATGACGCATCGTGTTGTAGCTGAATTGCTTGACGTTGGTGTAGAAAACGGAGATATCCACAATGCATTGTTTGACAATAATTCTTACCATAGATTGCAGCTTTTAGGAAGAGCATTGCAAAATATGAAGGTGTTGCCGGAATACAAAACTTCTTATATCAAGCTGACACAGCAGGAACTTGACGAATTCCACTATGTTAAAGGAGATACGGAAGGAATCGTAAATTATGGACTTACAATTCGGGGAATTATCTTTACAGCCATATTTATCGAAAACAAAGAAGAAGGAATTATTAAGATATCATTCCGTTCACAAGGCAAGTTTGATGTGAACCAATTTGCCAGAGACTATTTTAATGGTGGCGGCCATATCAATGCGGCCGGAGGAAAATCTACCTTATCTTTGGACGAGACTATAAAACAATTTGAATCTATTTTATCGAAACAAAATTTTAATGTGTAGCCCTATGAAATTTTTCAAGCTCATTTTGAGTGTCACAGCTGGCGCTTTATTGATTACAGGCTGTACACAACAACAGGCCAGAAAGCCTCTTTCGAATTCATCAGGAACTTTTATGAAAGAATCTGTTGAACGAAACAAAAAACTGATTGCCGGTGAGGAAGCTGAGATTGAAGCAGTCATCAAAAAAGACACAGCAGCCCAATATATTGCCACGGCAAAAGGCTATTGGTACAAATATGACTTAAAAAGTACATTACCTGATACTTTAACTCCGAAAAGAGGAAATGTCGCCTATTTTGATTATGAAGTAAAAGACCTGAATGGCAACATAATTTATACCGAATTAGAGCTTCGCCCGCAAGTTTATCGTGTCGACAAGCAAAACATTATGATGGGAATGCGTGATGGAATCAAATTAATGAAAAAAGGTGAAAAACTAACCTTCCTTTTCCCGTCCCACATGGGTTATGGTTATCACGGCGACAATAGAAGAATTGGCCACAATCAGCCTTTAATGGTTACTATTTCTTTAAGAGATATTAAACCTGAAAAGGATGCAAAAGCAGCTACTAAGGATACAAAAACGACTGTTCCTCTAACTACTGAGACTCCAAAAACAACAGAAACAATAAAACAATAAACCGACCTATATCCAATGAAAAAAATAACAAGTTTACTTTTAGGCCTTAGCGCCTTATTTTTCTCCTGTGACAAGTCCAACAGCAATCTGCCTGACGGAATGTATGCTGAAATTGAAACAGACAAGGGAACCATTATGGTTGAATTAGAGTACAAGAAAACACCTATTACGGTAGCTAATTTTGTATCGCTTGCCGAAGGAAAAAATCCGGTAGTAAACGAAAAATACAAAGGAAAGCCATTTTATGATGGGTTAAAATTCCATAGAGTACTTCCTAATTTTATGATACAAGGTGGCGATCCTGACGGAAATGGTTCCGGTGGGCCGGGCTACCGTTTTCAAGATGAAATTGTTCCGGAGTTAAAACATGATAAAGGAGGCGTGCTATCAATGGCAAATGGAGGAAAAGCTACAAATGGTAGCCAATTCTTTATTACACACCAGGCAACACCTTGGCTTGACGGTATTCATACTATTTTTGGCCACGTTATAGGAAACGGAATGGAAGTTGTAAATGCTATACAGCAGGATGATGTTATCAAAAAAATAACGATTATCCGTAAAGGACAAGATGCTAAAAAATTTGATGCTCCTAAAATTTTTAAAGATGGTTTTGCAAAACAAGCCGAAGAGCAAAAAAAGTTTGAAGAAGAACAATTAAAGATGAGAGAGAAATTTTCTGCAATTATTAAAGAAAAGGAAGCTCAATTCCAACAATTAAAAGCGCAATCAACAAAAACGCAATCCGGATTACAATATAAAATCATTACCAAAGGAAAAGGCAAAAAGCCGGTAGCAGGAACTCCTGTTTCTATCAACTATGCGGGTTATTTTGAAAATGGAGATTTGTTTGATACCAATATTGAAAGTATCGCTACAAATTTTGGAAAATTAGATCCAAACAGAGCTGCTGCTAAGGCTTATTCTCCAATTCCTTTCACTATTGGAATGAAAGAAGGTATGATTCCTGGTTTTATAGAAGGAATTGAACAATTATCGCCAGGAGACAAAGCTATTATCTTTATTCCTTCTTATCTTGCTTATGGTGAAAGAGGAGCCGGCGGTGTTATTCCTCCAAATGCGAATATTATTTTTGAAATAGAAATGCTCGGTTCTACACCAAACCAATAGATTTTTTTAAAACAGAATAGAAAACTTAATCTGATACACAATGAAATTAAAATTTATTTGCTTACTGTTTTTGGCCATGACAGCGGGTCTTGGCGCACAGACAAAAAAATCAGCTGCTCCAAAAAAAGCAGCTACTACTAAAGCAGCAGCAGCTACTGCTCAAGATCCGGGCATTTATGCCCAGATAGAAACCAACAAAGGTCGAATCGTCGTAAAGCTAGAATATCAAAAGACGCCTATTACTGTAGCAAACTTTATTTCTCTTGCTGAGGGAACAAACAATGCCGTAAGCGCAAAATATAAAGGTAAACCTTTTTATACAGGACTTAAATTCCACAGAGTAATTAAAGATTTTATGATTCAAGGTGGAGATCCTGACGGTACTGGTTCAGGTGGCCCTGGTTATCGTTTTGCAGATGAAATTGTTCCTGAATTGAAACATGATTCAGGTGGTGTACTTTCTATGGCTAATGCAGGTCCTGGAACAAACGGAAGCCAGTTTTTCATTACTCACAAAGACACTCAATGGCTTGACGGAAAGCATACTGTTTTTGGAAAAGTAATCAGCGGTATGAGTGTCGTGAATGCTATTGAGCAAAATGATGTTATCATGGAAATCAAGATTATCCGTAATGGTGCTGAAGCTAAAAAATTCGATGCGGCAAAAGTCTTTAATGATTATTTTGCTAACAAAGATGAAGTTGAGAAAAAGCAACTTGCTGCTGAGGCTGAGAAAAAAAGAGTGCTTGAAGCTGAGTATGCTCCGCTAAAGGCTAAAAAAGTTGCTGAATTTGCAGCAATGAAAGCTACTTCTAAAAAAACAGAATCAGGTTTGCAATACAGCATCACTCATAAAGGAACGGGAGCTAAACCAACAGCAGGAACTGTTTATGTAGGTTATGCCGGTTATTTGGAAGACGGGAGCTTATTTGACAGTAGTGATGCTGAGATATCAAAAGCGTATGGAAAATTTGATTCTAATCGTGCCGCACAAGGTGGTTACGAGCCTTTCCCTTTTGATATTTCTAATAAAGGAGGCTTGATTGCCGGTTTCCTTGAAGGAATCAATCTTATGTCATTTGGAGATAAGGCTACGTTCTTCATTCCGGCAAATCTTGGTTATGGAGACAGAGGTGCAGGCAATGTAATTCCACCTAATTCTAACATTATTTTTGAAGTAGAACTTTTGGAAGCACCAAAAAAATAATACGCTAAACAGCTATAAAAAAGGGGATTTTCTAATTGAAAATCCCCTTTTTTTTATTTCTTGAATTTCCATTCAAATTCGTCTTTATCGTTGAAAATGGCACCTACTTCTACTTTTACTATTTCATTATATTCTGCATAGAAAATGGTCCAGTTCGATTCGTTAAAAAAGGTTTCCTGCATTTCGAATTCTCCTTTTTCCCATTTTGTCCATCCTATTGCTTCGAGTTCTTTTAGTACAGCAGCAGCAGGGCGCCCAATGATTTCTTTATCAAAAAGCTGCAAGTCCGGATTCGATGTTGTGAGATAACCCAACTTGAATCCTTCATCTGTATAGAAAGTCAGACTGATTTTCTGTTTGTTGTACTGTAGGATCTTATTATCTTCTTCGTCGGTAGAAATCTTGTCCGGTTTTCCGTATACTTCTTCAACATCTTTTTGCAACATCCCGAAGACCAGCTTGTCTATTCCTGTTTTTGGATTGATTTTCATATTTATTTATTATTTATTTTATCAAAAAGCCTTTGTTTGGCTCCTCGCTCCCATTCGTTTTTCAAAATGCTTAGAATTATAGAATCGCGTCGGGTTTCATTATTAATCCTAGGCATATGGCTTCGTAAAATTCCCTCTACCTGACAACCTATGCTTTTCATCGCAGCAATACTTTTGGCATTCTCACTGTCTGCTCTGAATTCAACTCTTTCCATTTCCAAAACTTCAAAAGCGAACTGTAACATTAAGAACTTGCAATGTTTGTTGAGTCCGGTTCCCTGAAAATCTTTTCCATACCATGTGTATCCAAGTTGCAGACTTTTGAACGGGAAATTAATATCGTAAAAGCGTGTGCTTCCTGCATATAGTCCGGTTTTCTTGTCTATGACAATAAAAGGAAACTCTGTTTTGTTTTCGCGGGCTTCTATTGCCTGATCGATATAGTTTTTAAGGTTTTCGCTACCGCTGGCCGGTATACTGGAAAACGTCCAGATTTCAGGTTCATTAAGAGCAAAGTGCAACAGGTTTTCAAAGTCTGACTGCTGCAATGGGCGCAGTAAAACGGCATCATCTTCCAAAACAAGGTTTTGTGAAAAGTCAAATTCTTTTGTAAATGTCATAAAGGTATTGTGATTTAGGGTTGTATCCGAAACCTATAAGGCCATGTGAAGATATAAAATATTGTATCGATTTTTATTGATTTTAATAAAATATTAGTGACTGTTTTTTTTCTTAAAAGGAAACAATTTAGTTTACTTCAGTTATTTTATCGAAATCTCATAAACCATCACAAACACTAGAATAATCATTATATATAATTTTAAAAATATTCTGTTTTGTTATTTTTTTATAACAAAATAAATTAATTTGTTTATTTATAAATTATTTTTTGTATTATTGTATCACTCTCACGCCAAAATGACTAATTAAACACCAAATAGATATGAAACAAAGAGCAAACCTATTGAAAAGTCTCCTGTTGATTTGGAGCCTTTTGTTGTTAAGTTGTCAAACTGACGAAATTCAGGAATCTACTGAAAATTTCAATTCTGAATCTCCTGTAGTCCGTAAACAATTTAAAGAATTTGGAAAACTTTCCGGACTCCTTTCGGAAGCACTTCCAAAAGACCTGACTTTAGCAGCAAGGAATAGCAATTCTAATGCTGTTTATCAATTTGAGATTGACAGTACTTCTGTAACACAGATAACAAATAATGGTATTGAATATTATACCATGGCTGTTACACGTGAGACTATGGAAGAAGGAACATTTGAGAACCTTGTTGTTTTTGATGTTGCGAATGAGAAAAAAGCAGTACTTATAAAATACAAACCGGATGATGCTTATTTTTCACGTCGTATGGTTAATCCTGAAGCACAGTTTACAGGCAAATATAATATGACAGAAATAAGTCGTTCTGCTTTTCTTTCCAGAAGTTCCAGTGCAACTAAATGTTTTATAAGTACTCATTTATATTGCACGAATAACAATCCGCCAACATTAGCCGGTCCTGGCTGTTATAAGAACAAAGACGGCGGAGCACATGTGAAATCAGTAGCGTCTATTAATTGCTTTGAAATAGTCGTGAATACGCCCGAACCTTATCTTGAGAACACACTTATTAGTGATCCTGTTAGCGATGCCGGTGGCGGAAATCCAGATATTGCAATCCCTATTACTACCCAGCCTGTTTTCCTTGGAAATATTCAATTTAGTTTTATTAGACATTTGACTCCAGAGCAAAAAGACTGGTGGGACAGTCCTGCCAATCTCAGAACAGTAACGTCCATAATCAATCATCTAGACCAAAATACATTTAATGGCAGGATTAGCCCAGAAGCTATGGCATTCACCAGAAAACTGATTGATTATTCTATCGCCACAGGGTTTTCGTTTGAATTTGATGGTACTATAGAACCGGCCGCTACAAGAACAATAAATAGTATTGAAGAATTGGCTGAATCTTTAAACCAACTGCAAATAAATTCTGTAGCTATAGAACAGCAACCCAATGCAAGCAACACCTTTCTGGGTAGTTACAAATTCAAAATTAATTTTTTGACCGGATTAAGAATGAATGTAAAGTTTTCCGTTTCCCGGCAACAGCGCCATACTGTCACTAATGTAACTTCTGAAGAATATGGCGCGTCTTTAGGAGAATGGACTCAAAAGGATTATTTCGTCGACATTTTGTCGAATGGAAATATCAAAATTGAAGTGGCAGGCTCTATGAAATATGATTATTCTATTGAAGGCTGGGGAATCAAAGTTTTCAAAGGAATCCGCTTGACTTTAATCTTAAATCCGTCTGATGCTACAATCATAAGCTCAGAATGGCGCTATAATTAACATTAAAAATTAAATTATGAAAGAACAGGTCTTTGAAACAGAAACGGTATATAATCTACCTTATATTTTAGGTACTTTGTGGGAAGTACTCAGCCTTCTTTTTCTTGCAGTAGTCATTTACTTTATAATAAAACTATATCGAAAACTAATTAAGTTTTTAGACAGAAATACCCCTGATTAATCAATTTATACTTAACTAAAAACGGCGGGATTTTCCCGTCGTTTTTTATTTAATCCTCTCATTTCTAATCGCTTTCTGTAGTGATTTTGTACAACTAAAAATTAATTTTCTTATTTTAGAGAGATAAAACACTGGTTTTCAATAGTTATACAGTAACACTTAACAACAGACATATGAAAACTTTTTTATTTACTTTATTCGCAACAGCTCTTTCCTCCTTTGCTTTTGCACAAAACCAAGACAAGGTTTTGATACGGGTGAAATATGCGTTTTCGCATGTGCCAGATACTACAAATAGGGAAAACTATTATAGAGAAAATATGATGCTGATAGCCGGTAAAAATGCTTCGGTATACTTAAGTTATGATAAAATACAACAGGATATAGAGGCGAGAGATGCTTTCGAGAAACAACGCCGACAGCAAGCCAATGTAGAAGTTCCGACGTTTACTTCTCCCCCTAAAAAAAAGCCGACCAATAGTATGGAAATTTTTTATTTTGCCAATCAGCACAAGTTTTTTATCAAAGAACAATTGGTGGCTTTTTATCTTACTGAAGAAAAGGTAGAAAAAATTGATTGGAAAATAACAGCCGATATCCAAGTTATTGAAGGTCTCAAATGCAAAAAAGCGACAGGTTATTTTAGAGGCAGAAATTGGACCGCCTGGTTTACCGAAGAACTTCCCTTTTCGACTGGACCGTGGAAATTGGTAGGATTGCCCGGACTGATTGTTGATGCCTATGATGAAGATAGTGAAGTGAGTTTTGTCTTTTTAGGATTAGAGAAAATTGATGAAAAAGCAAAACCTGAACGAGATATATCCAGTGATTATACCATAAATAAAATAGGCAGTAGCAATGTTCTTTTGGAAACTGAAATTCAATTGCCATCAGACGCTATCAAGGCAACTCCACAAGAAATAAAGAAATTGAAAGAAACCCGGGACAAAGACCCTAAGAAATTTCTAAAAACCCAAATGGAATTGATCGGACTTGGTGGCTTGAAACAAATTTCGCCAGGCAAAAAAATGGATATTCCTACTCAAATTCCTGTATTTAATAATCCTATAGAGCGTTCAAAAACTTTATCTTCAAATCCATAAGTAAGCTATCTGATTGAATGTGACTATGAAAATAATAATCTTCCTTTGCTTTTCATATTCTTGCCTTATAGCCCAAGAAACGAGCAATATGCTTGCCTATGAACAGCGCTCTTTTGACAGTGATACCTGCTGTTGGAGAAAACTTGCGGATAATAAAGAATATGAAAAAGGGGCCAATCTGATTGTTTCTTATCTTAAAAACAATAAAACCCATACAAATAAACACTCTTTGTATTGGCATGCAGGACAAATGTTTGCAAAAGCACAAAAGGATCAGCAGGCTATTCGTTATTTTAGAAAAACTTATAATTTTTTATATCGATGGTTTGGCGGAGAAGAAGGAAAGACATGGTATTTTTATGCAAAAGGAACCGTTGCTTTTATCAAAAGAGATAAAGAAAAGTTGCTTAAAATGATAGAAAACTGGGATAAAAACTTTCCAAAAGACGGGAATTATGACACCCTGATACTGCTTTATGAAAACTGGGATAAAAGCTACTTGGAAATAACAGAGCAGTAGAGTTACAAGGTTGGAAGGTCAAAAGGTTCTAAGGTTTTTGAGGGTGGGTTATTTAAAATAAGTATTGTTTATTCAATAATTTTAGGATTTTACAGCAAATAAATTGCCTTATATTTGTGAGAAAGCAAAACTTATAACTGATGAAAAACACTTTCTTAAAGCAATCCATCTTATTCTTTTTTATGCTTTTTGCAGTTGCCTCATTTGGGCAAGAAGGCAAAAAGAACCAAAAGGCAATCATCAAAACAACACTGTATTGCGACCATTGTAAGGAATGCGAAACCTGCGGACCAAAATTCCAATCCAATATGCTGAAGATAAAAGGCGTACGAATGTATGAATTGGATGAGAAAAACATGACTATTACGGTATATTACAATACTACAAAAACCGACTTACAGACCATCAAAACAGCTATTTCAAAACTGGGTTATGATGCTGACGAGGTTAAGGCAGACATGGCTGCTTATGAAAGTTTAGACAATTGCTGTAAAAAGACATAATTAATGATTTACTATGACAGCGAAACCAAACACTATCGATGAATATATTGCAACTTTCCCTTATGAGGTGCAAAAGATGCTAGAGGAAGTTCGCGCAACTATAAAAAAGGCAGCCCCGGAAGCAACAGAAGCTATTAAATATGCTATTCCTACTTTTGTGTTTCATGGGAATCTCGTCCATTTTGCGGCTTTCAAAAATCATATTGGTTTTTATCCTGCACCTCAAGGTATGGAAAAATTTGACAAAGAACTCGCTGTTTATAAAAAAGGGAAAGGCTCTGTGCAGTTTCCTTTAGATAAACCAATACCATTTGATTTGATTACAAGGATTACTGTATTTAGAGTAAAGCAGAATTCAGAAAAAAAGAAATAATATAATGACACAATTCCAGACGCTTGAAAAAAGCAATACAAAAGATCTCTTAGATGTTTTCAACAGTTCATTTTCAGATTATATTGTTCCCTTTCACCTGACGTTACCGCAATTAGAAGCAAAAATCACTAATGACAGTATACATACGGATTTGTCTGTTGGAGCCTTTGAGAGAGATAAGCTAATTGGTTTTATACTTCATGGTTATGATACAATCAATGGAAAATCATTTGCTTATAATGCCGGAACCGGAATCATACCTGAAAAAAGAGGCCACGGACTTACCGCTAAACTTTATGACTATATCCTTCCACTTCTCAAAGCTAAAAATACAGATAGCATTACGCTCGAAGTACTGACCGGAAATGTTCCCGCATTAAAAACCTATGAGAAAATAGGTTTTAAAACAGTACGGTATCTTGACTGTTACAAAGGATTGTTCCCATTAGAAAATCATAGCAAAGACTATGAAATAAGAACGATACAATCATATAATTGGCAAAGCATAAAACTATTTTGGGATTGGGAACCTTCCTGGCAGAATTCTATCACGGCTGTTGAAAATTTAAAAGAAACCAATCATTCCATTGGAATTTTTGACGGTGAACAATTGCTTGGATATCTGATTTATAATCCTCTTTCTAAAAGAATCCAACAGTTTGGTATTAAAAAGGAATATCGAAGAAAAGGACTCGGAAAGCAGCTTTTTAATTACATCGCCACAACTTTTGGCAATGAAATGTCATTAATTAATGTAGATGGCAATTCTAAAGAAACTGCTTCTTTCCTGGCGTCACTAGGATTTGAAAAATATATAGTCCAGCACGAAATGGAATTAAAATTAAAGTAACAAAAAACTCCCGCAATTGCGGGAGTTTTTATTTTTATGGCTTTTGATTAATATTCAAAAGTTCCGAATTCGCTTTTTATCGTTAGCTTCTTGTTTCCTGAAGATTCTACCCTTCCCACAATCTGTGCATCCACATTAAACGATTTAGAAATCGCTATGATATCTGCCGCCAGTTCCTGAGGCACATAAATTTCCGTTCTGTGACCGCAATTGAATACCTGATACATTTCTTTCCAATCCGTTTTGGATTGCTCCTGGATAAGTTTGAAAAGCGGTGGTATTGGGAAAAGGTTATCTTTTATGACATGTACATTTTCAACAAAATGCAATACTTTGGTCTGAGCGCCTCCGCTACAATGAACCATTCCGTGAATTTGCTCCGGAGAATAGTTGTCTAAGATTTTTTTGATAATGGGTGCATAGGTTCTTGTTGGAGAAAGCACTAGTTTTCCGGCATCAATTGGCGAACCTTCTACTTCATCTGTCAATTTTACACCACCGGAATATACCAGATCAGCCGGTACAGAAGCATCAAAACTTTCAGGATATTTTTGAGCAAGATAGTTATGGAAAACATCATGACGTGCTGATGTCAGTCCGTTGCTTCCCATTCCTCCATTATATGATTTTTCATAAGTTGCCTGTCCAAAAGAGGCCAAACCAACAATTACATCACCAGGCCTGATATTCGCATTATCAATTACTTTATCTCTTCGGATTCTTGCTGTTACGGTAGAATCGACAATTATAGTACGTACTAAATCGCCCACATCAGCCGTTTCACCACCTGTTGAATGGATTGTTACTCCAAAGGATTTCAATTCTTCTATGAGCTCTTCTGTTCCGTTAATGATAGCTGAAATTACTTCAGCCGGAATCAGGTTTTTGTTTCTTCCAATAGTTGAAGAAAGCAGTATATTGTCTGTTGCGCCCACGCACAACAAATCATCAATATTCATAATCAGGGCATCTTGAGAAATGCCTTTCCAAACAGACAAATCGCCTGTTTCTTTCCAATACAAATACGCCAAAGACGATTTTGTTCCTGCTCCGTCAGCATGCATGATGAGGCAGTATTCTTCGTCATTCGTAAGGTAATCCGGAACAATTTTGCAGAAGGCTTTTGGAAATAATCCTTTGTCTATGTTTTTGATTGCGTTATGCACGTCTTCTTTTGAAGCCGAAACTCCTCGCAAATTATAGCGTTTGCTGGTATCAGAACTCATAAAAATAGGTTGTGTTGTTGTGGCGCAAAGATAATCAGTTTTTTTGAGTTTCGATTGGCAGACAGCCATAGATTTTTAGGCCTTCTGCTTTTACAAAGCAACGACTAATTCTCTAAGATTTCAATTTCAACACGTCTGTTTGCGGCTCTTTCTTCCTCATTTTTTTCCGGAATGGCGAAAAGCGGCTCCGTAACGCCAAACCCTTTATAAGACACCCTATCCTTATCGATTTCGTTTATTTCTAAAAATCGGGCAATAGCTTTCGCTCTTTTTGTTGATAGGTCTTGCTTATCGTTTTGCATACAGCAAATATGTCCCTGGATTTGTATTTTCATCTGCGGATTTCGTTTCATGACTTCCAACAGCTCATATATTTTAGGTCTTGAATCATTTGTAATCGCAAATGTGTTCAACTGGAAATTGAGGTTGTCCAGTTTTAATTTTTCTCCGGGTTTTGCTATGGTCAGCTTTTCCATAAAGGCAACATCAAAAACCAGCTCAGAAGAAGTGCCGTTAGGGTTTTGGATCGTTATCTTTTGCGGATATTTAGGCATTTCTTTTGGCTTTTTCACGACGGGTTCCTCTTTTATTCCAAGGATTTCATTTTCGCGTGGCAAATCTTTAGCTTGAAGGAAATAAATAATAACCTTTCTGTTTTCAGCTTTTATTTTGGAATGTTTATGTCTTTCTCCAAAACTTCTGGTCTTGAAATCATCCCTAATTTTCAGCTTTCCTTTTATTGCTTCATAGATAAAATTAACTCTTTTTTGTGCCAGCGTATCGTTAAATCCTGAAGTTCCGTCCTCATCCGTATACCCATTGATAGCTACAATCTTAACGTCTTTATTGGTATTGATAAAACTCTGTAGTTTTTCGTTTTCCTGTTTTTTGAGTTCGTATTTATTACTGTCAAAATAGACCGAGAATCCTTCCTGAGCCTTTGTAACTAATGAAAAGAACAAAAAAACGATATAGAGAACCGTATTTTTCATGGGTTGGGTTTATAAATAAAAACGAAGTAACAAATTATTTATTACATAGAAAAGTCTGTACAAGCGGCCAATGCATTTCTAGTTACTTTCAAGAACCATAATCTCTACTCTCCTATTTTCATTGCGTTCCTGTTCATTTCTTTCAGGTATGGGATGAATCGGCATTGAACTTCCGAATCCTTTGTATTGAAGTCTATCTTTACTGATTCCGTTTTCAAGTAGAAAGTTATAAATCGCCCGTGCCCGAATGGTAGCAATATTTTCCAAATCTGTTCCCAGCTGACAGCAGATATGTCCTTGTATCTCTATTTTTAGATCAGGTCTTTCCACCATGATACTTAGCAGTTCTTTTAATATAGGTTCAGATGAAGGCACAATAACTCCTGAGCGGTTATAGAAATTAAGATTTTTCAGGGTGAGCTTATCTCCTGTTTTTAAATTTTTAGCCTGACCCGTAAGACTTTCATCTACAACAGGCTCTTCTTTTTTTGGCGGAATAGTATAATACACTACCGTTTTTCGGTCGGTCGATGCAGATCCGGGCTGGCTGAATCGTTTTCCAAAACCTTTTATTTCGATTGTCTCGCCTATTTTTATAGTATTGTTTTTCAGCTTTTCTAAAACATAATTAGCCCGTTTTAGAGAAAGTACATCATTGTATTCCAGACTACCGACTGAGTCACAATAACCATAAATTTTATCGACTACGGCGGTGGGATTGTTTTGTATCCATTGCTGCAATTTTTCTGTAGAAGTAGTATTTGTTTCAGAAATATCAAAATCAAAATAAACCTGAAACTGCTGCTCCTGAGAATAGAGAAATATTGAAAACAGCAAGAAGAAAGTTATAGTAGTTTTTTGCTTCACGGTCTATCTATTTTTTATAATAAACGGACGATTCAGAATTTTATTACACTAAAATAAAAAGTGAGATAGCTTTCACTATCTCACCAGTTTTAGAATTAATTTGCGGGAAAAATTAGAATTTAGGTTTACCTGATAAAATCAGACTTGTATTTCAAAACTCAAATTCTAAGAGCAAATTAAAATATTTATTTACGATGGGGGTAAATAAATAAGTATAAGTAAAAACTTATGGGGTAAAGTTCTATCGAACTCTTTATTTCATTACTAATTTAAGTTAAAAACAGTGTATTCTTTATTTATTTGAGCCAAAAATCGATAAAATGCAATATTCTTAGACAAAACACTTTACACTGCTATTCCTACTCCCAATCCGGCATTGAAGCATTGGTAAACAGCGTGGATCTGGAGGCTACTAAGCCAATCTGATATTTCTGTATATTTCTTACACTTATGAAATCATTTGAGGTATTTACAAAAATTACTTCTGCTTCATTAGGCGAATATCTGGCATCAATATCTACTGTTCCTGCTGGCTTTTCAGTATTGATTTCTGTGGTTGTAAGTGTGCTGAAAGTATGTTGGAAAATTCGTGTATCTAACTGCCTGTAATCCGGATTTTCAAAACCAGACACATCTCTTGTAAAAAGCAATTTTTGTCCGGTTACCGAAAAATTAAGACTTCCTACCGCCCCATTCACTCCCGAAATAACAGGGTCAGCGATAGCGCCTTCGGCAGTAATCACATATATTTCAGCATTGTAACCGCTGGCATCATTGACTTTCAGTGCAATCTTCGAACCATCATAGCTCCAATCACATTCTGAAATAAATTTGCCGTTTGGAGTATGGAAAATCTCTGTCAATCCACTTCCATTGCTGTTTATTTTATACAGCTTGTCAAAACTTGGATAAATGATTTGGCTTCCGGTAGTATTCCATGAAAAATTGATAAACTCCGGGTTAAATCCTGCTATAGGAACTGTGTTTGTTACTTTAAACACTCCCGAACCATCAGGATTCATGGTATAGATATGGTTTTGCGCTCCGCTGGAACGGATAAAAGCAATCTTATTGGATTGGTTGTTTTTTCTAGGCCGCCAGCTGTTGGTTTCTGAACTTGTGAGCTGTATCTGATTGCCGGAACTATCTCCTGCATAGATGACATTATTTTCGCTGAGCTTTTTGACAAAAAGAAAACGGGCATCAGGAAAAGAAGTTGTTGTAAATGTCCGTACCGTACTCAAAACAGGAGCATTTATTCCATCAGAAACCGAAACCTGCCAAAAATATTTTGTACCAAAGGTCAGATTTTGCAAAGTATATGTTGGAGTCAAAATATCTGAGTACCTAACGATTTCATCATTAGCATCATTCCTCAATATTACTTCATATTTTAAAGTATCTTGTTCTGGATCTGTTGCCGTCCAAGTCAATACTACTTGCCTGTTTTGATTAATTGCATTATCAGCGGGAAGTACTAAGACCGGAGCATTGGGAGGCCTGTTGCCACTTGTGGATACGGACAGTTCAAAAACGATTTCCGTTGTGCTGTTGCTGAGAATATTGGCAGCTTCAAATTTGGTCAGATAACCCTCTTTTTGTGCCTGGAAAGAATATTGGCCTACTGCAACTTTAGGAATTGTAAACCTTCCGTCTTCATTTGTGAAAACAATACTTGATGTTGGGTTTGAAAAAACCTTGGCATTAGTTAAAGGTTCGAACGTATTGGCAATAACCACTCTTCCTGTCACGGTTCCGAAATCTTCTCCATCGACTTTTTCCTCACTGCAAGAAAACAGCAAAAGCAAAAGAACAAATCCTGATTTTATAAGAATATTTTTCATGATTTTAAAGATTAAAAATTATTGCTTTTGCGGTTTTTGGGCTTCTTCAATGATGTATTTCTCATAAGTCTTTTGATTTTTTTTCGGGAAATAATACGTCAACCCTAAACCAAACCGGAAATAATAATCATCACGCACGCCTCTTTTCAAATAGTCAATATTGTCGCTAAAATTGAGATTGTGTTCGGCATACATTTTTATCCCGATTGTTTTTGAAGCGAGATATTCCAATCCGGCACCGTATTGCACTTTTGCATGTGTATTTTCAAAAAGGCGGTTCGCTCCAAATCCGGCTCCTCCAAAAACATACGGGCTTAATTGTTCTTTAGGCAATAAAATAAGTTCCGCATTCAAATCGAAAGTCAGATAGCCTACATCGAGACGGTTTTTGTTAGCCAAGTTGATAACGTTAGTAGATGCGCTGAGATTAAAGCCCGGGGTTAAAAAATATTTTAAGGCACCGCGTCCCATAGGACGAAGCAATGATTTGTCATAATCGCCATCGATTAGTGTTGCGCCTCCCGCTATTTCCATCGCAAATTTTGATCTTCTTTCTGTTTTGTATCTTCCATAGATTCCAGTAGCATCAGCCACTTCTTTTTCCATTTCAAATTTTGAAATCAGCGAATCCACTTCTTCTTTGTCTGCGTCTGCTTCCCAAATTTTATCTTTAATTCCTTCCAACACCAAAGTCTGCACGGCTTTTTCAATAGCTTCCGTTACGGCCATCTGTACCGGTTCATTCGTAGAATATCCCGTTTCGACTTCGAGTAACCTTTTGAACTTGACATACCTAAAAAAACTCTGGTCAATGGCCTGCGACAAGATTGTTTTAGAAACGTAAACTGATTTCAGGATTTTTCCGCTTGCTGTAGAAATCATCCTGAGATAAATCGTCACGCGATCCTGCCTGTATTTTGTAGAACCGCCTACTCCGAAATATCGTGCCCCAAAACCGCCCGTTATGATGTTGGTATCATAAGAAACAATGCCGCCTTCCAGCAATACACCAGCATACAACAAAGGTGTCAGCTGCTGTTCGTTTGAGTTTGGATTTTTGGAATATTCCTGTCGTGTAGACCGGATCAGGTTTCTTTCTTGCAAAAGATTTCCAATGTTTTCGCGCTCAATTGGGATAAACCATTTAGAGTCTTCCAATGCTTTGATTAATATAGAGGTTGCTCCCTGAGTCACGGCAGTACTGAATGTACTCCCGTTATCTGAAGCCTTATATTGTCCGGTTTGATCCCTAAATTTATAAATCCCAACTATTACGGGTTCTTTAGGTTTTGGCAATTCTCTTAAAAGTGTTGTTGCCGGTGTGATTTCTCCTATAGATGCTTTTTCAATCTTAACGGGTTGATTGTAATATGCACCACATCCGGACAACAGCAACATCAGGACTATCGCTAAGTAATATTTGATCTGCATATTATGATTTTGGGATGATAACTTGTGTCTGTTCTCCTGTGTTGGTATCGAGAATGCTAACGGTGAGTCCATTTTCTGAGGGAAAAATTTCAACAGACAGGCTACCGAAAGTATAGCTTCCTTCAGAGATTCCATTATTCCCGAATTGCTGTGTGAATAAAGATCTGGAAACTAAATTCAATAATTGCGAATTCAGGTTTTCGGTAAAACTTTCCAGTTCCGTTTTTGTTTTGGTCGTGACCGTATTATCTTTTAGTTTGTTTTGGGCTTCGGCAGAACTCAGAAGCCACTGATAGTTAAAAGTATCTCCTCCAAAATTTGGATTCCTGGGCTTGTAGACCAGATCCTGGGCATTCGCGGCATAGGCCAGCAAAATGGTAATTACAGTAACTAGAGGTTTCATAATTAAAGAAATAAGATTAATACTGAGTGAGATATCGGCTTTGTTTTTCCAGATTTTTCAAATAAGCAGAAGTAACATTGACAGCATCTTCGGCTACGAGACTTAAAAATTCTTCATCGGGGTTCACTAAAAACTCATAAAAGGGATTAGTATCTATGCTGATTGTAATTTTTGTATTTCTGGCAAAACTCAATTCTTCAGTTATGGTAACAATCTTTTTAGAGTTGATTTTCAAATCGCTATACTTAAAAAAGTATAAGTCATAAAAATCTTTGCCTGCTTTGGTCTTTGTATCGTCGGTCACTATGCCTGACAATTCAAAACCATCAACAGGAATTGCTCCTTCATCCTTTTTTTTTTCTTCACCAATGACTATCCTATCTTTCCCGACCAGTTTTTTGTCGCTATCATAAAAAAGCAGCATGACAATAATTTCATCATCCTTGTTGACATTGACCTGTGTTGTTGATAGTTTTTTTGTTTCATTTGGAACTAAAGTAAAAAGCCCTTCCTGGGCATTATTGGATTGATTGCTGTTAATCTTATTTTTTCTTATTACTGATAATTTATACGATAGGCTTTGAACGATATCGGTTAAATTTTCCGCAGTACCGGTAATCTTTACGTTTCCTTCAATTTCTTCCAAATGTATTTTTGCCCTGACCTGGCTATTCGTTAGTTGCGAATAGGCTGCGGGAGCAAAAAGCATCAGCATGAAAAAGCTACAGGAAAGATATTTTTGCATGGCTTATTGATTTAATATAATTACTGAAGAACCATTTCCGGATTGAGTGACTTTCATATCTTTTGAAAGGGAATTGGTTCCATAATTTTGTATATTTTGGTTATTGCCTTGTTGGATCATATGCGTATTCACATCATATTTTGTGTAATATGTAAAATCCTGTATGCCGTTGTTTTTTCCAGACTGTACAATATTTTGGGTTATTGTATTGGCCTGTTTAGACAGCGAAATGGCATTATCATTACCGTTTTGAAGTACAGAAACATTGACTTCATTGGCTTTTAAGTTCGCATTGAACAAATTGTAATCTCCTATTTGTTGAACTAGAATGTCTCCTTTTTGGAACAAGGCATTGGCATACTGTTTCGGGTTCATGCTTGAAACCACATACAGGGTTTCTTCCTTCGAATTAAAAACAGAAGAACTGTACTGATCGAAGCCCGGGTTTTCTTCTTCCTGCGCCAAAGCGGCCTGAGAAAAAAATCCCAAGAGCAATAGCTTTAAAAATAAGGGTTTCATATTTTTTTGTTTTATAAAATATGGGGCTGCCTGAACCGGCTGCCCCATTTTTATTGTTCAACTAGTTAGATTGGGTAACGTTGTTGATGTTAGAGTTTCCTTTCTGAACGTTCATGCTAGTTTGGTTGTTACCGCTTTGCATTACGTTAGAATAGTTATAGTTTCCTATTTGAAGCGTATTGTCTAAATGGCCAAACCCGTTTTGAGTAGTCAGAGCGTCATTTTCCTTGCCATATTGATAATGACTAGCTTTATTGGCGCCAGAAGCAGCTACAGCAGTACTTGTTTGAGTAATTTTAGAGTCGTTCATTTCACCACCCTGGCTAGTGTAGGCAATGTTGAAATCTCCGTTTTGAGTTTGTAACGCATCATTGTATCCGTGAGGCATGAATGGAACAGCAACAGCACTTACAAATCCAAGAGCTTCAGCACTAAATGGAGCGCCTGATGGCATTTCGTTTCCACTTGTACCCTGGTCAATAGTTGCCTTGTTATTGTTTCCTGTCTGAACCTGTTTTGCCCAATCATGTCCATTTCCTGCAACAGGATTTAGCTGATCTTGCCAAATAGTAGCCTGGTTGCTGTTTCCTGTCTGAACCTGATAAGCCTCATTGTAAAGATTGTTTTGTGAAACAAAAGCATTGTTAGAGTTTCCAACTTGTTTTACATCTGCTTTGTTATGGTTGGAAGCAGAAGAAGGGTTTGGATTAATTCCTTGCGTAACATTAGAAACGTTACTGTTTCCTTGTTGTCTTACATCTGAATCTTGATAAGATCCTTTTTGATTAACAGCCGAGTTGTTGGAACCTCCCAACTGCAAAACATTGCTGTCATTAAATTGTGCAAAAGAAACTGCACTTACCAGCATCACTGAGATGCTCAAAATCACTTTTTTCATAATAGAAATATTTAATTGGTTATAATTACAATTTAATATTTGGGGACGAAAAAAGTCTTAGAGGGAAGCTGTTATCAGCTTATCTTAATGAAGTATTTTTGGAATATAATTGTGGTATCATGCTTTTCAAAGTTATTTCTTTTTTCTAAAAAGCAATACGGGAAACCGTAAAAATTACATTTTAATTCTTATTTTTCTATGAATTGTTTAAAAAATCGGACGAAATACACCATTTTTCATTTAACAGATAAAAATTAATTATCAAATTCATATTCACTTAACTTTTTCGTAAGATTTGGAGTGCATTTTTTGACTTTTCTATTTTTCCAAAAAAAACAATATGTAGAATTTTTCTTCTACTTAGAATTAAATATCGTCTGATTTTCAATTCATTCAATCTTATTTATTTAAATATAAAAAAAGTACCTGCTGTTGGGCAGGTACTTTTTAGGGTTGTGTTGTTGTTGTTTGTAGTATATTATTTAGTAAATAATAATTCTCTGTATTTGGTTAATGTCCAGATTTCATCATCAACTAAAAGCTCCAGCTTGTCGCAGTGCTTTCTGATAACTTCAAAATAAGGTTTCACCTTGTTGCAATATGCAAAAGCCATTTTTTCTGTATCAGAAAGGTTGTTGGCTTTTTTACGTTCCTGAGTCATTTCTTCTACCTTGGTATTGATTGCTTCGATATGACCGGAAATTTCCTTGATTAATGTAATCTGCTCTTTTGCGATTGTCTCGTATTCTTTTCCAAAGATGTCTTTCAGACCTCTTACGTTTTCAATCAAAAGGTTTTGGTAACGGATTGCTGTTGGCACTACGTGATTTCTGGCAATATCTCCAAGAACTCTTCCTTCAATCTGAATTTTCTTAGTATATTCTTCCATTTCGATTTCATAGCGAGCCTCTACCTCCACATGATTCATTACTCCTAATTCACCGAATAATTCAATAGCTTTTTTAGAAACTTTTGCTTTTAAGGCTTCAGGAGTTGTTTTATGGTTACTCAATCCTCTTTTTGCAGCTTCTTGCTGCCATGCATCGCTATAACCGTCGCCTTCAAAAAGGATGTTTTTTGTTTCTTTGATATATTCTCTCAAAACATTGAAGATCGCATCGTCTTTCTTCATGTCTTTACCTTCAATCAGCGCATCGACTTCTTTTTTGAAATCAATTAATTGTTTTGCTACGATAGAGTTTAGCGTTGTCATAGCGTTAGCGCAGTTTGCAGTAGAACCTACAGCCCTGAACTCGAATTTATTTCCTGTAAATGCAAACGGAGAAGTTCTGTTTCTATCTGTATTGTCCAATAATACATCCGGAATTTTACCTACTACATTTAATTTAAGGTCGGTTTTTTCTTCAGGAGATAATTTTCCGTTTGATACGCCTTCCAATTCTTCCAAAACTTTGGTTAGCTGCTGCCCGATAAACACTGAGATAATTGCCGGCGGAGCCTCATTCGCACCTAAACGGTGGTCATTACTCGCTGTTGCTATCGAAGCCCGCATTAATTCTTCATAAGTCTGTACTGCCTTGATTGTATTAATAAAGAAAGTCAAAAATTGAAGGTTGCTCATTGGCGTTTTTCCAGGACCGAGCAAATTCACTCCGGTGTCTGTTGCCAACGACCAGTTATTATGTTTTCCTGAACCGTTTACTCCTTTAAATGGCTTTTCATGGAACAGAACTTTGAAATCATGGCGTTCTGCTACTTTCTGCATCACATCCATCAACAAAGAGTTATGGTCTACCGCTAAATTTGTCTCTTCAAAGATTGGTGCCAATTCAAATTGATTTGGAGCCACCTCATTGTGACGCGTTTTTACCGGAATTCCTAAAAGCATACATTCGTATTCCAACTCTCTCATATAAGAAAGCACTCTTGTAGGGATGGAACCGAAATAGTGATCATCAAGCTGCTGCCCTTTTGCAGAAGTGTGTCCTAATAATGTTCTTCCCGTCATTAATATGTCCGGTCTTGAATTGGCCAATGCCGAATCAATCAGGAAGTATTCTTGTTCCCACCCTAAAGTAGCGGTTACTTTTTTTACATTTTTATCAAAATAGCGACAAACAGATGCAGCTGCTTCGTCAATAGAGTGCAATGCTCTTAATAAAGGAGTTTTGTAATCTAACGCTTCACCTGTATAAGAGATAAAAACGGTAGGGATACATAAAGTTGTTCCAAAAATAAAAGCAGGCGATGTTGGATCCCAAGCGGTATATCCTCTGGCTTCAAATGTATTTCTGATTCCTCCGTTAGGAAAGCTTGAAGCATCCGGTTCTTGCTGAACCAACTGTCCGCCGCCAAATTTTTCTACCGGATCGCTACCATCAGGTGACGTTTCAAAAAAAGCATCGTGCTTTTCTGCTGTCGTTCCTGTCAAAGGCTGAAACCAGTGCGTATAATGTGTTACTCCTTTTGACAATGCCCATTCTTTCATTCCAAGGGCAATATAGTCTGCCAATTTTCTATCGATTTTCTTTCCCTGCTGTACTGCGTCTTTAACACCCTGATAAGCATCCTGCGTCAAAAACTGGCGCATAGCCTTGTCATTAAATACATTGCTACCAAAAATTGCAGATTTTCTCTCCAATTCTTCAAATTTGACAGGCTTCCTTCCGGCTGTCTGTACTAGTGCTTGAAAACGAAATGTCGACATAAGAATTATTTTAGGTTTGACTAATTTGATGCAAAGATATAATTTTTGAATAAAAAAATAATCTATACCCTATTTTTTTTAGGGTATAGATTTAAAATTTTTAAAATACACCGAACTCATCCCCTAAAAAACTACTTGTGATTAAAAAATAAAAAAACATCGTTTTATTTCTGACATTCCCATCTGATGAATGATGTAACTTAATTTAAAAATTATATAATATTTATTAAAAATGAAAAATCCTACAAATAAATACACAAAAACCAATGATTTGTTAATTATGTTAAACATTATATAATACAACTACACTTTTTATACATTATAGCTAATTTTAGAAGAAAGAAAAATAATAGTAACTCAAAAAGAATTAATCATGAGCTCAAAAAAATTGGTTATAGGCATAGCAGCCGGAGTTGCTGCCCTAGCGATTGTAGGACTTATAGTTGCAAAAAAGAAGTCTAAAAAGGATAAATTCTCTGAAAAAGCAAGAGAGGCAAGAGACAATTTCAAAAGCAAACTAAATGATTTACAGCGTAAAGCAAAGAAAGAATTCAACAATGCTTTAGAAGACGGAGAAGATTTAGCCAATAGAGCTAAAGATAGAGCTAATGAATGGGCCAATCGGATTACTTCCTAAACCTTACTATATTTCAGAACCTCAAAAACAGTAAAACTGTCAAAACTGAATAGCATATGAAAAACCTACCACACCGCCCAACATCACTTGATTTGAATTCAGACAGTCTTATCTTCCCCTCTCGAGCCAATGCATTTTCGGATGAGGAACTATTGCCTGAAATCCTGTTTATAACTTCATATCCGCCAAGAGAATGTGGCATTGCTACTTATTCTCAAGATTTGATGAAAGCGCTGAACAATCAATATGTAAATTCATTTTCTCTGACTGTATGTGCCTTAGAAAACGATCATGAAAAACACCACTATTCTGATGAAGAAGTAAAATACACGCTAAATACTTCCGATCCTTTTTCTTTTAAGGAAATGGCAGAAACAATCAATAGTGACCCAAACATCAAAGTTGTTGTGATCCAGCATGAATTCGGGCTCTTTCGCGACCATGAAAGTTTTAACTCGTTTTTGACCGAAATCAAAAAACCTTTGGCCGTCGTTTTCCATACGGTATTGCCAAGACCCGATGAAGCATTTAAGGAAAAGGTACAATATATTCTTGACCGGGCGGATTCAATCATCGTAATGACTAAAAATTCTGAAGCCATTCTTTTAGAAGATTATACCGTAGTTCCAGAAAAAATCTCAGTGATTCCTCATGGAACACACTTAGTACCGCATACTGATAAAAATGCTCTAAAAGCCAAATATGGTGTAAAGGGCAGAAAAATACTTTCGACATTTGGACTGTTAAGCTCTGGAAAAAGTATTGAGACCACATTAGAAGCCTTGCCACATATTGTTGACAAAAGCCCTGATATCCTTTTCCTTATTATTGGAAAAACACATCCAGGTGTCGTATTAAATGAAGGTGAAGTCTATCGTGATTCGCTTAAAGAAAAAATAAAAGAACTGAAGCTCGAAAACCATGTACAGTTTGTAAATAAATACCTCCCGCTAGATGAACTGTTAGATTATCTCCAATTGACAGATATTTATCTTTTTACTTCAAAAGATCCCAATCAGGCTGTGAGCGGTACTTTTTCTTATGCTATGAGTTGCGGATGTGCTGTCGTTTCCACTCCTATTCCTCATGCAAAAGAAATGCTTGATAATGGTTCCGGGCTTACCTTTGATTTTGGAAACTCAAAACAATTAGCCGAAGCTGTCAACCAATTAATTTATGACATCGGTCTTAGAAAAAATATCATATTAAACGGACTTCATACCATTATGCATACTGCCTGGGAAAATTCTGCTGTGGCTCATGCAATCTTATTTCAAAAAGTATCCGGAGGAAAAATAGAACTGCATTATAGGAATCCGAAACTGAATCTCGATCATATTAAAAAAATGACAACAGAGTTTGGGATACTGCAATTTTCAAAACTCAATCGTCCTGATCCTAATTCCGGCTATACGCTGGATGATAATGCGCGTGCACTTATCGCTCTTTGCCAGGATTATAAGCTGACACGAGACATTGAAGATTTAAAATACATTAACATCTACCTGAATTTTATTTCCTATTGTCTAGACGATGATGGAAAATTTAAAAATTATGTGGATATCGATCATAATTTTACACCTCAAAATAACAGCGTAAATCTGGAAGACAGTTCCGGGCGTGCTATATGGGCTTTGGGTTATCTGATTTCTTTGGCACCTATCCTGCCTTCCAATTTCACAAAAAAGGCTGAAGATTTATTCCGAAAGGCCATGCCGCAAACAGAAAAAATGCACTCTACAAGGGCGATGGCTTTTATTATAAAAGGATTGTATTATTTCAACCGGAAAATCAAAGATCTTGACCATAGGATTTATATCGAGATATTTGCCGACAGGCTTATGCAGATGTACAAACACGAAAGCACCGAAAACTGGAAATGGTTTGAAAGTTACCTAACCTATGCCAATAGCGTACTTCCGGAAGCCTTGCTCTGCGCTTATGCCGTAACCGATAAAGAAGAATATCTAAAAATCGCTAAAGATTCATTTGATTTTCTTTTAGAGAATACGTTTTCAAAAGACCATATCAAAGTGATTTCAAACAAAACCTGGCATTTTAAAGGACAAGAGAAACACAGTTATGGTGAGCAGCCCATTGACGTTGCTTATACCATATTGGCACTCCGAAAATTCCATGATATATTTAAAGATGAGGAATACCTCAACAAGATGGAAATTGCTTTCAATTGGTTCTTAGGCAATAATCACTTGAAACAAATTATTTACAATCCATGTACAGGCGGCTGTTTTGATGGACTTGAAGAAACTAATGTCAACCTGAACCAGGGAGCAGAATCCACTTTAAGTTATCTTATGGCCCGACTGACCATTGCACGCTATTTTGGAAATCCAAATACCATATATTTTCGCAAAAAACTAAAGGCTACCAAGCTTTTGCTTCTTAAGAGTTAATTATTAATTCACGCAAAAATCCCGCTATAATTAACGGGATTTTTATTTATAAAAAGGAAAGTTTATACTAGCTAAGGGAAAGCTGATTTTGACAAAGCCCACTTCACAATTGCGTTTTTTTATTTTAGTCGCAGATTCTCACGGATTAAAATAATTACGCCCATTTAAAAAATCTATACGAGAGAGGTAACGTTCACTATTTCTATTATTAGAAAAACTATGCGGCTCTGCGCCTTTGCGAGCATCTATTTCACGCAAAGGCACAGAGCCGCAAAGCAAGGAAAAGGAATTTGTTTTTGGTATAAAGTTTCAGATAATCAATTAAAAAAAGAGACCGAAGTCTCTTTTTAAATTATTTTCTTGTTTTGATATTCTCTTCTTTAATACCAAATGCTTTTACTACAGCTTCAAAATTATTATAATCAACTGCCTGAGTTACAGATTTACCTGTATTTTCAGATGATCTGGCAAATATTGGGTTTCTTCCCGGAACAACCACAACTCTAAAAAACTGACCTACAGTATAATTTGGGATGGCAGCAAGATTAACATCAGTTTCTGTCCAAATTGTAGCTTCTGTAGTGGTAAAGTCATAGTTGTATGTTA
This sequence comes from Flavobacterium sp. 28YEA47A, assembly GCF_041262125.1. Classification (NCBI taxonomy): domain Bacteria; kingdom Pseudomonadati; phylum Bacteroidota; class Flavobacteriia; order Flavobacteriales; family Flavobacteriaceae; genus Flavobacterium; species Flavobacterium sp. 28YEA47A. The sequence goes on from NZ_JBGCCI010000001.1 coordinate 417,340, forward strand.
AATACCCTGTTATCCCTGGATATTCATTATTAGGGAAATAAATATTTTGCGGAATCAATCTCCAAATCGGATTTCCAGAAGTTGTAGTACTTTCCATCCAGTAGACTAAAACTACATCACCTGAAAAAACTTCACCTGTATTAAAAGGGAATATAATCTCTCCTTGTGCATTAAAGCTTTTATTAATATCAAAAACTAATGCGACAGTATCGTTATCAACACGATCATCACTATTGCTACAACCTTGTAATGCCGTCATTCCGACAATGGCTAAAAGTAAAAGTATTCTTTTCATAATGTTATTTTTTATTTGTTTATAAATGTATTCCAAAAATAAAGCCAAAAAAAAGTTTTTAGAGAATTTTAATACTTTTTTCCTTATTATTTGTGTCTTACTCCTGGACAAACACTTACTAATTTACTGAAATTAAATTAGTTATTAAAAAATAATTTTATACTAAATTATTTTTCATCTGAAGTTTTTTTTCTTTTTGCCTTTATATAAATTCCCAAATAACGACTCAAATCTACTCTATGTAATTTTTGAGGTTTATTGATAAATGGCTTAATTGAGAAATTTTCATTCGTCAGATAATAATGAAGTCCATCGGTTGTAGCAATTCCTTCAATCTGATGGAAAGGCAATCGCAATTTAATTTTTCTTTTATTTCCAGTAAAAAAATCTGTTCCCTGAAAATCATATAGCAGGTATAAAAAAGGCTTAAGGTGTTTTGAATAGCCGCATAGAACAATAGCATTTTCCGGTTCAAGAAAAACAGCTCCGGTAACTAATCCGCGAATGTCATGCACCGTTTTTAGTTGAGCGACATAATTCCCGGGAGTTTTTGGCAGCGAATACAAAGCTGTTTTTTTTGATTTCCATTGTTTCGTAAAAATGTAAATGCTGTCTTTTGAAACGATCATTGCCTCACCGTCATAATCGGTTTTGTTGGCTTTTGAGGGAATAAAATTAATCTGGTCAGAATAACGGAAAGAAATCGTGTCGATGACCGGATTTAAAGGCAATGATTTTTTATCGATTCTTAAAATATGTAGGTTTGTCCTATTTCCGGCGACATTATTTCCAAAATCGCCAATATAAAGATAGCTGTTGTCCTGAGAGATTTCTTCCCAATCTTTATTGACGACATTCTTTAAAATATAAGTTTCCTGTATACTTCCTGAAATGGTATCCAATCCATAGATAGTCGTGTCTTTATCATCGTTATGTGTCCACAGTTTTCCTTCCCAAAAAATAAGCCCTGATGTCTCGTGTACTTTTTGATCCAGCTTTTTTGAAAATTCTGGCTGTATTGCTGCTCTTTTATATTGACAGCTTCCGTCGTTTATTGTTGCTTCCGGATTGTAATTTTTAGATAATGGGTCTGTACAGCCAACAATTTGCGCTGCCATATCCATATCAACCGTAAAAAGAAGATTCAGTAAAACCAGCCAGCAGCAAACTGTTTTCATATTTGGATCAATTAAATTGCTTTTCTTTTAGCTGCCCTGGCACGTTCTATATCTTCCAGTGTGGCACATTTGGTATTGACTTTTACCTCATCAACTATAAAAGGCAGGTGAATGTATTCTACTTCCGAAAGGTCTTCATTCAAATAGTCGGTAACATCTTTCAGGTCGTAAAACCAATATTTATCGAACTGTATTTTTTTTATTGAAGCGTCCTTAAGCAGGATTTCTTCTTTTAGCTTCTTTATCATAAAATAGTGCTGATTTCTTCTTCCGCAAATTACGTTATTTGAACTGTAGAAACATTCGGTTCTTGGATGTTTTAACAAAAAAGACTTCTATTAGGAAGTCTTTCTGTTTAGTTGCTCGCAAAGGCACAGAGCCGCAAAGTTAGGGTATAGCATATTTCGATGTAAGGTTTCTAAACTTAGTACCTCAGAACCTTAGTGCCTTAACAAGTCTTTGACTGATTAACTTTTATTTCGAATTTTCTTTTAGCCACAGATTATAATGATTACACAGATTTACATATAAAGCGTAAAACTTAGCAACTTAGTACCTCCTACTATAATGCCAAAAAATAATCAATCAATATTTCATTTCCTTCTTTCCAACGAATCCATCCTGATTTTATAGGATTACTCGTTTCATCACAATGAGGTGCAGTAAAAATCTGAATCCAGTCGCCTTTCATAGACTTTACCTGAAAACAATCTTCGTCTTCAAAAGGAATTGTTCTCGCTGCATCACTAGGCTGTGTTTTGATCTCTTGTGGAAAAGAATTTCGGGAAACCATAAATGCATTTTTCAGAAAACCATCCCATGTATCCAAATCAACTGATTTCGTCTTTCTTATCCAGTAGGATTCTCCCGTTTCATTGTTTACTATTATTTCAATCCAAAAGCGTTCTTCGGATTTGCAACGGAAAATTAGTTGGTCGTAGTCCAGAAAAAAGCCTTCGGGCTTTAGCCATTTTTCAACAGTTTCAATATTTTTTATATCAGGACTTCCTGTTACTTCGTCCTGATAAAACTCGATAACCTCTTTTGGCTCTTTATCATAAGCAGCTGTATATAAATTCAAAACAGTGTTACCTGTAAATTTTATAGTTACGATACCGATTCCTAAATCTGACTGTGCGGCTGCGTTTAATGTAAATAGAATAAATAGTGCTTGTAAAAATTTCATTATTGGGCCTGCTTGTTTTTAATAGCATACTACAAAGAACGCTCTAAAAATCTTTTTATTTTGTTTTTTAAGAAACTGTTATTTTTTTATTATTAAGGATTATTGAGCCGTTGCAGTGTTTGTTTTAAATATTTTTTGGAAAAAACAAGACATACTAAGATTAGGAAAAACGTAACTATTAGCAATTTTAGATTTTTCAAAAGAGAGATTAAGCCTTATCTTTCCATTGATTTTACGTGTTTCAGATACTTTTGAATATTTTGTTCAAGTTCTAACGGATACGGATAATCTAGCTTTTGTGCCATTGCAACTCCCATTTCTGTTCCGATATTGGCATAGGCAAACAAGGCATTCCAATTGTCTTCGTTATCACTTCCTGAAAATGTAGCTTCTATCTTTTTCCACATTTCTGATGAAAGGTATTTTTTGAACAACCTGCCTTTTTTATTAGTCGAAACATTCCAATTGTGTTCCAGACCAATATGCCATTCTATCATCTTTTGGAAGTACTGTGTTCTCATATTATCTTCAAGCATGAATTTGGCATAGAAAAGATCGTCGCGCCACAGGCATTTTGCCACATAGGTCATATCCCACCAAAAGTCATTAAACAAGGTTACAAATTCCTTTTCCGTAGGCTTTTTGATCATCACCGCGTTATAGGTGGGCGGTTTCATGTTTTTTGTAATACCGTCTTTGTCCAGTAAAACTTTATAACCTACATCCCAGTCTTCCTGTAATTCTTCATTGTTTACTTCTTCGAGAAACTTAGCCACAGAATAGAGCTTAAAGTCAACTTTGGTGTAGTCTTCATAAAAAACCATACGCATAGCATGTTTGCCATCAAATGCATCTTCATTTTCGATAATCATAGCGATTTTTTTACCAAAATTTTCAATCCAGGTATCATCCGATAAGAATTGTTGCAGGTCACTTACTACAAATTCAATATCCAGATCGCTGAACTTGTCAACTGGAGCATACGGATTTACAAGCGAACTGGTTAGCAACACTGCTCTGATTTCGTCATTTGATGTTGCCCAATCCATAATTTCCATTAATTGGATTTCTCTCTGGTTTTCCATTGCTTTCTAAATCGTATCCAATGTGTCTCTTGTCAGTTCATTTTTTTCTGCATCACCAGTATTTAAAGTCGATGCAGGCTCAAAAAGCAATACAGATACTTCATGTTCAGCTACCGGCCTATGCTCTACTCCACGAGGTACAATTAAAAATTCATTTTCTTTAAGTACAACAGTCCTGTCACGAAATTCCATATTGAATTGGCCGCTGACAACCAAAAACATTTCGTCTTCGTTATCGTGTTTATGCCATACAAATTCTCCTTGAAATTTTGCCAATTTAACATGCTGTCCGTTCAATTCTCCAACAATTCTTGGATTCCAATGATCGTTGAATAAAGAAAGTTTTTGGGCGATTGTTACTTTTTCCATTTTCTTCTGACTATTAAAACGAAGTTATAAAAAATAACATTTGATTTAACATATTACTTATCAACAACTTACCTTAAAACATACCAGTTTATAGCCTTTTTCTCTTCTGTTTTTATAAAGGTATCCTTAGCACCATTATAGTCATTGCCATCAGACCATTCTCTCTGGATAAGGCTTGATTTGAGTTTTTGGTACTCTTCTTTTATTTTGGGATGAGCGATGAGATAATCTCTGAAAGCAATGTGTCTTGTCCAATGTTCTGAACTTAGAGGCACTATGTGGATATGGGCTCGCCTTTCATCATGTTCTTCTGTACTTGATGGAATGTCTTCTTCTCTTCTTAAAATATTGATAACAGGACAATGTTTGGCTCCGTCTTTATGTTTCACAAAAAACCTTCGGTACGGCATATCCAGATTGTACTTTTCATAGTAGATATATCCATTTCCTATCAATGGAAGTACTGTCTTATCCAAATCTTTTTCGTCAGGAAGTCCTATTAAAATATCAATAATAGGCTTGGCAGATAATCCTTCGACCGATGTGCTGCCTATGTGTTCTATTTTTGGTTTTAGAAATCCAATCAGATTCTCCAGTTCTGTTTGGAGCTGTTTAAAGTCATGTTTCCATTTTAAATTGTACTCTTCTAACTTAATTTTCATCTAATTTCTTCCTGTTTTATGGTTCTTATTATAAAGTCTTTCCTGTTTTCAAGAGTATCTTTTGGCACATCTATAATTTCGTACCCATAATCCTGATAGGTCTTTTTCATGGTTTCATAAGTAGCTTCGGCTTCTTGCCAATCCTGTTTCCTTTCGTTATCCGTTTCGTATATATCTTGCCAGGGCGGAAAGATAAATACTTTTCTATTGTACTGATAGTTTTCAGCAATTTTCTGAATTTTATCTGATACCTCCATCCCTACCATTCGGGCATAACAGACTGCATCTAAAATACCGCGATCAAAAAATATTGGAAGAGAGCTGTTTTGAGAAATAGCTTCCCGATAACTTTCGGCAGAAGTTTCCAACATGAGCCGCATATAAGATTCTTTATTTTTCCAAGGAAGCGCCTCTCCGCCTATTTCCATCTGTTCTTTGATAATAGCCCGTGCCGTTTCAGGCATAACGATATATCCGTTTTTTTTCAGCTCATTCAAAACAGAGGTCTTGCCAACACCTGGGCCTCCTGTAAGGATATAAAAATTATCATTTTGGTATTTCATACAGATCTATCATTGTTTCTCTTTTATTCTGTAAACAATTCCAACATATGGGAAATTGCCTTTTCAGAATGTAAGATTTCGGTTTGTTCTAATGTCATTCCTGCCGTTTCGGAAGCTCTTGTTCGCATTTGGTTTTCATAATGAGCAATCGCTTCTTCAATATCAGAAAAATCTGTTCCGGTAAGGCAATTGCTGAGCTCAAGAGCATCGAGCATCGCCATATTTACTCCTTCTCCGGCATAAGGAGGCATGAGGTGTGCTGCATCACCTAAAAGAGTCATATCCGCATGGGCTTCCCATATTTGGTCAAGTGGCATGCAGTATTGAGGACGCGGAACAAAAGAAGTACCTTCTGTTACAAATAATTCCTGCCAGATATCGTCCCAATCTGAAAATTCTGTACGGAACCAGGCTGCAACCGACTTATTGTCTTTGAAATCGATACCGCTGTCATGCATCCACGATTCCTGTGTCCTACAACCTGTATAAAAAGACAGGCTGCCATCGCCTTTCGAACTTACGATAAGTGATTTCTGGTCGCCAAAAGCAAAAACCTTTCCGCCTTTAACTAATTCATAGATACGGGGCGCCTTTTCTGCTGCGTTATAAAGGCTACCTTCTACAACCGTTATTCCGGAATAGAACAGTTTAATGGGCGTAAGATAAGGTCGTATTTTTGAATTGGCTCCATCCGCTCCAACAACCAAATCTGCTGTTTCTTTTCTTCCATTTTGGAAAACAAGCTGCCATTTTCCATTTTCTTTTTCTAATGAGGTGATATGGCTATCCCATACAACTGTCTCGGGTTGCAGCGAATCAAGCAACAAATCCCGTAAAGGGCCACGGTCAATTTCAGGACGGAAATGCTCATGTCCAAAATCAACAGTTTCCTCATGTCCTTCATGCTGATCGTAAAGGATGTTTCCGTTTTTATCAGTAATACGTGTCTTGTCAGCACCTGGTCTGTAATATTTTTTAAATTCCTCTATCAATCCTGCCTCTTTAAGCGCTTTAAGTCCGGAATCGTCATGAAGGTCAAGCGTAGCTCCCTGTACTCTCACAAATCTTCCCGCATCTCTTTCATATACAGTTACATCAGCTTCTTTTTGTTGCAAAAGCCTGGCAAGTGTCAATCCTCCGGGACCACCGCCAATAATTGCTATTTTTTTATTTTTAATTACCATGATTTTAAAGATTTAGTTTTATCAGGGCAAAACTATTTCTTATTCATGGTGGAAAATTGTATAAATCGGTCATTCTTGTTTTGGGATAATTCTTTTGGAGGTACACCCGAAAACTTTTTTACATCACGGATGAAATGTGCCTGATCTGCAAAATTCTGTTCAGGAAAAAGTTTGCCTTCTTTTAGATGTTCAAAAGAAGCCCTAAACCGCAGTATGCTGCAATATGTTTTTAATGGAAGTCCAAACTGCCGGCTAAAATAACGATTGATCTGTCGGCTGCTCCATCCCGACGTTTCAGAAAGTTCTTTTACAGTAAGCCTGCCGTTTGAAGCGTATATCTGGTCGAATAATCGAAGTTTCCTAATGTCTGGAGGTGTTTTAATTAGGTTTTGAATTTTCCGGGTTATATTATCACAAAAAGAATCAAAATCAGAAAGATCATCTTCTGTAATATCCCAAAAACCTTCCGGCAAAAGACGTCCATCATTGAGCAAAGACGAAACACTGTTTTCTAAAAGATATTCAACTGCCAAAAGCCGAAGGCTAACCGCAAACATAGTCCTTCCCGATTCCATCAAGGTTTGTGATGCTTCTGTTTCCAGTCCTAAAAGAATGGCTCGGAATGGCTCGGTTTCAGAAAATGAAAAAATAATATCAATTCTGCCATCTGGCAATACGATGATATTTTTGGGTTCTCCTGAAGGAGTTTTTAATTTCCAAAAGCTCTCAACATAGCTCGCAATTGACGGATCGGGTTTTACTATCTTATATTCAAGCTGGCCGGCCATTTTTTAATACTATCTGAGATTATTTCTTTACTGAGAGAAAAATATCTACTTCTGCATTGTTCCAATCGGCACAACGTTCGTCATAGACTTCAAAATCATATTGATAAGCCCTGTTCAATTCGGCATCTTCTTTCCAGATTTCTCTCCAAGCCTCTCCTATACAGGCCGGCATAACACCTTTGGCTACTTTTTGAGTATAGGTTTGTGCAGGTATTTTCAGGCTTTTGAATCCTTCCGGAACCAGCGTTCCTTCTGCTACTTTACAGCCTATAAAATAAGAATACGGTTGTGTATGGTCACCATCATAATCAAAATATACAGCATAGATTTCGTTTCCAATCTTGTTTTCTATCTGACCGTATCTCTTTTCCGTTTCAAATTGTTGCCATAAGCTGCCGCAGTCTATAGCAGCCTGACCGTCTTTGTTCGTTGTTTTTTTATCAAGCTGAATGCCTATTAGTTGGAAGTTTTCTTTACTGCTTTCCATTTTTGTATGTTGTTTTTTAGAAGTTTATTTATTAATGTAGTCCAGAGAGTTGAAGTATCATTTTCTAAACCAGAATAATCATACCAACATTATCATACGAAATTAATAAAATAAATGGTACCTATACTGTTGTCACTTTTGGTATGCTTTCCCAAAACTGACATTTATCATCTTTTGCGACAATCTGTTTATCCATATTTGCAGCTATCTTAAATTATTATGCACTATGGCACCTGATTCTTCTGTACATACTTTTCATATTCCGGTAATGGGACTTTCATTTACTATTGACAGCCCTATCCGGGTGGCTCATTATGGGATTTCTTCCGTAGTTTCTATCGTAGACGATGAGCTTATTGAAAAGATGAATGCTTTTTACAGCAAAAAGTTTTGCCTGCCCTATCAGGAAATCACCCGAAAATTTCATGATTATAGAGCTGAACGCATCAGAAGTTATCTGGATTTAATGGATCATATTGTAAAGGAAAAGTTTGAGGCGTTCAAACAGGAACTTTCTGAAAGTCGTCTGGCTTTGGAACGTTTTCTGGGTATGCTTCCGAACCAATCTGATTTAAAAAAAGGCTTACAAGAGCTTTTGGAAAACAGCTGGGAATTGAAACACAGCATTAAAAATTTCCTTGAAAAATATTTCGCTCCGGGAGCTATTGATGTAAATATCATGACAAAGGTAGATAGAGAAAATCATGACAAAAATGGGCCACTATCTACAGAGTTTAATGATGCCCACACAGCATTACGGGGATTTGCCAATAGCAGACTCCAATCTTCAATAGTATTTTCGGCAGGTATGAATCCGAGGCTTTACAGCTATCTCGAAAGTTTTCGCTGCTTTTTTCCTGATACTGAAGGAAAACTCGAAAAGAAAATCACGTTAAAGGTCAGCGACTACCGTTCTGCATTGATACAAGGCAATTTTCTGGCAAAAAAAGGATTATGGGTTTCTGAATATCGCATCGAATCGGGGCTTAACTGTGGAGGACATGCCTTTGCAACCGAAGGATTTCTTTTAGGGCCGATATTGGAAGAATTCAGATCTAAAAGAAAAGAACTCACAGAAACTTCGCATGAATTGTTGCTAAAAGCACTCGAACAAAAAGAACTTTCGGCACCACACCAACCGCTTCCTTTAAAAATCACAGTACAAGGCGGCGTTGGCACAGCTGAAGAGCATGATTTTCTTTTGCAACATTACGGAATGGATTCTGTAGGATGGGGTTCTCCTTTTCTGCTGGTTCCTGAGGCTACTTCTGTAGATGATGAAACGCGGATACTGTTAGCAAAAGCTGAGGAGAAAGACCTGTATCTCAGTCATATTTCTCCTTTGGGCATTCCTTTTAATACGATATGGGGCACCAGTAACGAAAAGCTAAAACAGCATCGCATTAACACCGGCCGACCTGGAAGTTCTTGTCCTAAAAAATACCTGGCATTAAACAAAGAGCTTGATAAAAAAGGGCTTTGTACGGCTTCACTAAAATATCAGGAACAGAAACTGGAATTATTAGAAAACAGAAAACCGGAACTTACAGCAGCAGCTTATGAACAGGCAAGATTTGATATTACTGAAAAAGCCTGTCTGTGTGTTGCCCTCTCCAATGCTTCTTATCTTGAACATGGCATCACTGTTAAAGGTGAAGCCCAAGGTGTTGTAATTTGTCCCGGGCCAAACATGGCGTATTTTAACCGGGAAGTTTCATTGCATGATATGATACGCCATATTTATGGATATGGTTCTGTAATGGATTTTGCTAATCGTCCAAATTTGTTTGTAAAAGAAGTCCAGCTTTATATTGATTATCTTAAAAAGGAAATAGCCATGCATCATAGTACAGCAACACCTACCCAATTCAAAAAATGGGCAGTATTCCAAAAGAATTTACTTTCAGGAATTGATTATTATGAGGAATTATTCTTTTCTATATCCTTGGGAAAAAATGCTAACCCGTGGAGTATATTACGTAAGAAAATTGAAGAAATTGAAGTCGGCTAAGTTTGTACAATTAAATCTGAGATGTAAAAATTAACGAAAACCTTGCTATATTTATACTTAAAAGAGAAATATGCAAAGTGAAGTACATTATATAACCCGGAGCGGCTGGCTTAGGGCGGCCGTATTAGGAGCTAATGATGGAATTCTTTCCACGACAAGTCTTGCCATTGGAATAGCTGCCGCATCTGAAACAAGAGAACCCATAATATTGGCTGCTCTCGCAGGAGTGGTAGCCGGTGCACTTTCTATGGCCGCAGGAGAATATGTATCTGTCAGTTCCCAAAGCGATATAGAAAAATCCGACCTAAAGCGGGAAATGAAGGAATTGAAAGAAATGCCCGAATCCGAACTTGAAGAACTCACTCAAATTTATATTTCCCGCGGACTTGCTCCCGACCTTGCAAGGGAAGTTGCCTTACAGCTTACTTCACACAATGCTCTTGAAAGCCATGCACGGGATGAACTTGGAATCAATGAAATAACCCTCGCCAAACCTATGCAGGCTGCACTCGCTTCAGCACTGGCTTTCCTTTCCGGTGGCGTATTACCTCTTTTGGTGGCTATTTTTGCTCCATTTGATTACATGGTGTTTTTCCAATATGGTTTTGCCATTATTTTTCTTGCATTGTCGGGCACTTTGGCTGCAAAAGCAGGCGGTTCCAGCAAAATCAAATCAGTAGCCCGAATCTGTATCTGGGGAACCGTTGCGATGGTGATTTCGGCATTGGTCGGCTATATTTTTGGTGTTCAGACTTCTTGATTTTTATTCTCTTACATTTCAGATACTTTATAGTAAATGATCTGCTATAAATTTCTTGCTATACTCTTTTATCATTGCTCTTACATCTTCAAACTGTTTTTTAATTTCTAATTCGGTACCAGTTGCTTTTGCAGGATCTGGAAAATTTTGATGAAATCTTAGTGCTTTAGAAGGGAAAAATGGACAATTTTCCTTTGCATTGTCGCATACGGTTATGACAAAATCAAAACTTATATCCAGATATTCTTCCAAATGGTTTGATGTATGATTTGAGATGTCAATACCATCTTCTTTCATTATAGCAATAGCTTTCGGATTTACTCCATGAGTTTCAACTCCCGCACTATATATTCGCGCCCTATCTCCTGCAAAAAACCTAAGATAGCCTTCTGCCATTTGGCTTCTGCAACTATTACCTGTGCAAAGCACTAAAATCTTTTTTATTTCCATGTTTTTAAACAAGTAACCAGATCAGGTTAATGATGCAGAATTTCGGATCAAAGCCAAAAATAACCTGCAAGACAATAACCGATGTGGTGATAATTATTGGTTTTTTATATCGGATTAATTTCTCTTTCATTAGCAACAGCCGGAATTGGTCGAACAGCCAGAACTTCCTGTTTTTAATTCTGAAAGATTCAACTTTTGTTTCTGAGAGGGAATTCCGCATGCCTCTTGAGCCAAACAAGCCGTTACTTTGTTTCTTAGGACAAATGTTTTTCCATTAAATTCCAGGTCGTATTTTCCAATCGTTTCGTTTTGGTATTCTACCTCTATTTCTGAATCTTCAATGCCTAATTTTTCTTCTGAAAGTTTAATGATATTCAGCAATTTTCCAGGTTTCAGGCGATGTTCAAAATCATCCGCATTCCATAATTGAAAATTGACAATCTTTTCATCCCGTATGGAACCTCCACAGTCAATAAAGCTCTTTTTGATTATCCCTACTTCTGTGACGTGGAAATGTTCCGGGACAAAAGTGCCATTTTCTAATTGGAATTCAACATTTTCTAATGTTGGCAAAATCTGTTTTACTTCTGATAATTTCATATTGATTATAGTTTATTATTAATCGTAATATTGCGATATATTAAGGCAAAAAAAAGCTAACAGCTCTTTTCAATTTTTATATCAGTAAAAAAATGGTTTAATTCAATTTTTATCTGTTTCCAGACTTTTTCATCAATACAATAGCAGACACTTGTTCCTTCAATATTCCCTTTTATGATCCCGATGTTTTTTAGCTCTTTCAAATGTTGTGATATTGTTGCCTGAGCCAATCCTAATTCATTTACTAAATCATTACAGATACATGCCTCTTGATTGATGATATGTTGCAAGATGGCTATCCTTGCCGGATGCGACAATGCTTTTAATGTTGCAGCAAGCCTGTTTTGTTCGTCAGTAAAAAAATCTTTTTTTGTCAGTCCCATATTCTTTTATTATATCGCAATATTACGATTAATATTTTAAAAAGACAAAATTAATCTTATCTTTTTTAATTGATCTCTGTATAGGAAAAACAAAAAGACCTTATATAAGGCCTTTTGTTTAAATTACTTATCTGCTATTCTTATTTTGGAATTCCCAATGATTCGCAGACATCTTCATAACTTCTCTCTTTATAATTCATTTGTCTTGCAAGAGGAACGGGGGCGCCTCCCGGAATAATAATATAACGGATTTTAACAGTAAAACCAAGCTGTATTGCTGGTGTCATTCCATCATGACGGTATCTTAAAATTTTCAAGTTTCCTACAGACGGAACCGCTTCTACGGTATTAACAATACCTCCTGCTCTTGAAGTATATGCCAAAGGGAAAATCTCTCCCGAACCAAACTGAAGATAGACCAGAATTGCACCGCTATTCAAAATTTCATTTGTAATCTGTGGTACTGAGTAACTATAAACCATCCCTGTAGTTCCATCAATAGTAGCTTCTACACCATCTGGCCGGTTAAGCCAATTGCTATAAATTACATTAGCTGTTCCGGGTTCGCCATTCGTTCCGTTTAGTCCATCTTTTCCATCTTTTCCGTCATCTGAACAGGAAGTAATAGTGGTTCCTAAAACCATTAGTAAAAAAATACTGAATTTTGTGATTAGTTTCATATTAGGTTTATTTTAAAAATTATAAAACGAAACTAGGCATCTCGTAAAGGCAAAAAAAGGAGTAATAGACGAATGACAGTTTTAATCTACCAATGTCAAAAAAGTGGATAGTGGACAGTGGACAGTGGATAGTGGATAGTGGATAGTCTTTAGTTAATAAAAAAAGACCTTCGATGAAGGTCTTTTTTTATTGCAATTATGCGGTATGCTCTTACATGTTTCTTCTGTACTGTCCGCCTACCTCAAATAGTGAAGCAGTGATTTCTCCAAGAGAACATACTTTAGTAGCTTCCATAAGCTGTTCAAAGATGTTCTGGTTATTGATGGCTACGTCTTGAATAATAGCCAACTGTTCTTTCATTTTTTCTCCATAGGCTTTATGCAGGTTTTCCAAAGTATGGATCTGGAATTGCTTTTCTTCTTCGCTGGCACGGATTACCTCAGCAGGAATTACAGTAGGCGATCCTTTAGAGCTTAGAAAGGTATTAACTCCAATAATAGGAAACTCACCCGTATGTTTTAATGTTTCATAATACATACTTTCTTCCTGTATTTTAGAACGTTGGTACATGGTTTCCATAGCTCCTAATACGCCTCCTCTTTCAGTAATCCTGTCAAATTCCTGCAATACGGCTTCTTCTACCAAATCGGTTAATTCTTCGATGATAAAAGAACCTTGTATTGGGTTTTCGTTTTTCGCCAATCCAAGTTCTTTATTTATAATCAGCTGGATTGCCATTGCACGACGTACCGATTCTTCTGTTGGTGTTGTGATCGCTTCATCATACGCATTTGTATGCAAAGAGTTACAGTTGTCGTAAATAGCATACAACGCCTGCAATGTAGTACGGATATCGTTGAAATCGATTTCCTGAGCGTGCAATGAACGTCCGGATGTCTGGATATGGTATTTCAGCATCTGAGCTCTTTCGTTCGCACCATATTTATTTTTAAGAGCTTTAGCCCAAATCTTTCTGGCTACACGACCGATTACGGCATATTCCGGATCGATTCCATTCGAGAAAAAGAAGGAAAGGTTCGGCCCAAAATCGTTGATGTCCATGCCACGACTTAAGTAGTATTCTACATAAGTAAATCCATTGGCAAGAGTAAACGCCAGCTGTGTGATTGGATTAGCTCCGGCTTCAGCAATATGGTATCCTGAAATAGATACGGAATAGAAGTTACGAACGTTTTTAGCAATAAAATATTCCTGTACGTCACCCATCAATCTTAGTGCAAATTCTGTCGAGAAGATACAAGTATTTTGTGCCTGGTCTTCTTTTAAGATATCGGCCTGTACGGTTCCACGCACTTGTGATAAGGTTCTGACTTTAATCTGGTCATAGATGTCTTTTGGCAATACCTGATCGCCTGTTACTCCTAAAAGCATCAGTCCCAAACCATCATTCCCATCAGGAAGCGTTCCGTTATAGCGTGGTCTTTCTATTTTTTTCTTTTTGTAGATTTCAGTGATAATCGCTTCTACTTCGTCTTCCAGATTATTTTCTTTGATGTAGATTTCACACTGTTGGTCGATAGCAGCATTCATAAAGAAACCAAGCAACATCGGAGCCGGCCCATTAATGGTCATACTTACCGATGTCAGCGGGTGAGCCAGGTTGAAACCAGAGTATAATTTTTTGGCATCATCCAAACAGCAGATCGATACTCCTGCATTACCAATTTTTCCGTAGATATCTGGTCTTAAGTGCGGGTCATTTCCATACAACGTTACGCTATCAAAAGCAGTAGAAAGTCTTTTTGCCGGAAGTCCTGCGCTTACATAATGGAAGCGCTTGTTGGTTCTTTCAGGTCCACCTTCTCCAGCAAACATCCTTGACGGATCTTCACCTTCACGTTTGAACGGATACAATCCGGAAGTGAACGGGAATTCTCCCGGTACATTTTCCTGCAAGCACCATCTTAGGATATCGCCCCATGCTTCATATTTAGGCAAAGCTACTTTTGGTATCTGAGAATGTGATAACGATTCTGTATGTGTTGCAATCTTTATTTCCTTGTCACGTACCTTAAAGGTATAGACCGGATTTTTGTATTTGTTTACTTTTTCATCCCATGTAAAGATAATTTCCCAGTTGTATGGGTCTAAATCCATCTTTACTTTATCAAACTGATTAAGCAGTAGGTTTAGGAAGATTCTGGTTTCGTTGTGTTCTTCTAATGCGCTTGGCAATACTGAATCGTCATTGATTCCAGTTTTAGTAAGCTCAGGAGTTTTTCCGGAAACCGTTTCAATAGTCTTGAAAATACCGTATAATTTTTGGGCTACTTGCTGTTGTGTGAAAGCAACCGTATCGTATTTTCTATTGTTTTCTGCAATTTCAGATAAATAACGGGTTCTGTGTGGCGGGATGACGAAGATTTTTTCGCTCATCTCACGTGTAATCTCAAAAGTAGATTTAAGATCTGCTTCTGTCTTTTCAACAATCTTGTCCATGATCGCTTTGTATAGCGTGTTCATGCCCGGGTCGTTAAATTGGGAAGCAATGGTTCCAAATACCGGAAGATCATCGGGATTGGCATCCCAAAGATTGTGGTTTCTCTGGTATTGTTTTTTTACATCGCGCAATGCATCCAGCGAACCTCTCTTATCAAATTTATTGATAGCAACAAGGTCAGCAAAATCAAGCATGTCGATTTTTTCAAGCTGGGTAGCTGCTCCAAATTCAGGAGTCATTACGTATAGCGAAACATCAGAATGATCCATGATTTCAGTATCAGACTGCCCGATTCCCGAAGTTTCAAGTATGATTATATCGTATTTAGCCGCTTTAAGTACCTGAATGGCTTCTGCAACATATTTAGACAACGCCAAATTCGATTGTCTTGTTGCCAGGGAACGCATATAAACACGCGGATTATTGATAGCATTCATACGAATCCTATCACCTAAAAGCGCTCCACCTGTTTTACGTTTTGAAGGGTCAACCGAAATCAAACCAATCGTTTTTTCCGGGAAGTCAATCAAAAATCTTCTAACCAATTCATCAACCAAAGACGATTTTCCAGCTCCTCCCGTTCCTGTAATACCCAGTACCGGAATTTTGCTGGTTTCATTCTGTTTGTGTATTGTATCAAAAGTTTCTTTTGCAATTTCCGGGAAATTTTCTGCTGAAGAGATAAGACGGGCAATAGCCGTCGGGTTCTTATCTTCCAAATGTTTGGCTTCTCCGTTCAGTTTGTCGCCTATCGGATAGTCGGATTTCTGAACCAAGTCATTAATCATTCCTTGCAGCCCTAATTCACGTCCGTCATCTGGCGCATAGATTCTGGTAATTCCGTACTCCTGCAATTCTTTTATTTCATCCGGCAAGATCACTCCACCACCACCACCGAAGATTCGGATATGGCCTGCTCCTTTTTCGTTAAGCAGGTCGTACATGTATTTGAAATATTCATTATGTCCTCCCTGATAAGATGTCATAGCAATAGCATTGGCATCTTCCTGGATAGCTGTATTTACTACTTCTTCAACGCTTCTATCGTGTCCTAAATGGATTACCTCGACTCCTGTCGACTGGATAATGCGTCGCATAATGTTAATGGCAGCATCGTGTCCGTCGAAAAGTGCTGCTGCAGTTACAATTCTTACTTTATTTTTAGGAATATAAGGTTTGGCTTGTTCCATTTTGAAATATATGTCTTTTTAAGGTCGGCAATTTACGAAATTCCTAAAAATTTTGAAGTGTTTGCGAAGTTAAAAAAGCCCTTCCGGTATAAATACTACCGAAAGGGCCTAGGGGGTCAAAACTCTAAATATTGACTTTACTATAAAATCTTGTTTACGGAATCCTTATTTCATCATAGCCGGATCAACTTCTACTCCAAGTCCTTGTGCAATTCCCATTCCCAATCTTGGATCAGCTCGGAACCAGTGGCAAAGCTGACGGTTAATGATTTCCATTCTTTTTGGCCCATCGATTCCGGACATGGCGCCTACAACATTGCTGATTAGATTTTTCTGCTGTTCCGGTTCCAATAAGCGGAAAAGATTACCCGGTTGTGTATAATGATCATTTTCTCCTTCGGCATTTCTGTCATACCATCCTGCCACATTGCTTTCTAATGCCCATGCAGGTTCTTTATACGATTGGTCAACAACAATATTATCAAAACTATTCGGGAAATAGTTTGGCGCGCTGCCTCCGTTTCCGTCGATACGCATCTGTCCGTCTCTCTGATAATTGTTTGTAGCAAACGGACATCTGTTAACCGGAATTTGTTCGTAATTGGCTCCCAATCTGTAACGATGGGCATCCGGATAAGAAAGCAATCTTCCTTGTAACATCTTATCAGGCGAATATCCAATTCCGTCCACTACGTGTGCCGGAGCAAAAGCCGCCTGTTCAACATCCTGAAAATAGTTTTCCGGATTTTTGTTAAGCTCGATAACACCAACGTCAATCAGCGGATAATCACCATGAGGCCAAACTTTTGTCAAGTCGAATGGATTAATATGATACGTTCTTGATTCTGCTTCGGTCATTATCTGTATTTTCATGTCCCAGCGTGGAAAATTTCCTTTGTCTATGTTTTCAACCAAATCTCTCTGCGCAAAATCCATGTCTTTTGATTTCATTTCCGCAGCTTCAGCATCGGTAAAATTCTTGATTCCTTGTTTGGTAAGCATATGGAATTTTACATAGAATCGCTCATTATCTTTATTGATAAAAGAAAACGTATGGCTTCCAAATCCGTGCATGTGGCGGTAACCGTATGGCGTTCCTCTATCTGACATTAATGTAGTAACCTGATGCAAACTTTCAGGATTCAGCGACCAGAAATCCCACATCATGGTAGGCGATTTTAAATTGGTATACGGATCACGTTTCTGGGTATGTATAAAGTCTCCAAATTTTTTCGGGTCTTTAATAAAGAACACAGGTGTATTGTTTCCTACAAGATCCCAGTTACCGTCTTCAGTATAAAATTTCATAGCAAATCCTCTTGGGTCTCTTTCCGTATCTGCCGAACCTTTTTCACCTCCAACAGTAGAAAAACGAAGTAACATTTTTGTTTCTTTTCCTATATGCGAGAAAATTTTTGCTTTTGTATATTTTGTGATATCATGCGTTACCGTAAAAGTTCCGAAAGCTGCCGATCCTTTTGCGTGTACTACTCTTTCAGGAATACGTTCCCTATTAAAGTGTGCCATTTTTTCGTGCAAAATAAAATCCTGAAGCAAAAGCGGTCCCCTAGGTCCTACTGATTGTGAATCTTCGTTTTCAACATAAGGCTTTCCTGAAGCTGTTGTCAGTTTGTTGTGTTCTTTCATAATTTTTATTATTTGTTGTTAGTACCTTTATTATCAGTTTGTTTCTTCAAATTTAAACAATCCTTTTTGATAAACAAAATCGATTGTTTTTATATTTTTATAATTTTTAACTATACTATTAAACGGTACGATGTTTGATTATCTTTGAATCGAAAAAACTTTACTCTCATGAAAAGATTATTACTTCTAGCGTTTTTTGTGCCGGCAACCTGCTTTGCTCAATTGGATGGATTTATCAAAAAGGCAACTGAAAAGGTGCAATCGAAAACAGAAAAAGCACAAACAAAAACAACTTCTAAAAAAACAAGCAGCTTATTGGGTGCTACCGATATTAGTGCCGGACTTAAAGAAGCGCTACAAAAAGGTATTACAGAACAAGTAACCAAATTGACAGCTGTTGACGGATTTTATAAAAACGAAGCAGTAAAAATTCTCTTTCCGGAAGAATTACAAAAAGTAGACAAAACATTACGTTCAATGGGATTGTCAAGCTTGGCTGACGAAGGTATAAAAGTATTGAATCGTGCAGCTGAAGATGCTGTAAAAGAAGCAACTCCTATTTTCGTGAATGCGATTAAAAACATGAAGTTTGCCGATGCAAAAAATATTCTTTTAGGTAATGAAGATGCAGCAACGACATATCTCCAGGGTTCCACTTCTACCGAGCTTTACTCAAAATTTAATCCTGTCGTAAAAACATCACTTAGTAATGTAGGTGCCGATAAGGTATGGGAAGGTATTATTAAAAAATACAATACCATTCCTTTAGTAACAAAAGTGAATCCTGATCTTAATGATTATGTAACCGACAAGGCTATGGAAGGTGTCTTTAAGATGATTTCTGTTGAGGAGAAAAAAATCCGTACCGACATCGGAGCACGCACTTCACCACTGTTAAAAAAGGTGTTTGCCATGCAAGATTAAGAGCAGCAAATTAGGCTCTTAAAAAATTAGTAATCAATAACATATAAATAACATTGCCTTAACACATACGCTCCTAAAAAAGTTGGACATTTGCAAAGAGATTAATGGTTTTCTCATTTGGTTAGGGTTAGTTAGAAAAAAAATGCCAGTGTTTTAAGGAACACTGGCTTTTTTATTTGATGCTATTTATGACTATAAAGAATTAAGAAAATCGAGTAATGCTTTACGTTTCGCCTCAGTCAATTGCTTGAATTTTTCTTTGGCTTTTTGAGCTTCACCTCCATGCCAAAGAATGGCTTCCGTAAGATTTTTGGCTCTTCCGTCATGCAGGAAAGTAGTGTGTCCGTTTACCAATCCTGTTAGTCCTATGCCCCACAACGGACGGGTTTTCCATTCTCTGCCTGAAGCCAAAAAATCAGGTCTTCCATCTGCTAAATCTTCTCCCATATCATGCAAAAGCATATCTGTATAAGGATAGATTGTCTGGAAAGCTAAAGCAGAAATCGGGCTCGGGCCTGTCATCTGTTTAGGTGTATGGCATTTGGAACATTCCAGGCTTTCAAACAGTTTTGCTCCTTCTTTGACGCTCTTGCTATTGACATTTCTGGCGCCTGGCACGGCTAGTGTCTGGCAATACAAAACAACCTGATCTACAATTGGTTTTGGTATTTCAGGATCGTCATCGCGCCCATCGTGTCCGTTAGACTGACCGTGACCGGTTTCTCTCGAAAATATATAATTGGTAATTCCCATGTCTTCTACATAAGCAGCTGTACATTGCACTAATAAGGTTCCTGTATTTGCTTTCCATCCAAATCTGCCCAGAATTGTACGTCTTTCAACAGGGTCCCAAACATAATTCGCCTTGCCGGAAATTCCATCGCCATCCGTATCATTTATATCTTGTCTGGCCAGAATGTTCTGTTCCGGTATGGCTTCGAGTAGACCCAGTCCAAAAACCGGAGTAGCAATACGAGGTGAAAGCATAAGCCCGGACGGTAAACTGGTATAGGGATCGACCAAAGTAATTACCGGTTTTTGCAGAACGACAACTGTTCCGTCTGCAAAAGTTTCTCTTTTTTCTATAAATGTTGCCTGAT
Organism: Flavobacterium sp. 28YEA47A; assembly: GCF_041262125.1. Classification (NCBI taxonomy): domain Bacteria; kingdom Pseudomonadati; phylum Bacteroidota; class Flavobacteriia; order Flavobacteriales; family Flavobacteriaceae; genus Flavobacterium; species Flavobacterium sp. 28YEA47A. The sequence goes on from NZ_JBGCCI010000001.1 coordinate 437,344, forward strand.
ACCTTGCTTCCGGAGTAAAACCAAAAACAGCCTGGTTCTGGATCTGCAATCCAAATCCCGGTACAGGATTGGGGCCGCCGTTTTCATCTTCTCCAAAAATACTGGCTCTCATCAAGAGTCCGCTTCTGTTGGCGAGATTTGCAGGAAAATTAGGTCGTCCATCGTTTGGATGACATGAAATACAAGAAGAATTATTAAATATTGGGCCTAATCCTGAATTTACGGCTGCTGGTGCTGTTACAAAAACAGCCTCAAACTGGGTATCTCCCAAAAGATGCATCTGCAAATCTGAGGCCGACAAATTTGGAGCCGGCGTTCGGAATGCTATACTTGTTGCAGAGAAAATAGTAGTTTCACCTCCCGCATGCATTCTTTCGGAAAGATCAATATCAATATAGGAACCATCTTCATTGTTATCACAAGACAACAACACAAGTCCTAAACTGGCCAATAAAAATCCTTTTCTAATCATTTTTTGTTTGGTTTTTACAGAAATGCAAAAAGAATATCCGAATTCCGGATACCCTTTTTGCGTTTAATTTATGGTTGGTAAATGGCTTAATTATTAGCGATAAATGGCTTTAATTGTGATTGGATCAATAGCTGCAATTCTGCTACCTTATCTCTTGCATTTTTTACAGCAGGAATATTGTTGGTTACCGCATCTGTAAATGTTCCAGGAATTGCTTCAATAGCGGCAATAGCTGCATCAATTTTAGCTTTGATGTTCGCATCCAACGCACTATTTTTTGGAGCAACAATGTTTGTTAATCCGGCACGGGAATTTCCATTATAATCTCCCCAATAGATATTTCTGATACTTCTCATATTATCAGCAAAGTCTCTTTTAGAATTGTTGCTGAAACGTGATTCTTCCTGAGAAACACCTTCATCTAAAGGAGTTTGTATTTTTCCTGTAGCAACTTCATCAGCAATTGTAATCAATCCGTTGATGATTTCTTCTAAAGCTGCTTTTTGTGAAGTATATCCTTGGTTGCCTGTAGTTCCGGCATTGATAAAATGTCTTGCAAAATTTCCTCCTGATGCTTTCCAACCGTCATACAAAATCTGCGTGTTGTTTTGCAAATCAGCTGCTGCAGCTCTCAAATATTCCAATTCTCTCGCGGTCAAAGCACTAGCTGCCTTGTTACCGTTGATTCCCCATACCAGGTATTCAATCAGGTGAAAACCACGAGCTTCAACGTTAGCTTCAATAGTAGCCGTAGTAATTGGGTTTGAACTGTTTAGGATGTCATTCATAGCGGTAACATCTACCGGCCAGGTATCCATTGCAGGGTCAATTCCTCCCGTATCAACCGGTCCGTACAAAAATCCTTCTGATTGTTCCCAAGGAGATCTTGCCGCTTTCCAGGCATCTTTTACAGCTGCAAGAGCCGTCTCATTCCCGATAGTCAAGGCATTTACAGCTGTTTTCAGTGCGATTGCTTTGTTGTTCAAATCTTCATATGTTTTTGTAATAACGTCATTTGAAAGATCAGTAAGCACTTCTTTGTAAAGTCCCGCATTCGGATCAACATCAGACGAATCATCATTGCTACTGCAATTCACAAAAAACACAGCGGACATTGCTAATAAACTCAGACTAAAAATTCTTTTTTTCATTATGTTAAAAATATATTGGTTAGTATTAATTCTTTAGAATGAAAATCCTATTCCCGCCGAAAAAGTATTTTCCTGTTGTTTTTTTCCTGTGTACACCAAAGTTGTCGGATTAAAGTTTTCAGATCCCAGTCTTCTGTTCTGATAATGTGCTTTTAATACAATCTGCGGATGAACAAACCAGTTAAATCCTCCCATGATCGCGCTTCTTTCCCATCTTGGCTTTTTGACAACAGTTCCTTCCACCTGGTTCATGGTGTCGTAATAGTCGTAGCGAACAAACGGATATACTTTCTGTTTTGTGGTCTGGTTGAAGAAATGCAAAACTTCATAACCTCCTTCAAAAGAGAATCCGAAAGCATTTTTTCCAACCGGCGTTCTTTTTACGCCAAGATTGTTTGAAAGTGAGGCATTTTTTGAAGTAACAATATTGGAATTTTCAAGATTTCCCCATAATACAACCGAATTGAAACGGAGATAATCTTCATCATAAGTGACGTGTCCTTCAAAAATCATCACATAAGCTGATTCTTTCATGTCGTTTTTAGGACGGTTGGCAGCTGCATCGTTGATATAGGCAGAAGCCCCGACATAGGTATATTTATTTTTCCCGAATTTATAATCCAAACGTCCTGTAAATGCCCATGAATTTCCATTTGCCATCTCAAAACGAGTCTGGTAACCTTCTTTTATCCAGCCTCTGGAGCTAAATCCGGAAGCATCAAGTCCGTTAGTGACTGAGAATTCATATTTCCACCGTTTCAAGAAAGTTCCGTGAAACTGGATCCCGTTTTCATACCATCCCAATGGCAATATTTCGTTTTCCATTTCCTGACGGTGTGTTGTGAAATAAGAAATTGGACGATCCAAATCCTGAGCCAATCCAAAATGGATTTTCATTCTACCTGCCCTAATGTTAAAATATGGACGGATGGCAAAATTGATATGAATCTGCTCAATTTTTACTTCACCTCCGGCTTCTATTTCCTGTTCATATTCTCCAAATTCTTCCTGGGTATCGAGTTCTACAGTTGAACCTGTTCCGCCATGTTCAAATTCTATTTCAGATTTGAAACTAATCCAATCATTGAAATTATATCCCAGATACAGGTTCAGACGTTCGGCATCGAACTTGTCTTTCATATTTGGGTCGGTGTCAAATTTGGTGTAGTTGTAATAATTTACAACTCCATAACCACTTAGGGTAAAGTTGCTCCAGTTAAAAAGTGTCTTGTTTTCCTTTGCAAAATCTTTCTTGATTTCTGCTTTTAATTCTTCGCGGAGCTCTTGTTTTATTTCGGATTTTATTTTTTCAATATTTAGCGAATCAGCTTTTTGAGCGAATAGTATAGCCGATGGAAATAAGAAAAAAATGAGTAGTGCTTTTTTCATTATCGAATCAAATTTCGGCAAAGCTATAAAAATTATTTATATACAGTCTAAATAAAAATAAAATATTTTTTAACGTAATTTTAAGAAACTGATTATGAAATCATTAGTAGGAATTTTGAAAAAAATTACACTATTTTAAATCAGTCTAAATAAATATTAGATACATTTGCCAAAAATTTATTAAGAAATTCCATCCAATCTGGTAAATGATACGCCAATTTATTTATAAGCAAATCGATAATAGTCAATTAGTTATGTTCCGAATACTTTTTGGAGCTCTTTTACTATGGCAAGTGGTCGATTATCTACTTTCCGGATGGATTCGGATTAATTTATTAAAACCAATTTTTACTTTTTCACATATCGGTATGGAATGGCTTCAGCCACTTCCCGGCAACGGCATGTACTATTATTTTATGCTGATGGCAATCGCAGCTTTGTTTGTTATGATCGGTTTTTGTTACCGGATTAGCATCGTTCTGTTTACAATACTTTGGTCTGGAATTTACTTCATGCAAAAAACAACCTACAACAACCATCACTATCTGATTGTGCTACTTTGTTTTTTGATGTGCTTGCTGCCTGCCAATGCTTATGCTTCTGTTGATTCCAAAATAAAACCGGAAATAAAAAGATTTACTATGCCGGCCTGGTGCACCTGGATAATGATTGCCCAGATAGCGATTGTTTATTTTTATGCATCGGTTGCCAAATTGTATTCCGGTTGGCTTGATGGTTCTTTCACCAAAGGAATGCTTTCAAAACATGCACCAGATATTCTAAAAGAGTTTTATGCCCAGGAATGGTTCTATCTTTTTATTGCTTATGCCGGATTGGCTTTTGATTTTTTTGTCGTGCCACTACTGCTTTGGAAAAAAACACGAAATCTCGCTTTTATTGCTTCTGTCATCTTCCATATTTTTAACAAGGCGCATTTGGGAATTGGTATTTTCCCTTTTCTGGCTTTAAGTTTTATCGTTTTCTTTTATCCGCCGGAAACTATACGCAAGTTATTCTTTTGGAAAAAGCCTATTGAAATACCAACTCCTTCACAATCACAGGAAGGGAAAATGCTTGTTCGATGGATACTTCTGCCTTATCTCCTACTTCAGATTTTACTTCCCTTACGGCATTATGCTATCAAAGGCGATGTACTTTGGACCGAAGAAGGTCACAGGCTTAGCTGGAGAATGATGCTGCGCTCCAGAAAAGGAACCACAAAATTCAAAGTAGTGGATAACAATACTCAAAAAACAAAAATTTTTAAGCTCAAAAAAATCCTTACTCCAAAGCAAATACGCGGCATGCAATCCAAACCCGACATGATTTGGCAGACAGCCCAAAAAATCAGGGAGAGATATGCCCGAATGGGAAAAGACGTAAGCGTTTATGCCGATTCAAAAGTTGCTATTAATCATGGCGAGCCCAGAATATTAATCAATCCCGATATTGATCTGGGAAAGGCCAAATGGAATTATTTCTGGCATAACGACTGGATCTTGCTCTACGACAAAAACGGAAACATTATTCATTAACCATTTAATTAATTTAACACCAACCCTTATGAAAAAAGCAATACATTATTCAGTAGCAGGACTTGCCATCATTCTTGGCGCTTTCTTTGTATACAAAGGCTTAAACAAACATTTCCTTTCGGAATGTAAAGTTTATGAACCAGACAGTCCACTTCCATTAAACTACAGAAATCTTATAACAGCACTATGTACTTCGGGATTTACCAAAGTAGTAGGATTTTTAGAAATTGCTTCGGGAATACTACTCATTATTCCAAGAACGAGATTGCTGGGAAGTATTGTCCTTCTTCCTGTTATCATTACCATCTTCCTTTTCCACTTGCTGATTGACAACCGTCCGCATGAGCTTGTAGAAACAGGTATTCCACTTTTGGCAGCCATTTTGGTTTTTGCTTCCTACTATAACGTTTGGAAAGTCATCGTTGTCGGAAGAAAAAATTAACCTTATCAAATTCCCCCATAATGAAATCTTTATTTTTTGGTGTTTGTATGTTCGCTTTGACGGGCATGCAGGCACAAATTACAATCACACTTGGAAATGGCACCTCATCAGGTACATCGTCTCCAGTTGCCTCATGGTATAATTCTTCGGCCAACGAAAGTATCTATACCGGAACAGAAATTGGTTCAACCGGAACTATTACTAAAATTTCTTATCAGAAAGCCTCAGGTTCTTCAACAACGGAACCTAGCATAAAAGTCTATATGAAGTTAACCGAGACAGCCGCCGCAGGTACAGTTGCCTATACAATTGGAAGTATGAATTTTAGCAACTATACGCTTGTTTATGATGGCAATCTTCCAAATTCTTCGACTTCCGGAGCTATGGAAATTACATTGCAAACTCCATTTGCTTTTTCAAATCTTTCAAGAAATCTATCGGTTTTGGTAATCGGTTCTACCTGTATTGAATCCGGAAGACCGCAATACCGATTTACGACTACGCCTTCCAAAATGTCTGCCGGATTTACAGATGGCAGTATTGGTTGTGAAGGTAATAACTCCTGGACGCCTGATTCGTCAATGTCGCCGGTTTGGGAGCGTCCAAACCTGATTTTGACAGTTACTCCACTACTTACAATCGGAGAAAAAGCAATAGACAAAAATGATATTCAGGTATTGGTTAAAAACGGACAATTGCAGGCTATTTCAAAAAAGGTTGCTATCTCTAACATGACCGTATTTGACGTTTCTGGCAGAAAACTGGCTGAAATGGCAACTAATTCGGAAACCGCTTTGCTTGATCTGAATCTGGCAAAACAAATCCTGATTGTACAGATTAAAACAGCAGACAATACCATCGTTAACAAAAAAATCGCCTTCTAATAATGAAAAAACTATTGCTCCTTCTTTTGCTTGCGACTTCTCTTCCAGGATTTTCACAAAAATGGAATACTTCGCTTTCAGAAGCAAAAACAATCGCTTCAAAAGAAAACAAGCCAATATTGCTCGTTTTTTCAGGTTCAGACTGGTGCGCTCCGTGTATCAAACTTGAAAAAAGTGTATGGCAATCAGACGAATTCAAAAAAGAAGCCAATGCCGGTTGGGTTTTGGTTAAGGCTGATTTTCCAAAAAAGAAAAACAACCAACAGTCAGAAGAACAAAAAAACCAGAACAAAACACTGGCTGAAAAATACAACAAGGAAGGTTTTTTTCCTCTTGTTGTTGTATTGGATAAAACCGGAAAAGTCTTGGGAAAAACAGGTTATGAAAACATAAAGGCTTCTGAATACATTTCACTAATCAAGTCATTTATATCCCGATAATGAAAAAGGCGTTCCTCTTACTTTTATGCCTGAATTTCCTATCACTGCAGGCTCAAGTCGTTCGAAAAAGAACGGTCAAGCTCATGGGTAGTCGGTTTGACATTACGATTTCTGCCAAGTCGGTTACAGAAGCGGAAACCTATATTGATAGTGCGATTATAGAAATCGAGCGTATTGAAAACGTCATATCAGAATGGAGGGAAGAGACATTGGTTTCAGAAATCAATCGGAATGCCGGAATTAAACCGGTAAAAGTGACGGCGGAATTATACGGGCTAACGGAAAGGGCTTTGCAATTTTCAAAAATGACCGATGGCGCTTTCGATATCAGCTTTGCTTCTATGGATAAAATCTGGAAATACGATGGTTCAATGACCGCAGTACCTTCAGAAGAAGCCGTTAAAAAATCCGTACAGAAAGTAGGTTATAAAAACATTATACTGGACAAGAAGAACAGTACTATTTTCTTAAAGCTGCCGGGAATGAAAATTGGTTTTGGTTCTATCGGAAAAGGCTATGCTGCCGACAAGACTAAAGAACTGATGATTTCTAAAGGTGTTCCTGCTGGCATTATCAATGCTTCCGGTGATATGAATACATGGGGAAAACAGCCCGATGGAAAAGAATGGACTGTCGGGATTACCAACCCGATGAACCAGAATAAGGTTTTTGCAACTTTCCCATTATCCGGAAATGCAGTGGTTACTTCGGGCGATTATGAAAAATTTGTTGTCCTGGAAGGAAAAAAATATTCCCATATCATTGACCCGCGTACAGGATATCCGGCCAGAGGAATTTCGAGCGTAACGGTTTTTGCTTCAAGTGCCGAACTGGCAAACGGCTTTTCTACTTCTATAATGGTTATGGGCAAAGAAGCAGGACTAAACCTCATCAATCAGATTTCCGGAATGAGCTGTGTAATTGTTGATGAGAACGGCCATATTTCTTATTCAGATACTATCGATATTAAAAAATACCAACAATGAGATATATACTATTGATTTTCTTCTGCTTTCTGTTTTTGCAATCCTGCAAGAGCGTTAAGGTGAAAGAATATGAGAAACAAAATATTAACGATACTGAAATGAAACTGTCTGCAAGAACGGCAGAACGTCACGAAACCAATTTTCAGGTGTATAGAGAAGGTGCTTCCGGAGCAAACGGCGGCAAAACAGGGGGAGGCTGTGGATGTAATTAATGTTTACTCTAAAACAAACTATTTTCGTTTTTTTAATAAGCATCAGCTGTTTTGCACAGGAAAACGATTCGACCGAAGTACATTATAAGAAAAGAGTTCTTGAAACTTCAGAAATTGAATTTATCAGCAGCTACTATAAGCAAAATGGAAACCATTCAGCGGTTTCAGGCGGTATTGGTACAGAAAAACTCACGGATGCTGCGGCTAATGTAGTACTCACAATTCCGCTGAATGCTGATGATGTCCTTACTATTGATGCTGGATTTTCTGCCTATACTTCTGCTTCATCGAGCAACATCAATCCGTTTTTTACAGACGGAAGTTATGTGGATAACGGTACAAATACCGGTGCTTCCCGACGTATCGTCAATTCTAAAAAAACACAAAGTCGGGATAGTTACAATGACGATGATGAATATGGCAATGGCACCTTGCGTCCGCTTCCGTATGGCAGTCCGTGGATTGAATCGACAGGCGCTTCCAGAAAAGATGTGCTGACTGCGTTATCTGCCAATTACAGCCATAGCTCAGACGACAGGACTTTAATTTGGAGTACGAATCTTTCTGTTTCAAAGGAATATGATTACCAATCTTTCGGATTTGGCGGAGGCATTGCAAAATTATCTGATGATAAAAATTCAGAAATCTCAATTAAAGCCAGCGCTTATCTGGATCGTTGGAAAGCTATTTATCCGACAGAACTGCATGAATATGCCAAATATGGCTTAGGTTTCCGAAACAAAGGCTATTTTAAAGATGTGACCGTCTATGACCAGTATGGCGTTGAATCGACCAACTATCTTCCGTTTTATTTTTCTGAATTTGACAATGAAAAAAGAAACTCTTATTCGCTGTCTTTAAACTATTCGCAAGTACTGACAAAAAATCTACAGGTTTCTGTTTTCCTGGATGTGCTTTATCAGGAAGGTTTATTGTCTACTCCTTATCATAGGATTTATTTTGCAGACAAGGCCAATTATTATATTGGACAGAAACGTTATATTCCTGTTTATGACACTCCAAAAAACAGGGGCGTCTACAGATTGGCAGATGATGTGGAAAGACTTCCGGGCAGCCGATTCAAATTGCCTATTGGCGCAAGATTGAATTATTATATCAATGACCTGATGGTGCTCAGAACCTATTATCGTTTTTATTCTGATGATTGGGGCTTGAATTCCCATACGGCCAGTGTTGAGCTGCCCATAAAAATATCGCAAAGTTTTACTGCTTATCCGATGTACCGTTTTTATACCCAAAAGGCGATGGATTATTTTGCTCCTTTCGAGCAGCATTTTTCGAGCCAGAGGTTTTATACTTCAGACTACGACCTTTCCTCTTTTGACAGCCATCAGTTTGGAGCTGGACTGAGCTATGCAGCCGTATTTTCGCCATTCAGCATTTTCAAATTCGGACTGAAGAATGTCGATTTCAGATACAATCATTATACGCGAAGCGACAATCTGGAAGCCGACATCTTTACGATTGCAATCAAATTTGTAAACCAATAAACCAATTATAACAATAATCTAAAAATCAAAACAATGAAAAAAATTACAGCAATTATTTTATTGATTATCACCGGACTTCTCCTTTCCAATTGTAATAAGGATGATGACAATACAAGAGATATGGGCAACGCTATTGTCGGAACCTGGAAACTGGTTGAAGAATATACTGATGGAAACGCTGTCAGCTTAAACAGTTGTGCGCTTCAGGAAACCTATATTTTCGGAGCGGAGCAGTTCACACATGAGGTCTATTCCAATTCTTCCAGAAGGATGGGTTCACATGATGACGATGATAACGGTGATGACAATGGTGACGATAATAGTGACGACAACAGCGACGATGACGATGATGACCATGCTACCGATGACAATAGCGATGATAATGGCAGTGACGACAATGATGACGATGACAACGGTACGGGAGAATGCTTACTATCTGAACAGAAAATAGGTTTCTGGACAGCACAGGACACTACTTACATCCTTACTATTGACGGAACTTCAGAAAACCTAATCATCCATTTTACGGATAGCAATAATCGTTTTTATTATGAGAAAACCGTAATCATTAACGGAGTTACAAAAGTAAAACGTTACGTCTTTCAAAGACAATAAAACATAGCGTTACTAAATCAAAAAGCTGTCCCAAAGGACAGCTTTTTTTATAGATTAGAATGTAGCTTTTTAAAATAATCAAAGGCTTTTGCCATACGGCTTCCGTACCATGAAAACATCTCGCCATCAACAAAAATGGTCTTGGCATGATGTGTAAAACGTCCCAATTCAAAAGCATGCTCGTCTTTAAACGGAAAAGGTTCTGAGGACAGCAAAACCAAATCAGGATCGCCCTGAATTTTCATTTTTTGAATCACAACTTCTGGATATCTGCCTTCATATTTTGGGTTGTTATCGTAGATATTGATAAACTTATTCAGTTTCAACATTTCATTGATAAAATTATCTCCGCCTGCCACCATATATGGATTTGCCCAGATAAAATAAGCTGCTTTTCGTTCTTCTTTATCTTTAATAAAATTTTTGAAATCGGCTAAGGCAAATTGTATTTTATCAATCCACTTTTGAGCTTCGGTGCGCTTGTTGAACAATTGTCCAAAGTCTGAAATCATCTGCAAGCTGTCATCAATAGTAAGGATATTGGTAACCCAGACCGGGCAGATTTTTTGTAACTCTTCAACGATTTCCTGTGTATTTTCTTCTTTATTGGCAATAATAATATCCGGCTGCAGCAACTTTATTTTTTCATAATGTACCTTTTTGGTTCCTCCAATCATCTTTTTTGTCGATTTGAGATGATACGGATGTACACAAAATTTGGTAATTCCCACAATAGAATCTTCCAGTCCCAAATCAAACAGCAATTCTGTTTGCGAAGGTACCAGCGAAATAATTCTTTTGGGAGCAGATTCAAAAGTATGCGAATTGCCTAATTGGTCGATATACGTTTTCAATAGTTATTTTTTTGATAGTTTACTCTTTATCCCCTCAGGAAATAGAATTGCCAAAAGCACAAAAATAAGCAGGAAATTAAATTCCATGCCGTTTCTTCCGCCACCAACAACAAACCAGCCTTCCGGATAATGAACCATGATGATTCCCATAATCAAAACGAAAATCGTAACGATTGATGCAATCCTGACATATTTATTCAACAAAAGCAATACCGCAGCAACTACATGAGATAGTTTAATCAGCCATGCTAGCAAAACTCCATACGGAGCAAATCCAACCGTATTCAGATAAAAGGTTCCGAATTCATGAATCCCGTTATTGAACATTCCCGGCACGCTATGCATGATAAGGATTATGGCAACTGCAAAACGAAGAATAAAAGTCCTGTCCATAAAAATTATTTTAAGATTTCTTTCATTTCCTGCTGTATCTTGATTGCTTCTTCCCTTGCCTTTTCGGCAAAATCCTGCTGTTGTGAAGCATAAATAATTCCTCTTGACGAATTGACCAACAATCCTACATTTTCAGACATTCCATATTTGCAAACTTCCGAAAGACTACCACCTTGGGCTCCCACTCCCGGAACCAGCAAGAAACTCGTTGGGATTATTTTTCGTATTTCAGCAAAATATTCTGCTTTGGTTGCTCCTACAACATACATCAGATTTTCAGAATTTTTCCACTCCTTTGACGTTTCAATAACCTGTTTGTAAAGCTCTTTCCCATCAACTGATTTTGTCTGGAAATCGAAAGCGCCCTCATTGGAGGTCAATGCCAAAAGTATCGTGAATTTATCTTTTACAGCCAGAAACGGTTCAACAGAATCTTTGCCCATGTATGGTGCAACCGTTACCGAATCAAAAGCCAGGTCTTCTAAAAAAGCCTTGGCATACATGGAAGAAGTATTTCCAATATCACCACGTTTGGCATCCGCAATAGTGAAAATTTCAGGATGCTTTTCGTTGATATAACGGATTGTTTTTTCGAGTGAAATCCAGCCTTTGATTCCATAGGCTTCATAAAAAGCCGTATTGGGTTTATAAGCCACGGCAAGATCATGGGTAGCATCAATTATGGCTTTGTTGAATTCAAAAATCGGGTCTTCTGTATCGAGAAGATGCGATGGAATTTTATTCAAATCGACATCCAATCCGATACAAAGGAAAGATTGTTTTTTGTGGATTTGTTCGGTTAGTTGTTGTGTTGTCATGGTGTTGTGTAGTTAGTCTTATAAAAAAAGCCCCAATAATGAGGCTTGTTTATCTTTAGAATACTTCGCTGGCTTCTTTTAGTTTTTCAGTATTGCTGACTAATTGAAGTTCGTCAACAATCTTATGGATGTCTCCGTTCATGATGTTTCCTAAATCATATAACGTCAGTCCAATTCTGTGGTCAGTCACACGACCTTGGGCATAGTTATAGGTACGGATTTTTGCAGAACGGTCACCAGAACTTACCTGAGAGCTACGCTTTTGAGCATCTTCTTCCTGTTTTTTAGCTAATTCCTGCTCATACAAACGGGAACGCAAAACGGTAAATGCTTTATCCTTATTCTTATGTTGTGATTTTTCGTCCTGACATTGTGCTACCAATCCTGTTGGGATGTGCGTCAAACGGACAGCAGATTTTGTCGTGTTTACCGACTGTCCTCCAGGTCCTGATGAACAGAAAAAGTCGATACGCACGTCATTCATGTCAATCTGTACGTCAAATTCTTCAGCTTCCGGCAAAACCATTACGGTTGCCGCTGATGTATGCACACGCCCTTGCGTTTCAGTCTGAGGTACACGCTGTACACGGTGTACACCAGCTTCAAATTTTAAAGTTCCGTAAACATCATCGCCCGTAACTTCAAAAATAATTTCTTTGAAACCTCCAGAAGTTCCTTCGTTCATGTCTACCACTGAAGTTCTCCAGCCTTTGCTCTCGCAATATTTTGTATACATTCTGAACAAATCTCCTGCAAAAATACTGGCTTCATCCCCACCCGTTCCGGCACGGATCTCAACCATTACGTTTTTCGCGTCTTCCGGATCTTTAGGAATCAGCAAAAACTTGATTTCTTCTTCTAATTCAGGCAATCTTTGCTTGGCTTCATCCAACTGCATTTTTGCCATTTCAGTCATTTCCGGGTCGCTACCGTCAGCAATGATTTCATTTGCTTCATCGATATTGCCCATTATATTTACATACTCGTCACGCTTTTCTACAAGCGCTTTCATGTCTTTATATTCTTTGTTCAATTGAATATAGCGCTTCTGGTCGGCAATGACATCTGGCTGGATGATCAAATCCGAAATCTCATCAAAACGCTGTTTTACAATCTGCAATCTATCTAACATCTTTTCTTCCTTATCTAATTGGAGTGCAAATTTACAAAAAAATTGTTTATGTTCCATGAGGCTTCGGGTTGAGTTTTTTTACTTACTTTAGTCCATAAAAAATCTCGCTATGGAAAATTTCGACTGGACAAAATTCACCAGAAAAATTGCAGTAAAAACTAGTCTTTCAACTCTTTACAACGCATGGACCACTTCTTCAGAAATTGAGAAATGGTTTTTAAGCAACGCTTCTTTTTTTAATAAAGAAGGCAAAAAAATCAATCCTGATCAGGTTGTAGAAAAAGATTTTTCTTACGATTGGAAATGGTTTTTATATGACGATGCCGAAACAGGAAAAATTACGGAAGCTAACGGTACTGATTTTCTTCAATTTACTTTTGCCGGAAACTGCCTTGTAGACATCAAACTGACACAAGAAGACGGTTATGTGTTGGTTGAGCTTACACAAAAAAACATTCCGACTGATGATAATTCGAAAAGGAATATTCGTTTGGGTTGCCATGCGGGATGGGGTTTTTATATGGTCAATCTGAAATCAGTGTATGAAGGCGGATTGGATTTAAGAAATAAGGATGAAAATACATTCCCGATGATAAATAATTAGGATGGATTATCGCATTTTTTCACCAAATGAAAAGCTCTCAAAATACATTCGCTGTTATTGGAGCTTAGACAATCTGGACGATTCAGAACCGCATTCAAGGGAGCGCATTTTCCCCGATGGCTGTATCGAGCTGATTTTCAACCATGGTGATTCATTTGTTACCTATACTAAAAACGGAGCCGAAGAACAGCCAAAAAACTTCATTCACGGGCAGTTAAAAAAGTTTATTGAAGTTCAAGGAATGGGCAAGGTTGGCATTTTTAGCATTCGCTTTCAGCCTGCCGGATTGCAACCTTTTATTGATTTTCCGGTGAGTGACCTGACTAGTATTTTTGTAGAAATTTCAACTATTTGGAAAGACAGCAATTCATTGGAAGAAAAAATGAAGCATTGCCAAAATAATGAAGAGCGTGTTGAAGTTATCGAAAGCTTTCTTGAAGGTAAGCTAAAAAATATTCCGGACAATACCGTAACAGAACATTGTGTTGATGAAATCATCCAATCAGACGGAATGATTTCTATAGAAAAACTGACATCCGACCTAAAAATAGGACAGCGCCATTTGGAGCGAAAATTCCTTTCAAACGTCGGATTAAGTCTGAAATTATTTTCAAGAATCATACGGTTCAATAATGCGTTGCAGCTTATTGAAAATAAAGATTTTAGAAGTTTTACTACTGTTGCACATGATGTTGGCTTCTACGACCAGGCACATTTCATAAAAGATTTCAAATATTTTACAGGCTTAAATCCGAAAAAATATTTTTCTGAAAACCTTGAAATGGCAAAATATTTCAATCTGGAGTAGTTAAGTCGTTTTTTTACAATTTTTATAAATCATTATTATCTCATATTTGTTTTCTATAAACTAAATCAATCCTTATGAAAAAAACTATCTATGCACTAGCCGTTTTGGCAGCCATTGGTGTTACTTCCTGTAAAGAAGCACATGACTCCAAACTTCCTCCTGTTGAAGCAGCTCCAAAAACGTATGCCGAAATTAAAAAAGCCGATTGGTTTTTAGGCCGTTGGGAAAACAATTCCAAAGAAGGCAATCTGTCTGAAATATGGACTAAAGTAAACGATTCTACTTCTCACGGGGAAACTTATTTTGTCATTGGTAAAGACACCGTTTTTTCTGAAAGCGTAAAATTAGGGCAAAAAGAAAATCAGCTCGTTTATGAAGTATCAGTAAAGGGACAAAATGATGAAAAACCTGTAGAATTTGCCTTAACATCCTCATCAGACAAGCAGCTTATTTTTGAGAATCCGAAATACGATTACCCAACCAAGATTACGTACAACCAGATTACAAAAGACAGCATTGTTGCTGAAATTTCAGGAATGAAAGACGGAAAACCGAAATCGGAACAATTTGCAATGAAAAAAGTTCAGTAAGTTTGTTGAAGAACAAAAACAATAAAACAATCTAAAAAAATGGCACAAGTAAATCCTTATCTTACTTTTAATGGAGACTGCGAAGCAGCTTTCTTATTTTACAAATCTGTATTTGGCGGGGAATTTTCATATATCGGAAAATTCAAAGACATGCCTTCTGAACAGCCACTACCAGCAGGAACAGAAGATTTGGTTATGCACGTTTCGTTGCCAATAAGCAAAGAAACAATACTTATGGGAAGCGATACAAGCGAGGCTTTCGGACAGCAGCCGGCTATAAAAGGAACTAATTTTTCAGTTTCCATCAATACCGACAGTGAAGCCGAAGCACAAAAGCTTTTCGACGGCCTTTCTAATGGCGGACAGGTAACCATGCCTTTAGAAAAAACCTTTTGGGGTGCATTCTTTGGTATGTTCATCGACAAATTTGGTATCCTCTGGATGGTAAATTACGATTATGAGCAGAAATAAAAAATCATAGGCCCCGCTAAGCGGGGCTTTTTTTTGCCTATTGCTTAGAAAAAAGTAAAGTATATTTGTGGCATCATTTTAAAAACAACATGAAGCAACAAAAAATAAGAGGCCTGCACCGTGACTTAGGCTATTTCTACATTGGATTGATTATCTCTTTTGCCTTTTCTGGAATATTGATGAACCACAGAGACAGCTGGCATCCTGAAAAATATACTGTCGAAACCAAAGCTGTAACTGTAAAACTTCCTGCTGAAGAATTGATTAGTGAAAAATATGCAGAATCGTTGGGTAAAGAATTGGGAATTGACGACAAGATCAGACGCCATTCCGTAAAAAAAGGAACGTTCAAGATTTCTTTTGAAAACCATGATGTGGAAATTGACATGCTAACCGGAAAAGGAGAAGTAGTAGCTTTCAAAAAAACACCTATCATTAGCCATGCCATGAAGTTGCACAAAAACACTTCGGAATGGTGGATTTATTATTCTGATATTTTTGGTATTTCATTAATCGTAATTGCCGTTACCGGTGCCTTGATGATACCTTATGGAAAATTTACCTTTAAGAAAAGAGGCTGGAAACTTGCCGTAGCCGGCGTTGTGTTTCCGCTACTGTTTCTCTTCTTATTGAGTTAAAATAAAAAACCCTCATTTAGTACTAAATGAGGGTTTTTTATTTTTTTGTGAAGAATTAGTTTGAATTTTCTTCTGTCACTTCTTCTTTAACTTTTGCAGCTGGAGCTTCTTTTGAAACCAGTCCTTTTGCCTGAAGCATATTGTACCAGTTCAAAACCTTTTTGATATCTGATGGATATACTCTGTCCTGATCGTAATCTGGTAAAATTTCCAAGAAATAAGCAGCCAATTTAGCGTTATCTTCTTTATGCGATAAGGCAGGACCGTTGTCTTCTTTTACAGCAATAGCTCTCATTACCTCAACTAATGGTTTTTCCTGATCATATGTATAAATAGAAATTTCTGAAAGTAGGCTGACATTGCTTCTCAAACCAACAGTAATTTTCTTTCCGTCAAGTAATGATTCGGCAACAAAACCAGTACGGGTTTGAAGTTTTAATGCGTAAAGTCCCGGCTTGCCAGAAATGGCTAATATTTTATCTAAATTCATTTTAAATATATTTTATAATTGAAATTAATTTGTGTTCTCCTTATCTGCCTTTTTTGGCAATAAACTTCATCTTATAATCCGGGCGGGTTTTTCCGTCCATAATGTTCTGAAGTTTTTTCTTTATTAACTGTTTTTTCAATGAAGATATTTTATCTGTGAATAAAATTCCTTCAATATGGTCATATTCATGTTGAATTACTCTGGCAATTAATCCATCGAATTCTCCCGTTTTCTTATTAAAATCTTCATCATAATATTCAATCGTGATTCTTTCATTTCTATAAACATCTTCACGAACCTCAGGTATACTTAAACAACCTTCATTAAAGCCCCATTCATCACCTTCTTCTTTAAGCATTTTTGGGTTGATAAAAGTACACTTGAAGTTTTTCAGTTGTTCGCGTTCTTCTTCTTCCAGATCTTCATCGTCACTAAACGGTTCCGTATCAATAATAAACATACGAATGCTAAGTCCTACTTGAGGCGCTGCAAGACCTACTCCATAGGCATTATACATCGTCTCATACATATCCGCAATAGTTTCCTTCAGGTTCGGATAATCCTGCGGCACTTCCTCACCTACTTTTCTTAAAACCGGATCGCCGTATCCTATAATTGGTAAAATCATTTCTTTCGTATTGAATTATAAAGAATTAGCAGAGCTTCTGCAAAATCAGTGGGCAAAAATAGTAAAAAAAGATCACAGATAGTAATCTTTTAATAACATCGAAAGCGTTAAATCTTTATTTTTTTAATTCCGAAAATGTTTATCAATTCCTATCTTTGCTAGTAACCGCTTCACGATGATTCAGAAAGTCCGAAATTTTACCGACAGCACCAATTTTTCCAATGCACTGAAAGTGACTTTGGCATCTGCTATTCCGGTTCTTTTGTTCTCTTACACAGGCAATTTCCAGATTGGTTTCAACATCGCATTGGGTGCTTTTTTGACTTATCCGAGCGATATTCCAAGTAACAGAAAACACCGTATAAATGGTATTTTGGTTGCTGCTCTGATTGTAGCCGGAAACAATCTGGTCGTTAATCTGCTCTATCCGCAGCCCTGGATATTGTATCCGGCTATGGCTGCTATGATTTTCTTTTTTTCCATGATTTCGGTTTATGGACAACGGGCAACACAGGTTTCATTTTCCGCACTCTTATCTATATGCCTGGCTTTTGGTCACATACACGAAGGTTGGGAAATGCTCCAATATTCAGGACTGATGCTTGTTGGAGGTCTGTTTTATCTTCTTATCTCACTGACATTTAATTATATCCGACCACACCGTTATATTGAACTACAGGTTGCAGAATGCTTGCGACTGACTTCAAAATACATGAAACTGCGTGGAGACTTATGGAAAATTGATTCTCCTCGTGAGAAAATCATTGAAAAACAGCTGTATTTGCAGGTAGAACTGAATACAATTCATGAAAACCTTAGGGAAATTTTAATCCGGAACCGAACCCATTCCAATGGTACTTCAGACCAGACCAGAAAGCTGACCCTGGTTTTTATTTCCTTATTGGAAATTCTGGAACTGGCGTTGTCGACTTCTTTCGACCACAGTAAGCTACATCAAAAATTTGCCGACCATCCAAAAGTACTGGCAACTTATCAGAACCTGGCTTATAATTTGGCTTCTACATTGAAAGCTATTTTCAAGAGTTTGGAAAACCACAAAAAATACGTTCCGAAACATTCATTACTGAAAGATCTTGAAGCGCTTGAGAATGTAATTTCAGACTACGAACAGGAACTTGGAAAAGAAAAAGCGTCTGAAGGCGTTTGGATGCTTTCCAATATGTTGCATTATGCAGAAAAGCAGATTGAAAAAATTAAAATTGTTGAGCGTGCCTTTATGCCTAACTTCAACAGCAACGATTATAGAGGAAGAGACAAAAACCTGGACAAATTAATGACTCCTCAATATTATCCATGGAGCACATTTAGAGAAAACCTGAGTTTTTCGTCAACCATATTCCGCCATTCATTGCGATTGACAGCCACAATTATGATTGCATTTTTGCTGGGAAGCCTTTTTCCTTTCCAAAATGTATATTGGATTCTGTTGACGATAGTAGTTATCATGCGACCTGGTTACGGATTAACCAAAGAGCGTTCTTTCCATAGAATTATAGGAACTGTAGCTGGTGGACTGATTGCTTTTGCTATATTACTCGTTGTTCATAACCATATCATTATTGGTGCTCTTGCTATCTCATCAATGATTTTAGGGTTTACCTTTACTTCTATAAATTACAAAGTAGGTGCTACTTTCGTAACCATTTATGTCGTTTTTGTTTATGGAATTATCACGCCTAATATTAATGATGTAATCCAATACCGTATCTTGGATACTGTGGTGGGTGCCGGACTTGCCTTTTTAGCTAATTATTTCTTTTGGCCATCATGGGAGTTTATGAGCCAGCCGATTTATATCAAAAAATCCATAGAGGCCAATCGGGATTATCTTAACGAGATTTCGCTCTTTTATAACAACAAAGGAGAAGTAACAACATCATACCGGATTGCACGAAAAAATGCTTTTATTGAAGTCGGAAACCTGATGGCTTCTTTTCAGCGTATGAGTCAGGAACCTAAATCCAAACAGAAACAATTACAACAGGTTTACAAACTTGCCGTTTTGAACCACACACTGCTTTCTTCTTTGGCTTCTTTAGGGACGTATATCCAAACTCATAAAACAACCAAAGCTTCTGAGGCTTTTAATGTGGTGGTTCAGACTGTAACCAAAAACCTGAATTATGCCATTACTTTTGCTGATTTAGAACTTTCAGGCACTCTAGCCAACGCCGAACCAAATGAAGATCTGGCTATGCGTTTCACAGAATTAAAAAATATGCGTGCTAAAGAATTGAAAGAAGCACATCTTTCAGAAGATGAAGAATACCAACTCAAAATGCAGGAAGCCCAGCTGGTTATTGAACAGCTGGTATGGCTGACAAATCTTTCGGAAAGTATTGTAAAGGCGGCCAAACTGCTGAATCAGACCAAATAAAAAGCCCGAAATCCAAAGATTTCAGGCTTTTATAATTTTCCCTATTATTCTATTATAGCGTGTCTAATTTCAAGACTTTCGCAGAATGTTCCCTAACTTCTTGAAGTAAGGTGTTATTATCATTTAATGAAGTTCCGTAAGAAGGAACCATTTCTTTTAATTTTTCCTGCCATGCTGTTGACTTTTCATGTTCAGAAAAACATCTTTGGATCAGATCCAGCATAATTGAAACCGCTGTTGAAGCTCCTGGCGATGCGCCTAATAAAACAGCCAACGAACCGTCTCCTGCTGTTACTACTTCTGTTCCAAATTCTAATACTCCTCCTCCGTTCTCGCCTTTTTTGATAACTTGAACTCGCTGTCCGGCAGTTTCTAAAACCCAGTCTTCCATCTTTGCATCCGGGAGATATTCTTTCAGCGCTTCAAGCCTATCTTCCGGGGATTGACGCACCTGATCAATCAGGTATTTTGTCAAAGGCAGGTTGTGAAATCCGGCCGAAAGCATCGGAATCAGGTTATTTGATTTTATGGAAAGCGGCAAATCCAAATAGGAACCGTTTTTCAGGAATTTAGTCGAAAATCCGGCATAAGGCCCAAACAATAAGGCTTTTTTACCATCAATCATTCGTGAATCAATATGCGGTACAGACATAGGCGGAGCGCCTACAGAAGCCTTTCCGTATACTTTGGCATTATGTTTTGCAATTATTTCTTCATTGACGCATTTCAACCATTGTCCGCTAACCGGAAAACCGCCAAAGCCGTCTCCTTCCGGAATACCTGCTTTTTCAAGCAATGGTAAAGAACCGCCACCTGCTCCAATAAAAACAAATCGTGTAGTACTTTTAGACTTGTCTCCAGTTTCTAAATCTTTGACTTTTATCTGCCATCTTCCATCTTCTCCTTTTTTCAGGCTTTTCACTTCATGGTGGAATTTCATGCTTACGCCATCCAACGTCTTAAGATAATTAAAGATGTTTCGTGTAAGTTCGCCAAAATTTACATCCGTTCCGATTTTCATAAAAGTAGCAGCAATCAAAGATTTTGGGCTCCTGCCTTCCATCACTAATGGCATCCAAGAGCGTATTTTGTCTTTGTCTTCGGAATACTCCATGCCTTTGAAAAGACCAAATTGCTGAAGTGCATCGTATCTTTTTTTCAAGAAATCCACATTTTCTTCGCCCCAAACAAAACTCATGTGTGGAATGCTCTTGATAAAATTTTCAGGTTTGGAAATCAGTTTTTTCTCAATCAGGTATGCCCAAAATTGTTTTGAAACTTCAAAAGATTCGGCAATTTTTACCGCTTTCTTAGTGTCAATTTCTCCATTTGGAAGTTCCGGAGTATAATTTAGCTCACAAAAAGCAGAGTGTCCGGTTCCGGCATTATTCCATGCGTCAGAACTTTCGGCTGCTGCCATATCGAGCCTTTCATAAATTTCAATTTTAATACTGGGATTCAGCTCTTTAAGCAAAAGACCTAAAGTGGCACTCATGATTCCGGCGCCAATTAGAACCACATCCGTTTCAGTGTGTAAAGTTGTAGTTGCCATCACAAAAAATTTTGTCGTGCAAAGATACTTTGAAAGAAGTTAAAAACTTTGTTATTTATATCAATTTTAAATTACAAAAAGTTTTTTTGACAAAATAAAAATAAAACTTAGAAATTTTTTCTGGATAAGTAATCCTGAAGCATTATTGTTGCCGAAATCTCATCAATCAGCGCTTTATTTTGACGTTGTTTCTTTTTTAACCCGCTATCAATCATGGTCTGGAATGCCATTTTTGAAGTAAATCGCTCATCGACCCTCTCAAATGGGAGGTCTGGAAAATTATTTTTAAATTTTTCCACAAAAGCCTCAATTAGTCTTGCACTTTCAGATGGCGTGTAATCCATCTGTTTGGGCTCTCCAATCAAAACTCTTTCTACTTTTTCTTTTGCAAAATAATCTTTAAGAAAAGTAATAGCTGTTTCTGAAGGAATTGTTGTCAGTCCGGAAGCGATAATCTGCATTTCGTCCGTAACGGCAATTCCGGTTCGTTTTAGTCCGTAGTCTATGGCTAGTATTCTTGGCATTTTAATTTTTCTTATTTTCTGAAATTATTTTTTTAAGCCTGGTTAGCTCACCATTCATATTAAAACAGTCTGTAATGGCTTCTTTATTTGAAATACTATATAACCAACACTTAAAACAAATCTTCGCCATTCCAGTTTCTTCCTTATTCTTTTTAAATATAAAGATATCTCTGTAAATAGGCTCACAAGCGGCCATAGAAAATTGGTCACACCTCTTTTCCGAAAAAACCTGTGTTCTCAGCTCATCATAATACTTAGAATTGATCGTATTTTCTTCTTTCTCAACTGATTTAATAGCTTCTTTGAACTTTATTTTTTCTTCTTTAGTTTCTGGACAAGGCTCTCTTAGCAAAAATTCAAATATTTTACCTTTTTCAGAAATTGTATCTGCTAAAATCAAATCATAATATTCATTTTCGTCAATTGGAATATGATAATGTATAATTTCATCAAAATCAAAAAAAGGCTTATTTTGGGTTATCTTTTTATTAATATCTTCCATAGACCCATAAGACGAACTTTCTTCTTTCTTACAAGAAATTGCCAAAAACACCAATAACAAGGGAACTAATATTTTCATAAATCAAATTAGATTGCCAAAATTACATTTTTAATTTTCCTAATCTCAAAAGCATCGGAAAAACAACCGTTTTATCTCCCATTATCCAGGAAATTTCCAATTCTTTACGAATTAAATCGATTGGATTTTCATTATGATGTGCTTTATAATGTTCCACTGCAGACCACGTTTCCAGATAACCTACAAGCTGCTCAAAAGTCCAGGTAAATTTATTTTGGAAATGGAGTGTTTCCCATTCCTTAAATGGAAAAGGAATCGTTTGGTAATTTTCATCCAGATATTTTCGTTCAGCATCCCAAAATGGGCCTACAATATTATAATAAAAATCAGAAAGTATCTTATCTGATTCGGGATTGGTATGAAAAAGCCCATAACCAATTACTGCAATAATTCCCTCAGGTTTTAGTATGCGATATACTTCGGCATAAAATTGGTCGAAATCAAACCAATGGATTGCCTGGGCCACTGTAATAAGGTCAAATTGTTTGTCATGAAAATCGGTTTTTTCCGCAGGAAGTTTTTTGTAAATCACATTCAGCAGCCGTTTGGCATGAAGCAATTGGTTTTCACTTATATCTGTAGCATATACCGTTTCAAAATATTCGGATAGCAGTTGGGCAACCTGTCCATTCCCTGTTGCCACATCCAAAGCCATTTCTCTCGATTCTGTAAATGAAACGATGTGTTCTATTAGTTCCGGCGGATAGGACGGCCTGAACTTAGAATATCCTGAAGCCTGATTTGAAAAATTATCTTTCATATGAAATAAGCTGTTTTACAAATTTACGTAAAAGTTAATCGTTTAACCCTGGCAGAGTTTAAAACTCTGTCAGGGTTGAAAACTAAAAAAACATATCTTTGCTGAAAATCAAATTTTATGAGCACTTTGCAGACAATTATAGAGCAGGCATGGGAAAATAGAGCACTGCTTCAGGAAGAGAAAACAACAACAGCAATTCGTGAGGTTATCGAACTGTTAGACAGTGGAAAATTACGCGTAGCTGAACCAATTGCTGATGGATGGCAAGTAAACGAATGGGTAAAGAAAGCTGTCGTAATGTACTTCCCTATTCAAAAAATGGAAACTCTTGAAGCCGGAATTTTTGAATATCATGACAAAATGCCTTTGAAAAGAGGCTATGCTGAAAAAGGAATTCGTGTTGTTCCTAATGCTGTGGCTCGCCATGGAGCTTATATTTCAAGCGGTGTTATTTTAATGCCAAGCTATGTTAATATTGGTGCTTATGTAGATGAAGGTACGATGGTGGATACATGGGCTACTGTAGGCAGCTGTGCACAGATTGGTAAGAATGTACATTTGAGTGGCGGCGTAGGAATTGGTGGTGTTTTAGAACCATTGCAAGCAGCTCCGGTAATCATTGAAGATGGTGCTTTTATTGGTTCAAGATGTATAGTTGTAGAAGGTGTTCGTGTTGAAACCGAAGCTGTTCTTGGTGCGAATGTATGCTTGACGGCATCTACAAAAATTATAGATGTGACCGGCGACGAACCTGTAGAAATGAAAGGCGTTGTACCTGCACGTTCAGTTGTGATTCCCGGCAGTTATACTAAAAAATTTGCTGCAGGAGAGTTTCAGGTTCCTTGTGCTTTGATTATCGGAAAAAGAAAACCTTCTACAGATTTGAAGACTTCCTTAAACAACGCACTGAGAGAATACGATGTAGCAGTATAATTTAATTAGGAATTAAAAATTAGGAATTACGAGTTTTGCCAAGCAGATCACCCTCAATTCGTAATTCCTAATTTGTAATTCGTAATTCGTAATTCGCAATTCATACGATTTTCATGAAAAAGATACTTGTAATACAGCAGAAAATGATTGGTGATGTTTTGGCCAGTTCTATTCTTTGCAACAACTTAAGGACTATCTATCCTGATGCGCAGATTGATTATCTGATCTACCCTTTTACAAAACCGGTAGTAGAAAACAATCCGAACATTGACCATCTGGTACTTTTCAAGGATGAATTTCGTAAAAGCAAAAAAGCACTGCTCCGTTTTCTGGTTTCCATCCGAAAAGAAAAATACGATGCCGTTGTTGATGCCTATGGAAAGCTCGAAAGCAATCTTGTAGTGGGAATGTCTGGTGCAAAAAAGAAAATAGGATTTCACAAGTCGTATACCAACTTTTTATATACCGATACATTCAAAGAACTTTCTAAGCCAAAAACTTCAGCAGGTCTGGCTATTGAAAACAGGATGTTGCTGTTACAGCCATTTTCCTCAGGAGCTTCGCTTGACAATAGGCCCAAAATATTCTTGACAGAAGAAGAAATCAAAAACGGAAAAGATATCTTAGTCCGAAACAATATTGATTTTTCGAACAAAATCTATATGATAGGCGTATTGGGAAGCGGCCATAACAAAACCTATCCTTTTTCTTATATGGCAAAGTTACTGGACGCAATAGTCGCTAAAACGAATGCTACACTCCTATTCAATTATATTCCTTCGCAATCTGAAGAAGCAAAAAAAATATTCGGATTGTGTCTGCCGGAAACCCAAAAGAACATTAAGATTGATATAATCCCCGGAAGTATTCGGGAATTCTTGTCTATAACACATCATTGCAATGCTCTGATTGGTAATGAAGGTGGTGCTGTAAATATGGCCAAAGCTTTATTCAGGCCAACATTTACGATATTTTCTACTTGGATAAAAAAAGAAGCATGGAATGCCTTTGAAGATGGGATCCATCACACTTCAGTACATCTCAAAGATTTTAAGCCGGAATTGTATGGCGAAAAATCGGCAAAAGAAATGAAAAACCAGGCCTTGAAATTGTACGAGTCCTTTACACCGGAACTTATTCTTCCGGAACTCAATAACTATTTAGAGAAAAACTAATTGGAATCTATTCCGATTGGTGTCTTGATCACTTTATTTTTTCGGGTGTTTTCACGAATGGCAAAATTCTTTTTCCAGGTGGCTTCGTTTACATAGCCTCTTGCGTGATCCAAATGAACTACAATAGCGCTATAACGGATCTGTTTTGATTTCAGTCCTTTGTTAAAAAGCCTCTCGCCTAGTTCCCTGTCCTGTCCGCCATATTGCATTTCCTGATTAAAACCATTAATGGCAACCAAATCGTCTTTCCAACCGGAAGCATTATGCCCGTTCCAGGTAGCTTTTGTTGGCGTAATAAAGTTCAAAAACTTTGCCCATCCACCAGAAGCAGACAGTTTTGTATTTTTAAATGATTTTTTCAAGCCTCTATTAACCAGCCATTTCACATCAAAACAATTTTGATGCAGGATATCATTTTTGGTAATAGCCTGAGAAATGTTCATAGGAAGCATAAAATAACCGCCGGAAAGAAAATAACCTCTTTCACGATAGTGAAGATGTGTTTCTATAAAATCCTTTCTCGGAATGCAATCCCCATCAGTAAAAATAAGATAATCAGTACTCGAAGCAACAATTGCCTTATTTAGTATTTGTGATTTTTGGAAACCGTTATCTTCCTGCCATACGTGAATCAGCGGCATCGAAATTTGCGATCTTAAAGTATCAAGCAGTTCTTTTGTTTTGGGTTTCGACCCATCATCAGCAATAATAATTTCAAAGTTAAGTTCAGTTTGCACACTAAATCCCCATATAACTTTTTCAAGCCATTCCTCAGAATTATAGGTGCTCATTATTACGGATGCTTTCATAATCTACTTTAAATGCAAAAAATTATTTCCAGAAGAACAGTTTTTTCTTGAGGCGTTTCTTCCTATGGAATCTGTTTCTGAAAGATTCTGTTTCTACAATCATCATTTTCAAGATTTCCTCATATGGCTTGCCGTAAAGTTTTGCATATTCATCACTCATTACTTCCACCAATTCTCTTTTTGGCGTTAGCTTGGATAAATTGACAATACGCTGCTTCAACGTCATCGATTTATGAAACTGCATTCTGTTCAGGTCAACCAAAAAGAAATCATATTTTCCTTCACCCTTTTTTTTGATCAGCGTATTTCCGGGAGTATGGTCCAGAAATTCAATACCATTTTCATGTAAGTTAAATGAAAACTGAATAAACTGGCGCAGGATAGCCTCATGATCGGGATAATTCAAGTCGGTCGTCAGTTCTCTAAACGTCAAATCTGCATTCAGCTGTTCGCTGATGTAATAACTGTCGTAAAGAACATTTTTAAAATTTTCAAAATAAGCAATCGGTTGTGGTGTACCTATTCCTTTTTCCAATAGAATGTTGGCAAACTCAAAAGAACGTCTGGCTTTTGAACGCCTAAAAAATTTATAAGCTACCTGATTGATAAAATTAGGAATCTTAAAAGATTTGACATTCAGTGTAATCCCATCTAGTTCAAAGAGCCTAATTTTGTTGCGCTTTCCATCAACAAACAAAATACCTTTAGCCTCAAAGTTAGCAATACACTCTTTTATTGCTTCTTTCTGGTGTAAGAATTTTGGATTGTAAACTTCGTGCATTTATGGTTTTCTTATTTTGTTCACAAAAGTAACCATTTTCGATTTTAGAGTTCAAATAATTAATTTAATTTTACAAAAAAATTGCCGAAAGGTTAATTAGCACCTGATAAATGTTTAAACACTATCTGATTACTAGGTTTAATCTAAAAAATCCTGATTGGAACGTTACTAAAAATAACGAAACCTTACTGACAGACGAATGGATGGAAGACAGAATGTGGCTCTTCGAGAGTTTTTGTTTCCCATCTGTAGCTGCACAGACTAACAAGGATTTTAACTGGCTTATATTTTTTGACACTTCAACACCTGAAAAATATAAAAAGGCCATTACAGACCTGATTTCAGATAAAGTAAATATCAAGGCTTTTTATATCAATGGAATGCCTGAATTCTATCCGGCCATCCAGCAATTTATCTCTAAAGATTCACAGGATGTTCCTTATTTGATTACCTCCAGAATCGACAATGACGACTGCATCCACAAAAACTTTATCAACGAGGTACAGAGCAAATTCAAATCTCAGGAATATCAGGCGGT
This sequence comes from Flavobacterium sp. 28YEA47A, assembly GCF_041262125.1. Lineage (NCBI taxonomy): Bacteria > Pseudomonadati > Bacteroidota > Flavobacteriia > Flavobacteriales > Flavobacteriaceae > Flavobacterium > Flavobacterium sp. 28YEA47A. The sequence continues at coordinate 464,457 of NZ_JBGCCI010000001.1, forward strand.
CGATATTATCGAAGGCTATTCGCTTCAGGTAGAGCCACGTTATATTTTGGGCAAAAAAGAGCATATTTTCAATCCGTTCATAAGCCTGATTGAAAAAAATGAGAACCCAAAAACTGTTTGGTTTAATGATCATACGCTTTGGAAAAAAGAAACCCGTATCACACAGATTACTGACAAACGCTTATGGATGTCAATCATTCATGAAAAAAACAAAGTGAATGAATTTGACGGCTACGACAATGTAAAATGGAGCGACATCAATAAAGATTTTATAGTTTCGGAAAAAATGAACAGCCTAATAGAAAAAGAACTTATTCCATATAAAAACTGGATGTTCTTGAGCTTAAAAAACCGATTATATGTAAAGTTGGTTTTGTTAAGCAAAAAAATTAAAAAAGCATTGGGTGTTTATAAAATAAAATAATATTGGTTAAGATTCTCATACGGTTACTTCCTCCAAAAAAATTGTTCTATATCTGAAAAATCCTACTTTATTAGAATCTAATTTTGTAGAAGAAAATATTGTTTTTTACTACTAGAATTAAGTTTTAATATCAAAAAATGTCTTAAAAATCCATCAAACTATTGAAATCCAATATAATTAAGATTTTTTTAACACATCCTCCAAACATCTTGTTTCTTAAATCTAAAAAGACTTATCTTTGCGAAAAAAATCAAATTTTTATACATTTTGCAAGCGATATTGAGAATTGAAGCAGCCAACATTTCAGCAAAAGACAAAAACGATAGGCAAAACAGGGTTTGCAATTAAGAAGTGAGAAAAAAACATTTTCTCATTGTAAACCGCTATAAAAAGAGAGATGAAAATTGCGTTGATTAGTTTTGATAATTGGGGATTGAATGAAGGAATTGCAAAAGTCTTAAAACAAGATGGACACACTGTGCACCATATTGATTTTCACAACTTTATATACAAATACCCTAATTTCTATTACAAAATTTATAATTCTTTCCTGAAAGTTTTTTTTAAAAAAAACATCAAAAACATCTATTACGGGAAAGAAATTATCATGCGTCTAGAGCAAATTGGTGAAAAGCAGGATTTAATCCTGACCATCAAAGGAGACTTTATTGATAGAAAATACCTAAAGAAAATAAAAAATCATACGAAAAAATCCATTGGTTTTTTTAATGACAGTGCAACCCGTTGTCCCAAAATAAAGAAAGTTGCATCTGCATTTGACCAAGCCTTTTCTTTTGAAAAAGAGGACTGTGAAAAATTAGGTCTGACATTTGCTCCCAACTGGATTTATGTAGAGAACAAGAATAGCAGCAACGGGCCTTTTGAATTTAAAGTTTTCAATGTCTGTTCGAAGGACAAAAGACTACCTATCCTTTCAAGAATTATTACTGAGTTAAAAGCGAAACAAATAAAGCACAAGATTATTGTTTTTAGCACAGGTGATAAGTGTTCTAAAAGTGAAATCGAATTTTTCTTTGAAAGAATTTCATTAGAAGAAATCTCAAAATATATTGAAAAATCAAAATCCCTCTTAGATATCAAAAGAGATGGTCAATATGGATTAACTTTCAGGATTTTTGAAAGTATCGGGTTAGAAAAGAAACTAATAACCACGAATCCTGATATTGTAAATTATGATTTTTACAATCCCAATAATATCCTGGTCATAGATGAAAAAAATCCGGAAATCCCCGTTTCATTTTTTGAAAGCAATTATGAAAAGCTTCCGGAAGAAATCTACCAGAAATATACTATAAAAGGTTGGGTTCAAAATGTTTTATTCCACAAATAGATAAAAAGTTATGTCGCTAAAAAAAGACTTCCTGAAATTCAAACATCAGCTTAAAAGCTTTGTTTCACAGGGCCATCATAAATCCTTCAAAAAAAAATATTTCAAACAGCACTATTCCGATACAAAAAAACTGATTCTCTTTTTTGTTCCTGCTGGAACTGACAGGATTAATGGCGGTATTTTGTCAATATGTACTATTTATAATATTGTCAAGAAATTGAAAGACATCCATGGATGTGATGTAGTTGCTAGTTTTTTGCCGGGAAAAAGTGAAACCGACTATCAATACAGAAAGTTTTCAAATGAGATGATCATTTATACTTTCAAAGAAATTGAGCACTATTTTGGCGCTCTTGATTTTGCAGAAATCCATATTCCGGATGTTATGATTTCGGCTTTCAATAAAGGAAATAAACGAATGGTTCCTTTTTTCAGATGGGCAGAAAAAATAAAAAGTATCAAAATCAATCTGCTAAACCAGAATGATCTTTTTATGCCGCCGATTGAAAAAATCGACAACGTCAAGAAAATGTTTCCAAATACGACTATGACAATGGCTCACAAGCGTTATGCTACCCTTGAAAAAAGAAATTATTACGGAGTTCCACTTCATCTTTTTTCAGCATGGCTGAGCCCTACTCCATACAACAGAAAGGTTTTTAGTGAGAAAGAAAATTTAGTTATCTATTCTCCTGATAAAATTCAATGGGTTCCCAACTCCAGCACTCTGACAAAAGAGGAAATCTTGGCAAACCTAAAAGCCAAACTTCCCCATTATACTTTTGTCGAAATAACAAACATGAAGTACGACACTTATAAAGATTATGCTTCAAGAGCTAAATTCGTCATTACTTTTGGTGAAGGATTAGACGGGTATCTTATAGAAACCATCTTCTCCGGAGGCATTTCATTTGCCGTTTATAATGAAATTTTCTTTACTGAGGATTTTAAAAACCTGCCAACATTATATGCATCATTTGATGAAATGAATGAAAAAATTGCAGGCGCTATCAAACAGTATGACAATCCTGAAACGTTTAAAGAGTATCAGGATAAACTGGATATTATTGTTAACAAATTATACAGTTTTAACATGCTTGAAAATAACATAAAGCAGTATTATTTGCATAACTTTGATTTTAAATAATCCAAATGATAAACGTAACACAGACATTTCTACCACCACAAGGCGAATATAACAACCTGGTTAAAAGAGCTTGGGATAGTAAGTGGCTTACAAACAGAGGCGAACTGACCTTAGAATTGGAAAACAAGCTAAAAGAAAGGCTGAATATTGATTCCATTTTAATCACCAATAACGGTACCGTTCCATTACAAATTGCCTTAAAACTTTTAGGCAAAGGAGGCGAAATCATCACGACGCCTTTCTCTTATGTAGCCACCACTTCGGCAATTGTCTGGGAAAATTGCGAACCTGTTTTTGTGGATATCGATCCGGAATACCTGACCATAGACGAAACTAAAATAGAAGCTGCTATAACTCCAAGAACTACGGCTATACTGGCTACACATGTTTTTGGCAATCCTTGTCATGTTGAAGCAATTGAAGCGATTGCTAAAAAACACAATTTAAAAGTCATTTATGATGCCGCCCATTCTTTTGGCATAGAATATAAGAACCAGTCTGTTTTTAACTTTGGTGATGTAAGTACTTGTAGCTTCCATGCAACAAAATTATTCCATACCGGCGAAGGTGGTGCGCTTTTTTGTAACGACAAAGATCTTTTCCATAAGTTATATTACAGCCATAATTTTGGACATAACGGGCCATTGGATTTTCATGGCTTAGGAATCAATGCAAAGATTTCAGAGCTACAATCTGCTATGGGATTGGCCGTTTTACCATATATCGACACTATTCTTGCAGAACGAAAAAAAGTTGTGGATTTTTATACCGACAATTTAAATTTTTCAAACCTGCAAACTTTAAAGGTTCGTGAACATACAAAATGGAACTATAGCTATTATCCGATCATTTTGGATTCTGAAGAAACGCTATTAAGAGTACAAAAGGCATTAAACGAAAATAAAATTTTCCCAAGAAGATATTTTTATCCTTCTCTAAATACGGTTAATTTTATAAAAAATACTGAAATGCCTATTTCAGAATCGATTGCAAAAAGGATTATGTGTCTTCCTTTATATGTGGGACTAGAAACAGAAGATTTAGAAAAAATTACTTCTATAATCAATCAAAACATATGATAATTATTGGAGCCAAAGGTCATGCTAAAGAAGTTTTCGATATTGTAACTATCGATAAACCAAATTCTTTTTATTTTTTTGATAACATTAGTACAGACCTTGAAGACTCTTTATTTTCTTATCCTATTTTAAAAACCACTGAAGAAGCCCAATCTATACTTGAAAAAAATCCCGATTTCATCTTAGGACTGGGAAATGTTTTCAGCAGAAATAAAGTGTATAACTTATTTTTAGGATATAATGGCAATCCAGCTTCAGCAATAGCACAAAATGCTGTCATTAGCAAAAGTGCTGTTTTGGGAAATGGGCTCAACATCATGCCATTTTCATTTATATCTGCCGACACCCTGATTGGAAACGGTTCGCTTATAAATGCCTATGCCAGCATTCATCATGACTGCAAAATTGGCGAATTTGTAGAAGTATCGCCTGGAGCAAAAGTTTTAGGTAATTGTGAGATTGGTGCTTTTACAACAATTGGTGCCAATGCTACAATTTTGCCAAAATTAAAAATCGGGAAAAATGTAACCATAGGAGCCGGTGCTGTTGTAACAAAAGATATTGAAGACAACGCTGTTGTTGTTGGAGTTCCTGGGAAAATAATTAAATATAACGATTCAAAAATATGAACGAAGAAGTTCACAAAGCATACGAAGTCATCAAAGAAGGCGGTATTATTCTCTATCCTACGGAAACAGTCTGGGGAATTGGTTGTGATGCAACCAATCCTGATGCCGTAGCAAAAATTTATGCCCTGAAACAAAGAGAAGAATCAAAATCGATGATTGTGTTGATGAATGGCGAAAGAATGGTATACAATGTCTTTAAAGACATTCCCGAAGTGGCCTGGCAAATTTTAGATCTTTCAGAAAAACCAACTACACTTATTTTGGACAATCCCAGAAATATTGCCAAGAATCTGATCGCTCCAGACAATACATTAGGCATGAGGATCGTAAAAGAACCTTTCTGTTTTAAGCTGTTGGAACGTATGAAAAAGCCATTGGTTTCGACTTCGGCCAACATATCCGGAATGCCTACTCCTATAAATTACAAAGAAATTAGCCCAGAGATTTTAAAGGGCGTTGACTATATCGTAAATTTGCAGCAAGAAAAGATGACAGGAAAGCCTTCTGCTATTATCAAACTGACTTCTGACAGTCAGGTGAAAATAATCCGAAAATAGCTATTGGCTACAGTTCTCAGAACTTTAAGCATAATTAATGAAAGACAAAACTTCATATAAAGAAGCAGTAAATAGTAAAATATTCCACGTAATCGCACAAGCTTCAAAAGAGCTTACCATTGACAGTTATGTTATTGGAGGATTTGTGCGGGATTTGCTTTTAAAAAGAAAATTTAAAAAAGACATTGACATTGTTGCTGTTGGTAGCGGCATCGAGTTGGCTTTGAAGGTTTCTGAATTACTTCCAAAAAAACCAAAAGTTCAGGTTTTTAAGACCTATGGAACTGCAATGCTTCGCTTTGAAGATACCGAAATCGAATTTGTAGGTGCGCGAAAAGAGTCCTATCATTTTGAAAGCAGAAATCCGGTAGTAGAAAACGGAACGCTGGAAGACGACCAAAACCGCAGGGATTTTACCATAAACGCTTTGGCGATTTCGCTCAATGAAGCCAATTTTGGAGAACTTGTCGATCCTTTCAACGGATTATCCGACCTGGAACTCAAAATCATAAAAACACCGCTCGATCCTGATATTACTTTTTCTGACGATCCGCTTCGTATGATGCGTGCCATCCGCTTTGCAGCACAATTGAATTTTGATATTGAAGAGGAATCGCTCAAAGCAATCGAACGAAACAGGGAAAGAATCAACATTATTTCAGGCGAACGTATTGTTGACGAGTTAAATAAAATCCTGATGACAGACAAGCCTTCTATTGGCTTCCTGTTATTGCACCAAACCAAACTACTGCATATCATACTTCCTGAACTGACAGCACTTGAAGGTGTTGACGAGTCGGAAGGACAAACTCATAAAGACAACTTTTACCATACGCTGGAAGTTGTGGATAATATTGCCCCAAATACAGACGATGTATGGCTCCGATGGTCTGCCCTGCTCCATGATATTGGAAAAGCGCCTACGAAACGCCATCATAAAAGAAACGGATGGTCGTTTCATGGACATGAGTTTGTTGGCGGAAAAATGGTTAAAAAACTATTCGAAAGGCTACACATGCCATTAAACCATAAGATGAAATACGTTTCTAAAATGGTAATGATGAGCTCGCGCCCAATCGTATTGTCGCAAGATATTGTAACCGACTCCGCCGTAAGAAGGCTTATTTTTGATGCTGGTGAAGATATTGAAGACCTGATGGTTTTATGTGAGGCCGACATCACGACAAAAAACCCGAACAAATTCAAAAAATACCATAATAATTTCAAGATTGTACGCCAAAAGATCGTGGAAGTGGAAGAACGCGACCATGTGAGAAAATTCCAGCCTCCAATTTCCGGAGAAGAAATCATGGAAACATTTGGATTAAAACCCGGCAGAGAAATCGGCATCTTGAAAGAAGCTATCAAGGAAGCTATCCTTGAGGGTGAAATTCCTAACGAATATCAGCCCGCCTATGATTTCATGCTTAAGAGAGCAGAAAAATTAGGGTTGCAGAAAACAGCAAAATAGGCATCACCGCTCAATTCGAATTCAAACTAACTAAAAATGAAAAAATATTTTCCCTCTATTACCAAAACAGCTCTAATCTTAGTTTATTTGGTAATCATTGCCGGTGCCCTGGTTCGAATGACCGGTTCTGGAATGGGCTGTCCTGACTGGCCAAAATGTTTCGGCTATTATATTCCTCCAACAGATATTTCTGAACTTACCTGGTCGCCTGAACGTGAATTCAAAAAAGGACAGGTAATCATTAGAGGAGAAAAACTGCTCGTTGCCCAAGAAGATTTCAAATCTGGCAGCGAATTTGAAGAAAATCACTGGCAGGTGTATACAAAACATGATTACGCTTCGTTTAATCCAACCCATACATGGGTAGAATACATCAATCGTCTGTTTGGAGCATTGGCTGGACTGGCCTGCTTTATCATGGCTGTATTTTCGTTCAGCCTATGGAAACAAAGCAAAAAAATAACCTTGCTTTCATGGTTGGTTGTCTTTTTAATGGGTTTTCAGGCATGGTTGGGAGCAACGGTTGTTTACTCGGTATTGAATCCGGTAAAGATTACAATCCATATGGTTATGGCACTCTTCATCGTATGTATTATTTTGTATATCCTAAATCTGGCCAAGCCAAAACCGTCTACGTCTTTAAAATTTGACAAAGTTTTTGACAGTGTCCTGATTATTTCCCTGATCCTGACATTGACCCAGATCATCTTAGGAACGCAGGTGCGGCAATTTGTTGATGAACAGGTTAAGATCTATGGTTATGACACCATGCACAAAATTCTTGAAGATCCTATTATCGGGTTTTATTTCCACAGGACTTTTTCATTTGTGGTATTGTTAATCAATGTAATCCTGATTACCCGAAACAACAAGCTCCAATTAGGTTTCAAAAAAATCAATTGGGTCATGTGGCTTCTGGGTATTGAAATTCTTTCGGGAATTGTAATGTATTGGTACGATTTCCCATTTGGTTCGCAAACCATACATCTTGTAGTCGCATCGCTTTTGTTTGGAACACAGTTTTACCTAATTTTAGAAAGTAAAAACAGAGAAATAAAATAACATATATGAAACAGCCCTTTTTAGTTATTTGTAGTTGTTTTTTGGTAACAACACTTGCTTTAGGTCAAAACAAAAATTCAATCCCAGATAAAGACCTGATAACAATCTGCAAAACCTGGGGACTGTTGAAGTACTATGATCCTGTTCTTTCAAGTGGAAAAATAGATGCTGACTCTTTATTGGTTTCGGCTTTAGACCAAAAACTTCCTGCTGAAAAAACGATACCGGCCTGGATTGATTTCCTGAAAACCAAAACAGTTCCTAAAACATCTGAGGTTGTATCCTGTAAAGATCAAGACAATAGAAATGTATCGACAGCATGGATTCAAAAAGATAAAAATCTCAACGCTGTACAAAAAAAACACCTTTCCGGACTGATTTCATCCAATCAGATACCGGGCGGTTATTATTGCCAAAAAACAGATTTTATCCGTTACAATGGCGATAACGAAAAAACGAACAAAGAGAAAGCATTAGAAGAGAACTACCGTCTTCTGAACTTATTTAGGGCCTGGAATGTTATTGAATATTTTTATCCGTATAAATATGGTATTTCAAAAAAGTGGGATGATGTCCTGAAAGAATTTATACCATTGGTTAAAAATGCAACTGATGCGCTTTCTTATAAAAAGACAATGATGCTTTTTTCGGGCTCAATTGAAGACACGCATTCAAGAATCGAACCGGTAAATTACAGGGAGATTTTTGGGAATTACGGCGCTCCTTTTACCTATCAGATTGCCGAAAATAAGATTGTAGTTACAAAACCGGTAGATATTGAAATATGTAAGGCTTTAGGCATTGAATATGGTGATGTAATCGAAACTGTAAATGGTGAATCTATTGACAAGATTATTCAAAGAAATTCAAAATACATTTCAGCTTCCAATGCTTCTGTAAAAATCAGGGATTCCTATAATTATATGTTCTATGGCGAAAAAGGAAGTTTTACGATTAAAGGTTACGATAAAAACAAAAAGCCATTTGAAAAAAAGATTGACAGAATTGACAGGTCCAGTGCAGTATGGTTTCAAAATGGACTTCCTGACAACAATTTAGTACGCTACGATGAAGGTGCTAAAAAAATAATCTACTCGACTATTACTAAAAACAATATAGGTTATATTGACTTTTCATTCTTTGAAACTTCTGAAGTTGACAGCATTATGAAGGCTATGAAAAACACAAAAGGAATAGTGTTTGACCTGAGAGGATACAGTACAAATGGTGGCGTTGTAAAAACTTTTAACTATCTTTTTCCGGAACCAAAATGGTTTGGTATTCTGACCAAACCTGATTTTGGCAAACCTGGTAGATTCTGCTGGCAGGATTACATTATTAGGGAAGATTATAAATACATTGGTAAGGCTAATCCGGATTATTATAAGGGGCATGTCGTTATCTTAATCGATGAAAATACACAAAGCCTTTTTGAAATGTGGTCAATGATTTTCAAAACCGCTCCAAATATTACTGTTGTAGGAAGGCAAACTGCCGGAGCAGACGGTAACGAGACTACTCTTCCTTTGGTAAATGGCGAAAAAATGATTTTTTCTGGTGTAGGAATTTTTTATCCGGACAAAAAAGAAACCCAACGAATAGGAATTATTCCTGATGTTGTAGTAAAGCCTACCATTTCTGATCTTCAAAACAAGAGAGATGCGCTTATTGAAAAAGGGTTTGAAGTGATACTCAAAAAATAATTATATAACTAATTCCTGAAATGATATAACATTTTTTCAGTGTTATCATGGTAACTTTACAATACAGAAATCGCACAAAAAGAATCAAATCTTTATTTGATTTTGAGTCCATTTTTCTCATCTGCAGTAATCGGGAATAATTTGGAAAAATTCAATGAAATGAATTCAAAATAAACAAATTTACCATTACAGTAATAAGACGAAAAAATGCATTCAAGGACTGTTTCATTAGCTTATCAATTTGATAGCTTTTGAAACAGTTTTTTTTTAGCCTATCCAGTTCTTAAAGTCATTGACCCGTTCCCTGCTCACTATTACCTCATCTTCTTTATAGGTTGGAAGAATTAATTTCAGTCGGGAGTTGCTATATACCACAATGTCTTTGATTGTTTTCATTGGAACGATAAACTTACGGCTTACTCGAAAAAAGTCTTTCGGATCTAATTCGGTTTCAAGCTGTTCTAATGTTCCTTCTAAAAGATAACTGCGATTATCAAGCGTATGAAGATAGGTTCCTTTGTTTTCGCTATAAAAACATTCGACTTCTTCAATATTAATCATTTTTAAATATTGCCCGGTTTTGATCGTAAAACGTTTCTTGTAGTTTTTGGCATCCGGACTGACGAGCATTTTTTTTATCATTTCCAAATCCAGCGACATGGATTCCGATTTTGGCTGTCGGGATTTAAATTTATTTACAGCCGCTTCCAAATCATCTTCATCAATAGGTTTGAGCAGATAATCAATACTATTTAGTTTGAATGCCCGTAAGGCATATTCATCATAAGCAGTCGTAAAAATAATGGCACTTTTTATATCAATAGCATCAAAAATTTCAAATGAAAGTCCGTCAGAAAGCTGGATATCTAAAAAAATCAGATCCGGATGCGGATTGTCCTGAAACCAATTGATTGCTTCTTCTACAGAATGTAGCATAGTGCTGGTTTCTATATCCAGTTTTTGTAGCTTTCTTTGAAGTAATCTTGCTGATGGTTTTTCGTCTTCGATAATTATAGTGGTCATATTCTTAATGATAGTTAATTTATTTTTTTTTGATTAAAAGCTGCTACTCCCATTTAGAAGTTTTCTCTCTTTTCATAATCTCGTTAATTTTCCTTTCTTCCCAATCTCCCCCTAAGAAAATGTTCTTTCCAAAAACCGAGGCAGCGTGAACCGCTAATCCGAATCCCCAAAAGAAGGCTACCGAAAATGTAGAAAATTTAAAAAACTCTTCTCCTGGCTTAAGATCGAAGTAGTGTCGCGAAATAAGAAATAAATTTACAAGTATATAGGCTATCAAATGCTTATAGAATCCTGAAATTGATTTCACACGTTTCTGTGCGCGTTCAAATTTTTGTTGTTCTCGTTCAGTCAGATTTTCCATTTTCTTATTTAATATTTTGATGGTAATAATTCTGTTTTCTTGTTTCTTTTTCGATAAGTTCGTTTATTTTTTTCTCTTCCCAGTTTTTTCCAAGGAAAGGATTATATCCAAATGCGGCCATTCCATGACATAAAAGTCCTGTTCCCCAGCCTAGCATTGAAAACCAAAACCAATAAAATTCAGGTGTAAAAACCAGATTGATTGTAATTAATATCGGTATGATGGTACAATACATCATAAGGTTATAATAAAATCCCCTGATTTCCTTTGCTCTTTTTTTGGCTTTTTCGTAAGCCATTTTTTCAGAATTAAAATCTTCCATGACCATTTGAGTTATTACTATTGCCATTTATCGTGCTTGTCTTTTTCCATCAGTTGCCTGATTTTCTTTTCTTCCCAATCATTGCCCAAAAAAGGCATATAATTAAAAACACTCATGCCGTGGATCGCTACTCCTATTCCCCATCCAATTGCAGGATAAAGAAACCACAAATGGGCCGGAGAGGTTATCAAATTCAACGCTAATAATCCAATATTTACAACGATATAGGAGGTCAGGTTACCATAAAACCCTTTGATATCTTCTACTTTTTTCTGGGCCTTACGATATATGCTTTCTTGTGTGTTATAATCAGTTTCCATAATTGCTATTTGTTTGGTGAGCATTGGCAGTTCAACTCTGAAATGTTTTTCTGTCTGCTCAATTTTTACTTTTCTATTAGTTATAATCGCATAGCGGTCTATAATATTCTGTAATCCTACTCCTTTCCTGTCTTGCAAGACTTCTTTTTTCTGATAATCGTTTTCGATAACCAGATAATCCCCTTTTTCATAAATCCTGATATGTAAAGGTTTCATTTCGCTTGCAATGTTATGCTTTACAGTATTTTCCAGAAGAAGCTGTAACGAGAGCGGAACTACTTTTGCACCAGGATTTTTAACCGATGCAGGCAATTCATAAAACACGCTGTTTTCAAACCTCATTTTTAGCAGATTCATATAGGTCTTTGCAAATGAAAGCTCTTCTTCAACGCTTACCAATTCCTTATCTTTTTGTTCCAAAACATAACGGTATATTTTGGAAAGCGATGTTGTAAACCGCTGTGCATTATCCGGATTTTCTTCAATAAGCGATGTTAATACGTTTAAGCTATTAAAAAGGAAATGCGGGTCTATCTGATTTTTTAATGTCTCGAACTTTGCAGAAGCCGTTCCCGCAATAATCTTCTGTTCCTTGACTTTATTTTCCTGAGATTTTTTGTAAAAATAAATTAAATGGAAAACCAGAGTTACCACCATAGTTATCATCAGGCAGACAACATAGAATCTATAGTTTTCCTTTGTTATAAATTCTGAATAACTCTTTTTTTCTAAGACTAATGCGATGAATAATCTTATGATAAAAATCCCAATAACCGTAAGAACAACACTTCCAAGAATACTGAGGGTCAGTCTATATCTTTTGTATTTCTTCCACACCATTCTATTATTCAGAAAATCAAAATAGGTAGAGTTGATAGCAGTTAGGACAATACCATATAAACAATAATGTCCCATCTCTTCAAACAAAGAAGCATCCCAAGAAAAATTTCTTCCAAACATGGCTTCAAGCACAAACATTATTGCTATAATGGCACAGCTAACAACAAAACCTGTTATGATTGTCTTAAAGATATATTTGATTGCTTTTTGCATGGAAGATGGTAATTGTTATTATTTCTTTTTATTGCACTCTTTCTGAGCCTCTAAGGCTCTGTCAAGTCCCCAGTTTGGATGAAAAGGTGTTTCCGGTTTAAATTTAGCAAAAAGTTCAATTGCTTTGTCAATCTGCGCGCACATTGGTTTTGTGTCATTCCCGAAGTAACGTGCTCCTCCTATTTCAAATTCTGCTTTCGAAAATAATGCTCTTGGATTTTCCGGAGCAATCGCTAATGCCTTATCATAAAGTGCTATCGTTTTGGCAGATAGCTTCATTCCGTTTGTCATTGGATCAGACACTATCCAGGCTGTATTAATCATTGCCTGTAATACTAACAGTTCCGGGTTTTCCGGATTTTTATCCAGTTCTATGTTCAATGTTTCCTGGGCTTTGCCTAACAACGCAGCTACCTTGTCTTTGTCTTTTGTTTGGAAAGCCGCTGTAGTATTAACCATCGCTACATAATAATTTGGAAGCCAGTTGTTTTTTTCTGCCGAAGCTATTCTTTCAAATAAAGCCGATGCTTCTGCCGTTTTTCCTTCGCCCCAAAGTGCAAAGCCTTTCTGCATTCCTTGTTCATACTGTGTCTGTGCACCTACCAAAGAGGTCACAAAAAAAACTAGGGTAATGATACATTTTGTCATAATCGAAAATTTTTAGGTTGGTATTGGTTTTATGATGATTGAAACATTTATTATTCTGATACAAATTTGCTTCGGAATTTTATCTTTTAAAAAAGAGACTGACTGAGTTGTTGAATTTTAGGGATGAAATGTTTTTTTTGAGGTGCTAAGGTTTTTTTGAGGTGCTAAGGTTCTAAGGTACTGAGGTACTAAGGTTTTGAGATGTGGAGGTAAATGTTTTGTTCTTTTGCTCAGGAATTTAATAACTTAGTTCCTTACTACCTTTCTTAATTATCTTCTTTCAAAGTACTAACATCTAAACTCTCAAAACAAACCTTAGAGCCTCAGCACCTCAGCGCCTTTTAAACAATCCTTTTTCAAAGCACTAACATCTAACCTCCCAAAACAAACCTTAGCGCCTTAGAACCTTAGCATCTTTTAAACTACTCTTTTTCAAAAGCACTAACATCTACATTCCCAAAACAAACCTCAGCACCTTAGCACCTTTATAAATTTTTCAACTGATTATCTTTCTTATTGTCACTTATCGTCCAGAAAAAGCCTACGAAGAAAAAACGGTCGGCTGGCTGTCCGATAGCACGACGCTGAAACTGTCCGCTAGTATCCGGATTGTTAGCATATTGGTATCCGAAGACATTGTCTGTTCCCAAAACATTTGAAACGGAGAAATAAAGTATTTTTTGTTGCGAAACCAGATACGCCCAGCTAAAGCTCAAGTTATTATAAGCCTTTGTCTTTCCATTCATAAAATTGGTGTCATTCGGATTGTTATAAGGTCTTCCTGAGTTAAAGCTATGAGTTAATCCAATTTGAGATCTCAGGCTGTTTACCCAGTACTTTGTAACAAGAGACAGCGAATGGTCAGCCACAAAGCTAGGCGTAACTTCTTTCGGATAGTTTTTAAAATCTCTTTCTGTGTTTATATAAGAGTAGGAAAACCAATATTCCAGATTCTTAAATGTCGTATTATCTCTCCAGTACAGGTCAATTCCTTTAGCAAAACCTTTTCCGTTATTATTGAATTGGGAATCAAACTGCACTGTTTCTGTATCATACTTTACCAAGTCTCTGTATTGTTTGAGGTATGCCTCAGCACGGAATGTTCTTCCTGACTTGTTGTATTCGTAATTTAATATATAGTGTGCTGTTTTCTCACTTTCAAAATGATTAGAATATTTTAGGTATTCTTGTCTTGGAGATTGCACAAAATCTCCATAGGCAAAAGACAATTGCCCGTTATCACTTATCTTATATCCTAAAGAAAATCGTGGTGTAAGGTTAGATTCCTGTAGCAAATCCGTATACGAAAAACGGAAACCTGCTTTGGCTGCAAATCTTTTCGAAAAGAAAATATTTGCTTCTGCATACGTTGCTGCGATATTGTTATCGTATCCGGAAGAAAAAGTACTTCCTGCGTTTTCTGTAAAATCTTCGTCAAATTTAGTCGTGAAATAATCAGCTCCAGCTGTCAATTTTATTCTTTCGGTAATATTTTTACCAATTTTTATCTTCATATGGGTAGCATGCTCGGCATTTTTCAAGTTATCCAATGCTATTCCCATCTTGTTCTGCGAATAGCCGTAACTAACTCCCGTTGTCAATTGGTAATTACTCCCGAAATAACCCTTATAAGAAGAATTTAGATAGAAGTTATTATTTCGCATATCAATTCTAATTTTTTCCGGCTGGTTAATATCTTCCTGGTTCAGGTCAAAATCTGCCGCATCAAAAGCCATGTAAGTCTTAAGTGTTCCATTATTAAAATGATAGCGGTAAACCATCTCTCCTGATATAGACTGATAAGCTCTGTTCCAATCTACAGCCTGAGGAACCGCCACCTGGTAGGGAGCCAGATTCACGTAAGAAGCATTTACACTTAGGGAGCTTTTTTCCCATTTCTGCGTATTTCCTACTCCTAAACCAACAGTCATTAACGAAATATCTGTTTTATTCTGATCTGGGTCTTCAATTGTGTTTAATAATAAAACGCTCGACAATGCTTCTCCATATTCTGCACTATAGCCTCCCGTTGAAAAGGCAATGCCACTAAAAAGAAAAGGTGAAAAACGTCCTCGTGTTGGCAAGTTGTTTGCAGTTGCGCCATAAGGTTGTGAAACGCGAAGCCCATCGACATAGGTTTGAGTCTCATCTGCCTCGCCACCTCTTACAAAAAGACGGCCATCTTCGCCAACATTTTGTGTACCTGGCAGAGTAAGCAATGCTCCTATAATATTACCGGCAGATCCGGCAGTCGTAACAATATCCAACGGTTTTAGGACGGAAACTCTTGCTTTATCGCCTGATTCAAAAGTTCCGGCAGTAATGACAACCGCATCAAGCGTGTTAACGGATTCTTTCATCTTGACCGTCTTGTTCTTAAAATCTTCAACTGTTATTTCCTGATTCAAAGTTTCATAAGTCAAAAAAGTAACCACCAGTTTTTGTTTTCCGGTTACTGTAGTCTGAAAACTGAAATTTCCTTGCTCATTTGAAGAATCACCATCATAAGTTCCTTCAATAAAAACATTGGCTCCAGCGATAGGGCGTCCTTTTTCGTCAACGACTTTTCCGGAAATCGTTTGCTGTGCAAAAGTTGCGATGGAGAAAGTAAGAAATAATAGTGTAAAAATATTTTTCATTGGTTTGGTGTTTTTGATGAAGCAAAGTTGCATTTGGAAAGTCTACTTTCATAATAAAGATTACCGAATTGTATTTTTTCGAGGATGAATTGCAATGCAAATCATAAAAACCTTCCGCATCTGGTTTTGTTTTTATACTTTTAATGTGAATTAACACTGTATTACTATGAAAATTCCGCAGCAGTACCTTCCCGTCATGCCCTATCTTATATTGAATAAGGCCAATGATTTTTTAGAGTTTTCCAAAACAGTATTGGGAGCCAAAGAACAGCTTATTGTTCCTGGGAAAAACAACTCGATAATGCATGGAGAAATCAGGATTAAGGATGCCGTAGTGATGTTTGCGCAAGCCAATGACAACTGGCACCAAAAAAACTGTGGTATGTTCTTATTTATTGAAAGAATAGATGATGTTTTCAATCTCGCCATACAAAAAGGTTCGAAAACCCTTAAAAATCCAGGACAGGAAGAATACGGTTATACTGCAGGATTTGAAGATCCTTTTGGGAATCAATGGTGGATTACTGAACCCTTAAGAGAATAATATATATGCTAAAGCTCAACAAAGTACACCATATAGCCATAATCTGTTCGGATTATGAAGTATCAAAACATTTTTACACAAAAATTTTAGGTTTCGAAATCCTGGCTGAAACCTACCGCAGCGAAAGAGATTCTTATAAGCTGGATTTGGCGCTGAATGGAAATTATTCTATAGAACTTTTTTCATTTCCAAATCCGCCTAGCCGTGTTTCCCGCCCGGAAGCCTGTGGATTGCGGCATTTGGCTTTTGAGGTTGATGATATACAAAAGACACGACACTATTTAGTCGAAAACAATTTGAATCCGGAACCGTTACGAACTGATGAATTTACAAACAAACGTTTTACATTCATAGCAGACCCTGATAATCTGCCGATTGAATTTTATGAAGCCTAAAAATCGATTGCCGATTTCGACCGTATATCAAAAATTCCAAGAATGCAAAATCTAAAAATCAGAATTTAAATTTTACCTTTGGCGTTTCAAAAATACATTTAGATTATGGTTTATAAATTCAGGGTAATACTCGATGCGGAAGAAGATGTTTTCAGAGATATTGCCATTCAGGACAACGACACTTTAGAAGACCTGCATAACGCTATTGTCAATGCTTTTGGCTTTGACGGTATGGAAGTAGCTTCATTTTACACCAGTGACGACCAGTGGAATCAGGACGAAGAAATCCCTATGTTTGACACAGGAGATATACCGGGTGAGCAAAAAGTAATGTCTGATTTTGAGCTTTCTGAAGTTTTAGATGAAGAAAGAACAAAAATCATTTATGTTTATGACTTTATCAATATGTGGACTTTCTTTGTAGAATTGGCTGCCATTGAAGAGCATGTTCCGGGACAAATTTATCCGGATGTATTATTCTCTCATGGAATAGTACCTCTTGAAGCACCTGACAAAGATTTTAGCGACTCTGCCGTAAATGATTTCGATTATGATGAGGACGACTTTGACGAAGACGATCTTGATATGTTGGACGGAGGTGATAATTTTGAGGATTACGGATTTGAGGAGAATTGGAATTAGTTTTTTTTTAGGGGCTAAGTTGCTAAGGTTCTGAGGTTTTGTTCGAAGATTGGACTATATTTGAGGAAATCTTAAAATATACGCCATGAACAATTTTAGAAACTTACTTATTTGGCAGAAGTCAATGGCTTTAGTAACCGGCATTTATAATTCTACCAAAACATTTCCAAAAGAAGAAGTGTTTGGCCTCACATCACAAATTAGAAGATGTGCCATCTCAATTCCAAGCAATATTGCCGAAGGATTTGGCAGAGAAAGCAATAAAGACTATCTCCGTTTTCTAAACATTTCAATTAGTTCACTTTTTGAACTGCAAACACAATTAGAAATAGCTAAAAATATCAGCTATTTT
The DNA here is from genome assembly GCF_041262125.1 of Flavobacterium sp. 28YEA47A. NCBI lineage: Bacteria > Pseudomonadati > Bacteroidota > Flavobacteriia > Flavobacteriales > Flavobacteriaceae > Flavobacterium > Flavobacterium sp. 28YEA47A. The sequence continues at coordinate 482,179 of NZ_JBGCCI010000001.1, forward strand.
ACAACAGAACAATTTAACAAACAATACAAAGGCAGCCGGGAGGTTGAGAGAATGCTTATCGCTTTTATAAACAAAATAAAAGAACGTAAATAACCTTAGCGCCTTAGTACCTTTTTACCTTAGCAACTTTTAAAAAAATGATCAACTTATTTAACACCCACATCGAAACTCTTTCCGTTCATAGAGTAGGAAACAAAAGCCGTAACGAAGCCTTCTTTTTGTCTGAATCGCCTTATGGGCTGAACGATGAGATCATGCCTTTGCTAAAAGAATTTTTCTTCAAGTCATTTAGAGAAAAGGAAGAAAATTATTTCCAGTTTGCTCATGATGTAGATTTGGAATACAATGAAATGTACAACTTTGCCAGCGAGATTTTCAACAATCCTGGTAGTGTTCATGAGGTTTCAAAAAAGATAACAAAACATCTTTTTGAGCAATCCAACCATCCGCACATCAAAAACGGTGAGGTTTATGTTGCTTATCTTACCAATCTGAGCATTGACAACAATGTGGTAGATGCCGTTGGAGTATTCAAAAGCGAATTGCAATCTGACTTCCTACAGTTCGAAGAAAAAGAAAGCAATCTTGAAATGATCTTACAACATGGAATCAACCTGAACAAGCTAGACAAAGGATGTCTTATTTTCAACCATAAAAAAGAAGAAGGATATAAAATCCTTACAGTAGACAGCAACCGATATGATGCACGCTACTGGTTAGAGCACTTCCTTTCTGTAGATGCTTTCCAGGACGAAAACTTTATCACTAAAAAATATTTAAAGTTCTGTCAGGACTTCGCAAAAGACGTTGTATTGCCTGCTGAAGATAAAAAAGAAGAGGTAATGTTCATGAACCGTTCTGTGAACTATTTTGCAAAAAATGACGATTTCGTAGAGCAAAACTTCCTGAACGAAGTAATCGACAATCCGGATCTGATGTCGGAATTTAAAAACTATAAGGTCGACAAAGGAGAAAAATACAGCATTGAAGATGTGACTAACTTTCCTATCGCAAATGCAGCGGTTTCGGATGCACGAAAAAAAATCAAGAACGTAATCAATCTTGACACGAATATTCAAATCAAATTGGATTTCATCAACCCTGAAAGTGCTGAAAAATTTGTAGAAAAAGGATGGGATGAAGAGAAGCAGATGTACTATTACTTAGTATATTTCAACAAAGAGCAGAAATCCTAAGCCTATCCAAAATATTCAAAAATCCCCGATTACATAGCAATCGGGGATTTTTTATTTTATATGGATTTAAAGCAACTGTTTAGTTCACCTTATGGTAACATCTTGTTTACAAAATAATTACACTATGCATTTCATCGATTATTTTTGCCTTTAATCGGATAAATTAGTATGTTTATGGCCCCTAACAAACATAACCTACTACATGAATCCAAACTCCACCCGCCACAATGTGCTTTTTGAAAAAGCCTTTTGTCGGTTTTTTGGTCATAAGTTTAAGACCACCCGAAAAATTACCGACCATTTCAAAGAATTTGAATGCAAAGTATGCCACCGCTGTGCAACCAATGATATATTAGGTAACAAAATTCATCTTTCAGAAGAAATGAAGGATATCAACAAAGCGCTAAATCAGCTTTACGAAAGAAGACAGGTTGCCTTGTAAATAACTAAAAAAAGCCCGAAAAGAGTTTTAATTTTCTTGTAACAAATTGTTACCAGGATCGTCTTACTATAAACCAAACCATATACTATTTTGGAAACCATACTTAAAATTGAAAGTCTTTATAAAAATTTCGGGCATGTCAAAGCCGTTAAAAACGTTTCTCTGGAAATCAAAAGAGGAAATGTTTATGGCATATTAGGACCAAACGGAAGCGGAAAATCAACCACTCTTGGAATCGTACTCAATGTTGTCAACAAAACCTCTGGAAGCTACAGCTGGTTTGGCGGACAAATGGAAACACACGAAGCTCTGAAAAAAGTAGGCGCCATTATCGAAAGGCCTAATTTTTATCCTTATATGACCGCTGAGCAAAACCTACAGTTGGTTTGCAAGATCAAGGGAACCGACTATTCTAAAATAACTGAAAAGTTAGAAGTTGTTGGGCTACTTGATAGAAAAGACAGCAAATTCAGAACCTTTTCGTTAGGGATGAAACAAAGGCTGGCTATTGCTTCTGCTTTACTTAATGACCCGGAAATCCTGATTTTGGACGAACCCACCAATGGACTCGATCCACAAGGAATCCGCCAGATCAGAGATATTATCAAAGTAATTGCTGCTCAGGGAACCACCATACTTCTTGCTTCTCACCTTTTAGATGAAGTCGAAAAAGTATGCAGCCATGTACTGGTCTTACGAAAAGGAGAAATCTTATATTCAGGAACTGTTGACGGCATGAATTCACACGATGGATTCTTTGAACTGCTAGCAGACGACCTTCAGGAATTAAAAAGGGCATTGGAACAGCATCCTTCGATTGAAAAAATTGAGGAAGAAGAGGGACGTATTATCGCCTATCCAAAAAGCCAGCTTGATGCATCTGAACTGAACAAATTTCTCTTTGAAAGGAATATAACCCTAAGCCATCTTGTAAAACGCAAGCATAGCCTGGAAGAACAATTCCTTGAACTGACGAACAACAACTAACATTCCTGAAACAAATCCAAACCGGGTCCGATAAGGACATCCAGGACAAAATACGCAACCCATGAAACGATTACTATCTATAGAGCTCCAAAAAATATGGCAGAACAAGGCAAGCAGAGTATTGACGCTTACCTATTTCATTCTGCTTTCCTTCATTGCCCTGATTGCTTCCATCAATTTTAGCTTTTTAGGGATCAACTTCCGTATTGCAGATCAGGGAATTTTCAACTTCCCTTATATCTGGCATTTCAATACCTATATTGCTGCAATCCTTAAATTCTTCCTGGCTGTAGTGATTGTCTCGATGATGGCTAATGAATATACCTACGGAACACTCAAACAGAATCTTATTGATGGACTGAGTAAAAAAGAATTTATACAATCCAAATTGATTACTGTCGTACTTTTTGCGTTGGGCTCGACAATTTTTATCTTTATCATGTCATTGATACTGGGAATGTGCTTTTCTTCTTATGACGAAGCCGGCATTATCTTTTCTGATCTGGAATATCTTTTGGCCTATTTCATAAAACTAACAGCATTTTTCTCGTTCTGTCTTTTCTTGGGAATATTGGTAAAACGTTCCGCTTTTGCCTTAGGTTTCTTGCTCGTATGGTTTTTTATAGAATCAATCATTTTTGGACTTTTGAGATGGCTTGTATTTACTAGCACAGAGCAAGTACAAAAAGTAACGGCTTTTCTTCCATTGGAATCGATGTCAAATCTTATAAAAGAACCTTTCACACGTTTCAAAGCCTACAAAGTCATTGAAAGTCAGGTTTCGGGTAATGTGTCCGTAAAAGACTACAGCGTGCATTGGTATGAAATCGTAATAGTTGTCGTTTGGACGGTTATTTTTATGTTAATGTCGTATAAAATTCTTCAAAAACGAGATTTATAGTATCTTTGCCGGTACTATGAAAATGACGAAAGCCCACATTTTTTTCTTTTTGGCAATTTGCGTTCCTTTTTTGGCTAAGGCGCAATACATAACAGTTAACGATACATATACAAAAGAACAGCTGGTTAGAGATGTCCTCATCAATAATACCTGCGCCAGCGTTTCAAATATTTCAGTTCTGGGTGGAAATTTTGCCACAGGCGAACAAAGCTACGGTTATTTTAATGCCGGAACCAGCACTTTTCCTTTTGCTGACGGAATCATATTAAGTACAGGACGAGCTGTAGCCGCACAAGGTCCTAACAGCAGTCTTTTAGATGATGGACGAGGAATGGACTGGCCGGGTGATGCCGACTTAGAGGCTGCCCTTGAAATAAACAATTCCGTTGATGCTACCGTACTTGAATTTGATTTCGTTCCGCTTGGCAATAAAATCAGTTTTGACTACATCCTTTCATCGGAAGAATATCATGATAATGCGCCATGTCGCTATTCCGATGGTTTTGCATTTCTACTTAAGGAAGTTGGAGGTACTGGAGGTTATAAAAACCTGGCGGTAATTCCTGGTACTACAATACCTGTTAAAGTAACATCCGTACATCCTGCAATTGGCGGAAACGGAGGCTGTGATGCCCAAAACGAAGAATATTTTGGCGGATTCAACGGATATGAGCATCCTACCAATTTTAACGGACAAACCGTTGTTATGACAGCACAATCGGATGTAACACCGGGTGTTCTTTATCATATAAAATTAGTCGTGGCTGATGAAGGTAATTACCGATATGACTCTGCTATTTTTTTAGGAGGCGGAAGTTTTAAGATCGAAACCGACCTGGGTAAAGACCGACTGTTGGCTACCGGAAATCCATTATGTAAGGACGAAAACTTGACATTAAATGCAACCAATGCCAACGCCATACGATACGAATGGTATAAAGACAATATATTACAGCCCGAAACCACTCCTACATATACAGTAGTAGAAGCTGCTAACTACTCGGTTAAGGTTGAACTTACCGGAGGCTGTATTTCAACAGGAAAAATTAAGGTTGAATATTCACCGGTACCGACAGCAACGAATGCTGTTTTAGTTCAATGTGATGAAGACAATGATGGTCTTGCTTTGTTCAACCTCAATCAGGCAAACGCTCAGGTTATAGCGGCTGATCCAACATTGACCAATCCTGTTTATTTCAGGACTAATGCTGAAGCGGCTTCAAACACTAATCCGATAACCAATGTTACTAATTTCGAAAACATTCAGCCAAAAGTCTATGCCCGTGTAGCAAACCAATACGGTTGTTATGCCATTTCTGAAGTAACACTAAACGTTTCTAATAACAATATTGCCGATCCGCAAGACCTTAAAAAATGTGATACCGATGCTAATCCTTTAGACGGGAAGTCTATTTTTAACCTGCGTGAAAGAGAAGCAGACATATTAGTCAACCTGCCATCAGGGAACGTCAATTATTATACGTCGTATGCAGATGCCTTATCAGGACTCAATCCTATTCCAACTCCGGAAACATTTGCTAATACAACTCCATTCACACAGCGTATTTATGCAAAACTAAGCTCCGGTATCGATTGTTACGGAATTGCCGAATTCAATGTGCGTGTCAACTTTTTTGGAAATAGTTTAGATGATGTCCAGGTTACTATTTGCAGAGGCAGCAGTATACTGTTAAATGCAGGAAGTGGTTTTTCAAGCTATAGCTGGAACACTCCAAATCACGAAACAACTCAAACCATAAGAATTAATGCAGCCGGAACCTATACGGTTACTGTTACAAATGCTGATGGTTGCGAAGGCACAAAAAAGTTTATCGTCACAGCTTCAAGCATAGCTACAGTAGAAACTATCAGAATAAGAGATTTTCAAGGTGGCAACAATACCGCAACCGTTGTACTTACATCTGATAGTATAGGAACTTACGAATACTCACTTGATGGATTTACTTTCCAGGATTCACCAACGTTTAACAATCTCGCGCCCGGTCGTTACAATGTTATTATAAGAGAAGCTAATTGCGGTACTATTACCCGTGAATTTTATATCATGGACTACCCTAAATTCTTTACTCCGAATAATGACGGAACTAATGATATTTGGAGAATTCCTTACCTGCAATTCCAACCCAATGCTACTGTTGCGATTTTTGACCGCTATGGCAAACTCATTTACTTTTTCAAAGGCGGACAACCAGGCTGGGATGGCAAGCTGAATGGCCGTGATTTACCTGCAACCGACTATTGGTTTAAGATAACTTTGCAAGACAATAGAGAAATACGAGGACACTTCTCACTTTTGAGATAATTTTCTATCTTTGAGCGCTAATTAGCTCGCTATGAGACTAAAATTACTGGTATTATTTCTGTTCCTATCCATAAGTTGTTTCTCCCAAGGTGAAGCAGCCAACTGGTTTTTTGGTAACAGAGCAGGTATCCGGTTTAATAGCGACAATACGGTAACGACGCTTTCCACTTTACCAAATCCGATTAGGATTGTAACTGACGAAGGTTGCAGTTCTTTTTCAGACTCCAACGGTAACTTATTGCTATATACAGACGGAAGAACAGTTTGGGACCGTAACCATATCATCATGCCAAATGGTGATTACAGTGCAGGCACAGGACTGCTAGGTGATCCTTCCAGTACCCAATCAGGTATTATCATACCCAATCCGACCAATCCGAATCTTTATTACATTTTTACTGTCGATGAACCGCACCATCAAAATGCAGCAGTTTATCCCAATCAGTTTACAGGAATATATGAAAATGGAGGCGGAACAATTCCAGGGGCAGATGATGGTTTTAACAATGGACTTAATTACTCAGTTGTTGATATGTCTATTACAGGAGCTAACGGAAGTATTGGCGATGTAACGACTAGAAATATTCATTTAGTTACCTATAATCCAGACCCTTCAGGTGAAGAAATCAAATATAAATGTTCCGAAAAAATAACAGCTGTCCGAATACGAAACGGGGGCGGCTATTGGGTCATAACGCAGTTTATAGATAAATTTTATGCCTTTAAAATTGATCCGGGCGGTGTTGCTACCACGCCAGTGATTTCACAGCTGAACCCTGTTGTTCCTATTTCCGGTTACAGGAGAAACGCAATCGGGCAGATTAAGGTTTCTCCAAACGGAAAAAAAATTGCCATTGCTCACGTACAGATAGGTGAAGTAACAGGAGGCTCTTCATCTGGTGGTGCTCTTTATCTTTATGATTTTGACAACAGTACCGGAATAGTTTCTAACGGACAGGCTATAGTCACTAACAGTGGCTGTTATGGAGTTGAATTTTCTGCCGAAACCAAAAAACTTTATGTTTCCGCAGAAAGTGGAGTATTGCAGTTCAATCTTGAAGCTGCTTCCATTCCAAATTCAGGGCAATTTATATCGAGAAGAAGCTATTCGTCACTTCAATTGGGTCCCGACAAAAAAATTTACAAGGCAAATATCAATACCGGAAATGAAGATTCTTTCCTGGACGTCATCAACAGTCCCGAAGAAGATGGAATAGCCTGCAATTACCAAAACGCTGCTATTAATCTGCAACAAGGAACATCCCGATTTGGGCTGCCGCCATTCATTACTTCCGTATTCAACACAAACATTCTTGCTAAAAATCTTTGTGCCGGTCAGACTACCTTGTTTGAGATAAGCGCCAATGGTTTTGTTCAAAGTGCCGTATGGGATTTTGGCGACGGTAGTGTCTTTAGTAATGCCGTTGAACCTTCCCATATTTTTCCTGGGCCGGGAAATTATACCGTTACGGCAACTGCTATAGTTGAAGGAGCAACTGTTCGAAGTACAAAAAATGTGCAGATTAATCCTCTTCCTGTAGCATTCCCTTCCACTCTGGTACAATGCAGTCCAACGGCCGCGGTTACAAATATCTTTTTTAAACTTTCAGAAGCCCAACAAAATATTATCGGTGGCAGCTCAAATTTAAGTGTTTCTTTTTTCCTTTCTGAACTAGAAGCCATCGACAATATCAATCCGTTACCAAACAACTATCCAAACATTTCAAATCCGCAGCGAATTTTTGCGCGGGTAACAGACAATACCACCAGTTGCTTTGTAACCACGACACTGGACTTATCCGTAAATGCTATGGTACACGCCCCTTTGTTGATTGAAAAATGCGATGAGCTAAGCAGTGAAGATGGAATTTCTGATTTCACACTTACTGACACACCTATTCCCGGAATTCCTGCTACAGCCACAACTCTATACTATGCCAGTATTGATGATGCGCTATTGGAACAAAACCCATTGCCTACTGCATTTAGAAATACGATTCGTGACAGGCAAACAATTTATGCTCGTGTAGAAGATAACAATCAATGCGATGGTATCTTTCCTATTACTCTTGTTGTAAATCCGTTACCGCAACTCCAAACTGAAGCCACGGATTATGTTTGTACCAACCTGCCTAACCGCTACATTACCTTAAATCCTGGACTATTACAAGGTACAATCAGTGATTACACTTATGAATGGTCAACAACACCGATACAAAACACACCTACTATACGTGTCAATCAGGCAGGAACTTATACTGTCAAAGTCACAACTGCCAAAGGCTGTTCCAAGACAAGAACTATAACCGTTTTGCCTTCAAATAATGCGACTATTGCCGATGTAGTAATAGTAGATCTGGTGCAAAACAATACCGTAACCGTACTGTTATCACCAGAAAGTATTGGCAACTACGTATACAGCCTTGACCAACCTGACGGCCCATTCCAAGATTCTAACCATTTTGAGAATGTAGCACCGGGATTCCATACCGTTTATGTTTATGATACCCGAGGGTGCGGAATCGTCAAAAAGGATATTTCCGTGCTTTATATACCAAATTATTTTACGCCTAATGGAGACGGCTATAACGACACTTGGAATATCATTGGAATAAATTCCCTATTTTATTCTACCGCTAAAATTTATATCTTCGATCGCTATGGCAAACTTCTGGCAGATGTTGATCCAAAAGGTGCTGGCTGGGACGGAAACTACAATAGCCATCCCGTCTTGTCAACTGATTATTGGTATCTTGTTATTTTAAACAAAGAAAGAACTGTCAGAGGTCATTTTTCTTTAAAAAGATAACAATCTGTTAAAAAAATATAATAAATTTGGGCAAATATCCTTAACGAATGATGCTTAAAAAACACCTCCTTGCTCTGCTATTCTTTTTTACAATTACCAAAACCTTTTCCCAGAATGACTGTGTTGATGCTATCGTCGTATGCGGAAATACCGGATTTCAAGGTCTTAGTGCAACAGGAGTCGGCATTCAAGAATTAAATTCCAATAATAGTTGCAGCAGTGAGGAAAACAATAGTATATGGTTAAGATTATCTATTGATACAGGTGGCACGCTCGGTTTTATTCTTACTCCGGAAAATACTAATATTGGTGTTGATTTCGATTTTTTCATATTTGGTCCCAATGTCAGCTGTGGCAGTTTAGGTCAGGCAATTCGCTGTTCAACCACAAACCCTGCTGCTGCCAATGCAACGGATAATCTTACCGGGCTACGTGATGAAGAAACTGACACTTCTGAAGGGCCGGGTGCACTTGGAAACAGTTTTGTACAATCTTTAACGGTTAATAATGGCGAAAGCTATTTTCTGGTTATTGATCGCCCTGTAGGTTCAAGTAATTTTTCATTAACATGGACGGGAACGGCTACATTTAACCAACCTCCAACATTCCAAGTACCAACGGGTGTTGCCCTTGATATCGAAAATTGTGACAATGACGGTGTTCTTGATAATTCTACCTCTTTCAATCTCGATCTAAACACAAGTACAATTATTGGAACTCAAACCTCTGTAGCTGTTACTTATCATGTCAATTCTAACGATGTATTAACTGGGGAAAGCCCCATAACTCCATCCAATGATTTTAGAAATACGGTAAATCCTCAACCTATTTTTGCAAGAATCACCAATACTGTAACCGGGTGTTTTTCTACAACACAATTTTCTATAGAAGTAATCAATTCAGTCGTTATTCCAAACGACCGGTTTGCTATTTGTGACGACAATCTTGATGGTGATGACCAGAACGGGCAAGCGACCTTTACTATGAGTGATGTTACTAATGGTATACTTTCCAATACAAATCCTGCAGGAACTACAGTAGATTATTATTCTAGTTTTGCTAATGCCATGGCCAATACCGGAGCTTATGGGCCGACCTATTATAATACGATCCCAAACGAAGAACCCGTATTTATTAAAGTCACCAATCCAAATGGCTGTTTCAGAATTGAGGAAATCAAGCTTATTGTAAATCCGCTGCCTGCAAAAGTAAGCGGGACTTTGGTTCAATGCGACACAGGGCTAAGTCCAGACGGGCTGACGTTATTCAACCTTAATGAAGCTATTCCTTCTCTTACTGGAAATGATCCAAACCTTCGCGCAGAATTCTTCAAGACAGGTTCATTAACACCTTTGCCAATCGCATATAACAATTCTACCAATCCGGAAACCCTGGATGTAAAAATCACCAATCTTACAACAGGATGCTCCAGTTGGGGAACCTTGGATCTGAACGTAAATGTAATCAATAGAACAGTCACTATAGATCCACAATGTGACCTGGCAGAAACAGGTATCATCCCTTTTGATCTCAATACAGCAACTCTTGCACTCACTCCAACAGAAACAGCTCATTTCTATACCAATCTAAACGATGCATTATTAGAACAGAACGAAATTACAAATACGAGCAGCTATCCTAATGCTACTCCATATAATGCGATAATTTACGTGCGTATAGAAGATGCCAACAGCTGTTCAGGAATCTCGCCTATTCAATTAACAGTATACCGTCTGCCACAGATTGAAACACAAGACACGGGCTATGTTTGTAGTAATTTGCCAAATCGCTATATCACTTTAGATGCCGGATTATTACAAGGAAATCCTGCAGATTTCACCTATGAATGGTCAACAACGCCAATACAAACCACATCAACTATACGGGTTAATGAAGTAGGTACCTATACTGTTAAAGTCACAAATGGCAACAACTGTTCCAAGACCAGAACTATAGAAGTTGAGCTTTCAAACAATGCGACTATCGCAGATGTAGTAATAGTAGACTTGGTTCAGAACAACACCGTAACCGTACTTTTGGATCCGGCAAGCATTGGAAGCTACCAATACAGTCTTGACCTTCCTAACGGACCTTTCCAGGATTCTAACTATTTTGAAAATGTTGTTCCAGGCGTACATATGGTATATGTATACGACACTCACGGCTGTGGCACCGTTTCGAAGAAAATTTCTGTGTTGAAAATCCCTGCTTTTTTTACGCCTAATGCAGACGGTACTAATGACACCTGGGATATTATAGGTATTAGCCCGAACTTCTTTGCCAGTTCCAAAATCTATATTTTTGATCGCTTTGGAAAACTTCTGGCTGATGTTGACCCAAAAGGTGCTGGTTGGGACGGGAATTACAACGGACATCCATTGCCTGCCAATGACTACTGGTATGTGGTAAAACTGGAAACGGGCAGAACCATACGCGGACATTTTAGCTTGTTGCGATAACAACAATAAACTTTCTAATTTTAAGTGAATAGAGATGAAGTCGGTTATTATAAAACCAAAAAACGAATTGCTGAAAAAACATATTCAGTATTTTCTGTTTTTTAAAAAGACGGATAACCATACCCTAAACTATACAACTTTTCCAAACAGCAATTTATGTCTGGCTATTTACAGGCATAATGCCATCAAATACATTAATAATTCTGACACAAACAGTTGTAGCATAACAGAAGGCAATAAAAACTTTACAAGTAGATTCTATGGATTCCATAAAATGCCATTCCAAGTCAATATAGACTCCAGTCTCGACCAAATTTGTATTATTTTTTATCCGTCGGCATTAAGAGCTTTTACTAATGAATCTTATGCAGACCTAATGAGCTCAGATACTGTATTTGAAGAAGTTTTTGCCGACAAAGACGCTTTCTTTTTAGAACAGATTTTTGAAGAAAACAATCTAACGAAAAGGGCTGAAAAAATAGAATTATTGCTTCTCAAAAATTTAAAAAATGAACTTCCCGAAAAATTGAGAGAAGCATTGTACCATATAGCAAGACACTCTCACAGCGAAAACCTCAACATAGAAACACTTTCCAAAAAACTTGAGATAAGTGACACCACCCTATTCCGGTTATTCAAAAACCATTTAGGACAAAACACAAAATCTTACCTGAAAACCATACGATTCAGGAACACATTAGACGAAATCCTCAACCTTCAAAACACACTGACAGCAGTTGCCCATTTCAACCAATACTACGACCAGGCTCATTTTATCAATGATTTTAAAACCTTTTCGGGTTATTCACCAAAACATCTCATCGATAAAGTTTCCGTACAACAAAACGACCTGGCCTGGATTTATGATAAAAATAACCGTGAATGATTTTTACAATTTTTGAAGACCGCTGTTTTTTTTCTTTGTGTCTCAAATTTGCATAATCATGAAACAAATCCTGTCCATTTTTCTAATCTGCCTTTGCGTAGCTTGCTCAACAACCAAAAATAACAACTCACAAAAGCCTATATATGCTATCGAAGGTGCACCAATACTAACCTATGAGCAACTGTTGGAAGACCACGATTCATTAGTATCTTATATCAATCAGGTAAGTCCTATTGTCTATTTCAATGAAGAAGTAAGAGGAATCGATTTTAACCGTCATGCAATAGAGCTAAGAAAACAAATCCAGCCTCAGACCACAATTTCGGAATACCTGCAAATTGTAGAAAAAACACTTAATTCTGCTCAAGACGGACACTCAAATATGTTAGGCAGCTGGCATCTCGATATCCTAAAAAACAATTGGATACCTAACGGATTTGTAAAAGGAATCGATACCAGTTCTATTCAATACGGATATAAATATGTCGATTATCTCAACAAACAATTTTACACAAAACTAAATTTAGATCTGGTCTATACCTCTGGACAATATTACAATCTATTGCCTTTTTCCTATGCTGGCAAAACCTATCCTGCTTCAATGAAACTAATAAGTTGCAATGGAACCGATATTCATGACTATGTAAAAACCCGTATTGAACATTCTTCTCCATTGCGATGGGATAGAGCGAATGACAGAGCCTATCATGAAAAATTCTACAAACCGTCAGACAATTATAAAAAAGGATTGCTCAAACTTGTCTTTTTAGACAAGGATAATAAAAAACATAAGCTCCATATCAAAAAGAATGACACGGTCACTTTTTTACAGGATAAGAACTCGGTATACGGTTACAATAATGAAAAATCTCCAATAATTACGCACTATTTTGAAAAAGAGAAAATCTTCTATGCCAAACTCCCAATGATGGTTGAAGCCTATGGCGATACTCTTAGCGAACGTTTAAAACCAATAATCTCAAAAAATAAAGTAAATGCTATTGTACTCGACATAAGAGGAAATCCAGGCGGAAGTGATAATACTTATAGCAACTTTCTAAAAAAAGTAGTCAAAGACACATTAGGACAAAACGTAATGGTTGGCCGCAATTTCAGTCCTTACAATCAGAACTATTTTAATATCAATAAAGATTCGGTAGAAAACAGGACTACACATACCTTTAAGATAGATGCGGCCACTTTAAAAAAACCGAAAATGTATTATATCGTCTATCCTAATTTTAAATTCGTTGTTCCTGATTCTTTAAATTATTCTTTTGAAGGAAAAATTTATGTATTGCAAGATCGGTTTATTTATTCCTCTGCCAGCAATTTGTCTAATCTGGCAAAAAATAACGATCAGCTAATCAGTATCGGAGAAACACCTGATTTGCTTGGCGGTCTTCAAACAAACCCGACAGTATTGCAATTGCCGCATAGCAAGATCATATTCCGGATAGAATCACAAATTGATTTTACGGATTGTAAAACGCCAAAAGATATCTTTCAGAATAATGTCGAATATCCTGTAAGCTATTCCATAAAAGAACTCTATTCACGCATTACAACAAAAGAAGACATATTTGGCAAACCGTTTTTATTAAACAGCGATCCCATGTTTCAAAAAGCAGTAGAGCTTGAAAAACTGCGTAAACAAGACCAATAACACCAATCTCGCATAAGATCAATAAACATGCCTGGAATATGTTAAATATTTCCAGGCATGTTCCAATTATACAATTTCTCCATTCTTTTTATAAGTAACTTTACCCTTCTGAAATCAAAAATCAAAAATCAAAAATTTGGAATCAGTATCATCATCAATCAAATCAAATCAAATCACATGAAAAAAACAATCTTTCAGGCCTTACTCCTGATGCTTTGCTCCGTCAATGCTTTTTCGCAAACTGACAATGTTGAATTACAGAAAATGGCAGACGACGACCAGAATTCAAGAATGAAATCTGATATCAACTGGATTATTTTGAACAAAGAAGACAGCTTAAGACGTGTTCGGGTTTTTGAATTATTCAAAGAAAAAAAAGTACAAACTGCCAAAGATTACTTCAATTCAGGAGTCGTTTTTCAACATGGAAATGACACCATTTCTTCGGGCATGGCAGTAAAAACTTTCAAAAAAGCCTTAGAACTTGATCCTTCTCTCAACAGATGGTGGTATGCCGCAGCCGTAGACAGAGATCTTATGAGAAAAGGAGAACCGCAGATTTACGGAACGCAGTTTATAAAAAACAAATCCACAAACGACAAATGGGCGCGTTATAAAATCGATACCAAAAAAGTAACCGACAAAGAACGTCAATACTATAGTGTAGAAACCTTGGAGCAGCAAATCGAAAAAGAAAGGCAAATGAATTTAAAATCCATTTCCTCCTATTACGCTTCCAATAATTCTGCAGACAAGACAATTGAATTAATAAAACAGGAATTCAAAAAAGGTACAAAATCAGAATATGATATTTCTGAAGAAGGAGTCAACGAGTTCGGTTATAATCTGCTCAACCAAAACAAAAACGAAGAAGCCCTGAAAATCTTTAAGCTAAACACAGAACTTTATCCTAAAGGTTATAACACGTATGACAGTTATGGCGAATGCCTGATGAAACTGGGCCAAAAAGAAAAAGCTATAAAAGCCTATAAAAAGTCACTGGCACTGAATCCTGAAAACGGCACTGCAAAAAAAATAATAAGCGAAAACAAATAAAAAAAGCCTGTCCAAATTGGACAGGCTTTTTGCTATTCAATTCCAAACTCTTTTGGATATCTCACTGTGCCGTTAGCATACTTCAACGTACCTTGAACCAGTTCGATGACCATACAGTTTTCATCAGGAACTTCAAAAGGCAGGCGTATTCCGTAGTCTTTTGCCATTTCATAGCCAAACCGTGGATAATAACCTTCATGCCCTAATAAAACTACAGAACCAAAACCTAGCTCCTTAGCTTTTTTATGAGCCGATTCAATCAACCGTGCACCAACTCCTTTTCCTTGGAATTCTGGCAAAACGGCTACAGGAGCCATCGCTAACGATTCCGTTTCAAAAGTTTCATTCACGATTTGAATTTTTGTAAGCAATACATAACCCACAATCTGCTTTCCAATTTCAGCAACCAAAGACAGTTCCGGTACAAATGCTTCCGAATTTCTCAAACGCTCTACCAGTTCCTGTTCTTTATGATCGCTCATCAATTCCTTTTCAAAAGCTCTTTCAACCAGGTTAAAAACTGTTTTAAAATCCTTTTTCTCTTCTTTTCTTATAGTGATGTTCATTGTCATAGATGTATAATTTCTGACTGCCAGCCTGTGGTATAAAACCATAGCCATTGTCAAACTTTTTAATAAATATAGATAAATACGAAAAACATCGAGCAAGAATTTGCCCGATTATAAGTAACAAGCACAACTCCCGACACCAGGTCGAAGGCCGTGCATTATGCGGATATAGTAGCAGAAATAATCATCTTGTAAAGATAAGAACCTTCTCGGTGCTATACTATCTAAAAAAGACCTAATCTTCTCTTAATTTTTCAACCTCAACTATTTTCATCTGAAAAAACTTTTATCTTAGCAAAAGCGCTATTATAATGGCGTATCATCAACAATCAAAAAACATATCGAATGAAAAAAATGCTCACATTGCTTTTTGTTTTTGCAACAAGCACCCTCACCCTTTTCGCTCAACAACCCGTAGAATTTAAGTTGAACTATTCAGAACCTTATGCCGTCTATGATTTCATCACAAAAATATCAGACAACTATCCTGATAATGAATTAAAATCCATTTTTTCAAAATCAAAATACAATACCGAAGCATTCAAAAAACAGATTTCAGATTTTGAACAGCTGCCAATTGATTATACCTATGCTTTTACTCAATATCCATCGCCTCTAAAAATAGGAATGATGTCGCGTGATATGATGGAAAGAAATCTGGCCATAAGTCAAACGGTTACAGACTTCAGGAATAAATCCATAGGTCTTATCCCAAACGAATATTTATCTCCATTTTCTGAAATCCTGGAAAATTTCCTGCCCATATACCGCGAACTCATTTTCGAACCCAACAAAGCAGCTCTTGAAGTCCAGAAGAACAACTTACAGAACTATGTAAAAAACAAGCAGTTTGCCAACTTTTTCCAGACCGGGCTTACATTCTATAATACCACCTGGGATAAAAACATTCCATTCGAACTCAACCTTTTACCTTCGTTAGATAGAGGCAATTTGGGAGCTAGAGCTTTTATCAATGTTGCTGTCTGCGAAGCCTCATTAGATCTTAAAGACCATGTTTCATTCTTTAGCGTTGCCATCCACGAAATATACCATATCGTTTATGACAACCAATCGCTCCAGATGAAAACAAATGTGCAAAAATGGTTTAACGATACAAAATCACCTAACAGCCAATACGCCCTATTGCTGATGAACGAGGTATTGGCAACCGCATTAGGCAATGGATATGTGATTGAACAAATCAATAAAAAAGCAGACGGAGGCGAATGGTATGCCAATAAATATGTATCTGAAATGGCAAAGGCAATTTATCCGGTACTAAAAAAATATATCGAAGATAAAAAACCAATGGACGAAGCATTCGTAAAGGCTTATGTAAACACTTACGACACTCAATTTCCGCAATGGAATAATGAACTTTTAAACCTATTTGCTTACCGATACATTATAGCCGACACTCCTAATGACTGGTCTTATTTCAGGAGAAACTTTCGTAAATATTCAAATAACAGAATGGGCGCTCCCGTCAATGCGATAGAAATTGAAAAAGCAGCAGACATGCCTATAACAAAAGTATTTGTCGTTTCGCAAGACCACGAACAAAAACTCAACCTGCTAAAAAACAATTTTGAAGTACTCAAAAACAAAAAACTAAACCCAAAGGCAGAATTTATCGAAATCTTTAACCTTCCGGACAATACCAAACTATTTATCATCAATCGTCATAAATCAACAGTTGAAGAAATGATGAATAAGCGTTTCCCAAACAAACTCATTCAATAAACATGGAAAACATTCTATTAAGAAAAGTAACCTTAAGCGATATCGACCAATTGCAAAAAATTGGACGGCAGACCTTTTTCGAGACATTCGCCGAAAGTAATACCGAAGAAAATATGAAAGAGTATCTGGACAACGGATTTTCAACAGAAAAACTACATTCAGAACTCAGCAATACCAACTCGGAATTTTATTTTGCGTTGGAAGAAGATACCGTAATCGGATACCTGAAACTTAACTTCGGAGAATCGCAAACCGAATTAAAAGACGACAAGGCGCTTGAAATTGAAAGGATTTATGTACTTAAAGAATTCCATGGAAAGAAAGTCGGCCAATTACTTTACGATAAAGCCATACAGATAGCAACAAAAACAAAAGCCAATTATGTTTGGCTAGGCGTATGGGAAGAAAATCCCCGGGCCATTGCTTTCTATAAAAAGAACGGCTTTGTAGAGTTTGACAAGCATATTTTTAGATTAGGCGATGAGGAGCAGACAGATATAATGATGAAGCTACAACTAAAAAATTAGCGGAATAAAAGAATAGGTAAAAAATGTTTATTTTTAATTGTTTTTCCAACAAAATTTTGCGACTTAGCACCTTTGCGTGAAAATTGCTCGCAAAGGCGCTAAGTCGCAAAGCAAAAATTGCATACGGTTTTGGAACATCTTTTGATATAGCTTTCCTGTCACCAAAAACAATTAAAAATGAAAGTAACATCTTTACGAATAAATCCATTTACCTATAGCCTGCTTCACAAAGTAAATGCAAAAATACTAGAATGGGATTTAGAACCATTGGTTGGCAAAGCACTATACAGCAAGCATCATAGCATTGGCTATTTAGAGCTAAAAATGTACTTTAACAAACAAAACGAGTATAGCGAAAATGAAGTAATCTGGAATATCCCTGACTATCCTATCGCTATAGAAACTATAAATTATAAGTTGGAAATCCAGGATGCCTTGTCCTCCTTTATCAAATATATGTCGGCACTCAAAGGCGAATCAATGTATCTCACTTTTGAGATTAACGATATCGCATTTGATATAACGTCTACAATGAAAAGACCATTTGAAAATGCCACAATCTATGCGCTGATTTCTTGCTTTGACAAAGAAATAATACCATTCTCAGAAGAAAGAATCAAAGGAATAAAAGACACTACTGCGTGGCTTCTTGAGCGTGATGAACCTTTTTAAATTTTAAACCTATTATGAATTATATCAATAAAATAAAACCATCTTATATAATCTTAGTAATGTTCACTATAAACTATCCACTATAAACTATCCATTATAAGCTGTCCACTATAAACCTATGAATAAAATGCTGACTTTACTTATGATAATAGCCGCTTTTAGTTCTTGCAATAGCAACGACGAACAAAATCCCCAGGAAACTGAGACACTCTATACTATGCCTGAAGAAAGTGAACCGCATGAAGGTACCTGGCTTCAATGGCCGCATCATTATCAATATGGCGTTGCTTATAGAAATAGCTTAGATCCAACCTGGGTGGCTATGACTCAGGCGTTGGTAACAAGCGAAAAAGTACATATCATTGCTTACAACGAAACAGAGAAAAACAGGATTACCAATCTATTGAACAATGCAGGAATTCCGCTAGCCAACATAGATTTCAGGATTTATAAAACAGATGATGTTTGGGTAAGAGACAACGGGCCAATTTATGCCCGTGACAAAAGCGGAAAGTTGGTAATACAGGATTGGGGCTTTAATGGCTGGGGACAAAAAACAGACGAAACATCCGGATTGCCTATTCAATTTGCAAACTGCAATGTCATACCTTCTAAAATTGCTTCAGATCAAGGCAAGCCCTATGTAGATATAAATTCGCTTATGATAAATGAAGGTGGCAGTATCGAAATTGATGGAAACGGTACTTTGATGGCTTGTAAAAGTTCAATACTCAACGCCAATCGAAATCCGAATATGACACAAGCACAAGCCGAAACTATTTTTAAGAAATATATTGGTGTAACAAATTTTATCTGGCTTGATGGTCAGGCCGGGCTTGATCTTACCGACCAACACATTGACGGATTTGCCCGATTTGGAAATGCATCTACTATAGTCACCATGCAGCAAAACGACCTGTTAGATTATGATGTAAAGCAAAGCGACATTACCAAGCTCTATGCCGCCAAAAACAAGAACGGCACTCCTTATACGTTTGTAAAAGTACCCTTAACCCAAAATAATGTCAAAAAAACAGACGGAACCAGCTTAGGTTACAAAGGCTCCTATATCAATTACTATATTGCTAACAATAAGGTATTAGTGCCCAATTACAACGACCCAAACGATACAGTTGCAAATAGCATTATCCAATCACTTTATCCAACGAGAACCGTTGTAGGAATTGACGTGAGGAATCTTTATGAGAATGGAGGAATGGTACATTGTGTAACGCAACAACAGCCTGTGGATTAAATAGTCAATATTCTGATTTTTAAACTCATTGATAAGAAAATGTATTTCATTACCATTCCTTTATGACTTTATGAAAAACCTCCTATTCCTACTCCTATTCCTGCTCACACTAAATCTAACCAACACCTTACGAATATTATTAAAATTCTGCTGAAATTGCACAAACTCCAAATAATCTCTTACTTTGTTTAAAAGAACAGAACTCCAAACATGAAAAAAGCGGCAATCACACGGCTGAATATCCTCCAAAAAGCCTTTGAGCTGATTTACGAAAAAGGCTATCTAACGACCAGTATCGATGAGATTCTGGCTACAACCGCTGTTACAAAAGGAGCTTTTTATTACCATTTTAAAAACAAAGATGAAATGGGTATTGCCATTATCAACGAATTATTAAAGCCTTCGTTTGAAAATACATTCCTAAAACCGTTGACATCTGACGGGGATTCGATTCAGACCATCTATGATATGATGTATGAAATACTGATGGACAATGAAATCCTTAAAGTAGAATATGGTTGTCCTGCTTCTAATCTTACTCAGGAAATGGCTCCCTGGAATACTGAATTTACTAAAGCACTAAACGACCTGTCATCAGAATGGAAAGAGGCTATCATTAACTGTATTGAAAACGGAAAGAAAGACGGAAACATCCGTTCAGATGTAAAAGCAGACCAGGTCGCTATTTTTATCATGTCCGGCTATTGGGGCATCCGAAATATCGGCAAACTTAGCAATAGCAAATCTGTTTATCTTGTCTATCTAAAACAGCTCAAAGATTACCTCGAAAGTTTGAGATAATTTTTTTATCCAAAAACATACTAATTAGTATGTTTTTTATTTACTTTTGTTTCTGCCAAACAAATAGTCTTTTATACTATGTACCAAACCCTTACTTTTCTGCATTCTACCTTGCGTTGGTTTGTCTTAATCAGCCTGATTATTTCCCTTTACAAAGCATATCGAGGATATTCACAAAAAACAGCCTTTACAAAAACAGACAATGCCATTCGGCACTGGACAGCCACTATAGCCCATCTCCAACTTATGGTTGGAATAACCTTATACTTCCAGAGTCCGATTATCAAATACTTTCTTAAAAATTTCAGCACTGCCAAAGAAAATTTCGATTTGCTATTTTTCGGATTGATTCACAGCACACTCATGCTAATTGCAGTAATCGTCATTACCATTGGTTCTGCCATGGCAAAAAGAAAAACTGTGGATAACGAAAAATTCAAGACTATACTCATCTGGTATGGCCTGGCTTTACTCCTAATTCTTATCGCTATACCCTGGCCATTTTCTCCTTTTGCAAACAGACCTTATTTCAGATAATATGCAAACATTACTAAAAACTCCAATCGGACGCCTCCGACTTCTCGGATATATTGAAGGCCTTTCCCTACTCATTCTTCTTTTTATAGCCGTGCCTTTAAAATATGCAGCCGAAAATCCTTCACTTTCAAAAATAATGGGCCCAATCCACGGTGCTTTGTTTCTGCTTTTTATTGTCAATACCGTGAGTGTTGGAGTTGAGCAGCAATGGAAGTTCAGGAAAACTACCTACAAAGTCATGCTGGCCTGTATTATTCCTTTCGGCACATTTTATATAGATCGTAAAATACTAAGCAAAATATGAAACGGATCATCATCATTATTCGAGTATTAGTATTGATTTATATCGGATACCGTATCTACAGGATTTATACTTTAGATAAAGGTCTGGACCAGCTTTTATCTGAAGGAGCCATTATTCTTGACGTACGCACCCAAAACGAATTCGATATGGGCCATATAGAAGGCTCGCTTAATATATCATTAGGAGAAATCCGTAATCGATACGTCGAGCTTGATACCTCAAAAACCTATATAACCGTATGCTCTCATGGTCTTCGCAGTGTCAAAGCCGAAAATATCCTGAAAGAAAAAGGATTTAAAAAAGTATACAATGGAGGAGCCTGGAACGATTTGCAGGAAAGTGTTTTTTTAAGGCACTAAGGTGCTAAGATACTAAGGTTTTGAGGTTCTAAGCCTGTGTGTTTATTTTAAAAGTGACAGCAGATAAAACATTCTTTTCGTATTATTTTTAGAGGTAGGGCGGCTTCTTGAATTCGTGTAATCTTTCTAATCTGTGGCAAAATAAAATCCGCTACTGTAGTTATATCGGGTTATAACAATATAAAATTCAATCCATTACTGTAAATTTGTTATACACTATCTGTAAATTAAACACAACGTTTTATGAAAACAAGAAAAATCTGGGCAAATCTGGGTGTAGAAGATTTAGAACGTACGACCAAGTTTTATACCCAATTAGGTTTTAAACCTAATGGAGCTTCTAAAGAACTTACCAGCTTTAGGGTTGGCGATGACAACTTTATAATTCATTTCTTTTTAAAAGAGATTCTTAAATCCAATACTAAAATAGAGCTAACCGATCCAAAATCGGGGAATGAAATAATATTCACGCTTTCTGCAGAAAGTAAAGAAGAAGTCAATCAGTGGCAGGAAGAAGTTAAAAAAGCAGGAGGGGCCATTATTTCCCAAGCAGAAGAATTTGGTGAAGGATATTATGGTTTTGTTTTTTCAGATCCTGATGGACATAAATTCAATGTATTTTATATGTAAAAATCATTGGACGCCAGAATCTTTACACTAAAATCCATTTCAATAAGTTTATTCTTTGCGCCTCTGCGCCTTTGCGAGCAATTATTTTCACGCAAAGACGCAGAGGCGCAAAAAAGTCTTAGAGAGATTTTCTAAGCCTATCTTTATCTATCATTTGATACAAACTTCACAATAGCCATTCAACGACAATTAAGATAGGCTGCTCAATCAATGTAAATATCGCCTTCGAAAACAATTTGTCCTAAATAACCTTCACTCCTTTTGCTTTGTTTTAGTATGTTTGTTTGGCTATGAAAAAATGAGGCGTACAGATATAATAGCTGAGAAAGCTATCTGTTTGCCAGTAACTTCAATCAAAACAAACAATCAATGAAAAAAGTAATTTTAGATCTGGCGGTAACACTTGATGGGTTTATTGAAGGCCCAAATGGAGAAATCGACTGGTGTATTATGGATGACGATATGGACTTTGACGGCTTTCTTGCCAATATAGACACCATATTCTACGGCCGGACTAGCTATGATGCCTGGGGCAATTATCAGCCGGAAACCAAAGCCAGTGCTATAGAGCAAAAACTATGGGAAGATGTTCATTCAAAAAATAAGTTTGTATTCTCTAGTCAGGAGCGACAAGATCCAAATGCTACCTTTATAAGTTCTGATATAGCCAAAAAAGTAGCCGAGATCAAACAACAAAGCGGTAAAGATATCTGGTTGTATGGCGGTGCGGGGCTCATTAAAAGTTTTATCCGATTAAAACTTATTGACACGTATAGAATATCCGTACATCCGGTAGCCTTAGGCAGTGGAAAACCCTTATTTGAATACCTTGAAGAACGAGTACAATTAAAACTTATCAAAACCAACACTTTTCGTTCTGGTGTCGTGCAACTAATCTACGAACCGGCCCAATGAAATAAAAACCACAATCTCATAATAAAAAAAGCCATTCTTTTCAGAATGGCTTTTTTGTATATAAAGAAATACGAATTAGAATTTAAAACGCTTTCTGTCTGTTTCAGATAAATAAATCTTTCTCAAACGCAACGATTTTGGCGTTACCTCAACATACTCATCTTTCTGGATGTATTCAAGAGCTTCTTCCAATGAAAACTTGATCGCAGGAATAATTCTTGCCTTGTCATCAGCTCCGGAAGAACGTACGTTAGAAAGTTTTTTAGTCTTGGTTACGTTCACAGTCATATCATCGCTACGTGTGTTTTCACCAATAACTTGTCCTTCGTAGATATCCTCGTTTGGATCAACGAAGAATTTACCACGGTCTTGTAATTTATCGATAGAATAAGGAATTGCTTTACCATTTTCCATAGAAATTAATGAACCGTTATTTCTTCCAGGAATTTCTCCTTTGTATGGCTCATATCCTATGAAACGGTGTGCCATGATAGCCTCACCAGCAGTAGCAGTCAATAATTGGTTTCTCAATCCAATGATTCCACGAGAAGGAATATTGAATTTCACTACCATTCTTTCTCCTTTTCCTTCCATAGAAAGCATTTCACCTTTACGTACTGATACGAATTCAACTGCTCTTCCTGAAAGATTCTCTGGAAGGTCAATTGTCAATTCCTCAATCGGCTCACATTTCACACCATCAATTTCTTTGATGATAACTTGCGGCTGACCAATTTGTAATTCATAACCTTCTCTTCTCATCGTTTCGATAAGAACAGACAAGTGTAGTACACCACGTCCGAAAACCATGAACTTATCAGCAGAATCTGTTTCACCCACTTTCATGGCTAAGTTTTTCTCCAACTCTTTTGTCAGACGATCTCTGATGTGTCGAGATGTAACAAATTTTCCTTCTTTTCCAAAGAAAGGAGAATCGTTGATTGTGAACAACATACTCATTGTAGGCTCATCGATTGCAATAGTCTGCAATGCTTCCGGGTTTTCAAAATCGGCAACAGTATCACCAATTTCAAATCCTTCGATTCCTACAATTGCACAGATATCTCCTGCAATTACTGTTTCTACTTTTTTACGTCCTAGTCCTTCAAATGTATGAAGTTCCTTGATACGTGATTTTATAATCTTACCATCTCTTTTTACCAAAGAAATAGGCATTCCTTCTTTCAATACACCTCTTTCCAAACGACCAATAGCAATACGACCTGTAAAAGAAGAGAAATCTAAAGATGTAATCAACATTTGTGGTGTTCCTTCAGAAACTTTTGGAGCTGGTACGTTTTTGATAACCATATCCAATAGTGGCTCGATGTTCTCCGTCTGGTTTTTCCAGTCGTCAGACATCCAGTTGTTTTTCGCAGAACCATAAACAGTTGGGAAATCCAATTGCTCTTCAGTAGCGCCAAGTTCAAACATCAAGTCAAAAACTTTTTCGTGAACCTCTTCAGGTGTACAGTTTTCCTTGTCTACTTTATTGATTACCACGCAAGGCTTCAATCCAAGATCGATTGCTTTTTGCAATACGAAACGAGTTTGCGGCATAGGTCCTTCAAAAGCATCTACCAAAAGGCAAACTCCATCGGCCATATTCAAGACACGCTCTACTTCGCCTCCAAAATCCGCGTGACCTGGAGTATCGATAATATTGATTTTTGTTCCTTTATAAACAACAGAAACGTTTTTAGAAGTAATAGTAATACCTCTCTCACGCTCCAAATCGTTATTATCAAGAATTAGGTCTCCCGTATTTTCATTTTCGCGGAAAAGCTGACAATGGTACATAATTTTATCAACCAAAGTAGTCTTACCGTGATCGACGTGGGCAATAATTGCAATGTTTCTGATAGATTCCATCTGATTTTTTTTCAAGGTGCAAATTTACACATTATTTTGACATAAAAAATGTTTTTTTCAAAGGACTTAACTTATTCATAATAAGCTAGTAACTTAAAGTTCCAGAATTAGAACATATCTTGATTTTTTAACATAAATAATCTGAACAAAAAGAGTTTTCTTTATCTTTACAAAGAAGAACACTACCCCATGTATAAACCTTCTAATAAAATAATCTCAATCTATCTTGTGATTGGAATCGTATGGATTTTAATCAGCGACCGTTCATTTGCCTATTTTGGCTTTAATGGTGATAGCGTCCTATTCCAGACACTCAAAGGTATCGGGTTTATTATTGCTTCAGGAATTATCTTCTGGGTTATGCTCCGGAAATACGAAAACAAAAATCAAAAGTACCTGAGCAGACTAAAAAACATTACAGAAGAACTTACTCTTTCCAATAAAAGATATACCGTGGTAACCAAAGCGACCAACAATATTATCTGGGATTGGGATTTTAAAAAAGACAAAGTCAGCTGGGGCGAATCTCTTACCAAAATCTTTGGTTATCCAAATCTTGAAAACCACAACACCTGGTGGACTGACAAAATCCATCCTGAGGACAAGGAACGTGTTCTACAAAAGTTCAATAAGTTCGTAGAAACCTCTAACAAGGAGAAATGGTCAGACGAATACCGCATTATTACAGAATCTGGTAGTATCCGCCATATTTACGATAGAGGATATATTTTATTCAACAAAAAAGGAAAACCCATCCGCATGATAGGTTCTCTGGAAGACATTTCCGAAAGAAAAATCAATGAAGAACAGCTCAAAGAACTCAATCTTCAAATCAACAAAAGAATGGAAGAACTCGCTGTTTCCAATGCTGAGCTGGAACAATTTGCCTATATAGCTTCTCACGATCTTCAGGAACCCTTGCGAATGATAACGCGATTTTTGTCAGAAATTCAAAGAAAATACAGCGACAATCTTGACGATAAAGGCAAAGAATACATTCATTATGCTGTAGATGGCGCTCACAGAATGCGCAATCTCATTCTCGACCTTTTGGAATATTCCAGAGTTGGAAAATTTGACCAGACCATCGAAACAATCGACCTTAATATCCTGATAGAAGAAGTGACCAACTATCATGAAGTTTTTATAAAAGAAAGTAACGCAGTCATAAAATGGAGCCATCTGCCAACCATCCAAAATCGCAAAACTCCTATCCAGCTGGTTTTCCAGAATCTAATCAGCAATGCGCTGAAATATCACAGTCCATCTGAACCACCGGAAATTGAAATAGCACATCAGGATTTGGGAGACCATTGGTTATTTTTAGTTAAGGACAACGGTATTGGTATAGACCCGATGTTTAGCGAAAAAATATTTGTTATTTTCCAAAGACTCCATGCCAAACACGAGTATTCAGGAACAGGAATTGGGTTGGCAATCTGTAAAAAAATTATCGAGGCCCAAGGCGGCAAAATCTGGGTAGAATCAGAAGAAGCTCAGGGAAGCACATTTTATTTTACAGTAAGTAAATAAGTGAATAGTTTTATTATATTTGTTAAATTCTAATCTGTGCCCCATGGAATCAATTGTTATTTTATTGATTGAAGACAATGAAGGCGATATTCTGCTCATAAGAGAAGCGCTCAGCCATGGCAGTATAGGAAAAGAAGTTTCAGTAGTAAAAGACGGATGGGAAGCCATACAGTTTTTAGAAAAAAAGGGAGTTTATAAAAATGCAATACTACCAGACCTCATACTTCTGGATATAAACCTCCCTAAATTAAACGGTCATGAAGTTTCGTCCAGAATAAAATCGAATCCCCAAATTCAACATATACCTGTAATTATGCTAACGACATCGTCATCTGAAAGCAACATACTCAAGAGTTATCAAAACCACGTAAATTGCTTTATAACAAAACCTATCGAAGCCCATAATTTTCTGGAAATGATAACCGCAATTGAAGAATTCTGGTTATCTATGGTTCAATTGCCTAAAAAATAGTAACCGATGACGTTTCAAAAAGAAGGTATTCACTTTTTAATAATCGAAGACAATCAGGGCGATCTGGTGCTGATTAAAGATTATATAAAAGAGGAATTTCGCAATCCTGTTTTTTATGAGGCGCGGAATCTCAAAGAAGCCAAGAAATTTCTGAATACGGAAGAAAAAATAGATATTATTTTTTTAGACCTCATTCTTCCCGATGCAGAAGGCGAAAGGCTTTTTAATGAGATCATTCCGATATCCCGAGATATTCCGATTATTATTCTGACGGGCTTTTCGGACAAGGAATTTAGCATCAAATCGCTTTCGTATGGAGTTTCAGACTATCTGCAGAAAGAAGATCTGAATGCTTCTTTGCTTTTCAAAACGATACTCTACAATATCGAGCGCAAGAAAATAGCGCAAAAGCTCAGCGATTCCGAAAAGAAATACAAGGATATTTTCCAATACAGTCCGCTGCCAAAATTAGTCTATGATATTGAAACGCTTCGTTTTTTGGATGCCAATGATGCAGCGATGAGAAAATACGGCTATACCAAAGAAGAGTTTCTAAACCTGGAGGCCTACTCTGTTGTTGCCAAAGACGATTCTGAAAAAGCATTAGCCTTAGTCAAATCGCTGAGAGAAGAAGGAAAGTTCATGGAAATGTCTTTCAAACACATCACAAAAAACGGAGTAATAATTGATGTCATCACTCAAGGGAATGAAATCAATTTCAATGGAAAAAGAGCCCGCCTTGTTTTAGTGACCGATGTCACCCAAAGGCTGAAAACTGAAAAAGAAAACGAATTGACGGAACAGCGTTTCAAAGCCTTGGTTCAAGACGGTTCAGAATTGATTGCTATTCTCGACACCGATGGCGTATTCACTTATATCAGTCCAAATGTCCAGACCAATTACGGAATAAATCCTGACGATTATATCGGAGTTAATGCCTTTGACCAGCTCCATCCCGAAGAAATGGAAGACTTTAGGCAGGAATTTTCCCGATTGAAAAGCGAAAAACGCCTTGCCACCCGCCCTTTCCGGTATATCGAAATAAATAACGAATGGCGATGGCTTGAAGCCAATGTCATCGACATGAGAGACAATGCGGCAGTTAACGGAATTGTGCTCAATGCCCGCGACGTAACCGAAAGAATTGAAAATGAGCTAAAAATCAAAGAAAGCGATCTTCGGTATGAAGCTATTGCCAAAGCAACAAGCGATGCGATTTATGAATTTGATGCCGAAACAAAAAAAATATACATTGCAGGTTCTAATTACCAAAAGCTATTTGGGTTTGATTTTAAGGATCAGCAATATCTGGATTTGGATTTTTGGGTATCACGGCTTCATCCTGAGGAAAGGGATGATGTAAGGGAAAAAATTGCAGCCATACAAGAAAACTCTTCCGGATCGCATCACGAAATTGAATATCGTTTCCGAAAGCAGGACGATACTTATGCACATGTTTTAGACCGTTTTGACCTGATTTGGGAAGACGGGAAACAAGTTAAAAAAATAGGCGCCTTACAGGACATTACGACACGTAAATTCCAGGAAACTATACTCGCATTTGAGAAAGACACTTATAAGCTCAATGCCGAACCTAATAAATCGCTAAAAGAAGTTTTGGAAAAAGTGATCCAAAACATCGAGATTTTGATGCCGGATGCCCTATGCTCTATCATAGAAATCAAAAACCATAAGATAAAACACTTTGTAGGCAATTCGCTTCCAAAGGGCTATATCGATTCCATAAATGACCTCGATTCAAAAAGAAGTATTTTCAAAAATGAAAATGCTTTTATTTCCAACATCGAAAAAGAACCGCTTTGTAAAAATTTTGCTCCGGCTGCTATAGCTAACGGCTTAAAATCCTGCTGGTCTATTCCAATCAGAAAGACGGATGGATCAAGTCTGGCTAGTTTTGTCACTTATTACAAAACCAATAGAGTACCAAGCCAAAACGAGATTTATCTTCTCGAAAGGATTGCAAACCTCGTAGGAGTATTGATTGAAAACAGAAGAGCTGGCGAAGAACTGAAAGAAGCTATTGATCGCTATGATATTGTAGCGAAAGCAACCAGCGACACCATATGGGATTGGAAAATACAAGAAGACGATTTCCAATGGAATAAGGGAATTCGAAGTGTTTTTGGATATAAAAAAGAAGAAGTTGGCGATACGTCAAAATGGTGGTTTGACAGAATCCATCCGGAAGACAGCCTTAGAGTATCGGTAAAACTCTATAATTTCCTTGAGAAAAAGGTTGAAAAATGGCAAGACGAATACCGTTTTAAATGTGTTGACGGCACCTACAAGCACGTCTTTGACCGGGGCTTCCTGATTAAAAACAGCGATGGAAAACCAATCCGAATGATCGGTTCCATGCAAGATGTAACCAAACAAAAAGAAGAAGAACAGCGACTAAAACTTCTGGAAACCGTAATTACGCAAGCCAAAGATGCGGTAATAATTACAGATAACGACACTTCAGAAACTTCTATCCCAAAAATCATTTTTGCCAACCAGGCTTTTACTGAAATGTCCGGCTATAAAGCATCCGAAGTTATTGGAAAATCACCATTACTATTTAGAGGTAAAAATTCTGATGAATCCGAATTAAAAAAGCTCGTTGCAGCCATTAAAAATGAAGAAGAAACCCAGATTGAAACCATCAGCTACAAAAAAGATGGCGAAGAATATTGGGTCAGCTTTTCAATGATTCCGATTACAAACAAGGAAGGGCAGCTTTCTCACTGGATTTCCATACAGAGAGACATTACCCTACTGAAAAGACAGGAAAAAGAACGCGAACAACTCATTCGAGAATTAACGCAAAACAACAAAGATTTAAAACAATTCTCTTATATAACATCTCATAACCTCAGGGCTCCGCTATCGAATCTGACTGGACTTTTGAACTTAATTGAAGACATTCCTATTGAAAATGACGACCTCAAACTGATATTGAATGGTTTTACAAAGTCTACCCATCTCCTAAATGAGACTATAAACGACCTTGTAAAAGTTGTCATCATCAAAGACAATCCATCCATTCAAAAAGAAGAAGTCCTTTTCAGTGAAGTATTTGAAACTGTTTTTGACCAGCTGAGTTATCTTATAAATCTGCATCAGCCGATTTTAAAAATCAACCTTGAAAACGACTCCCTTTCAAACATGAATAAGGCTTATCTGGAAAGTATCATGTTAAATTTGCTTACAAACGCCATAAAATATAGAGATCCTGCAAAAAAATTAAAAATAACTATAGCTACAAAGGAGAAAGTTGATAAGACAATTCTTACCTTTGAAGACAACGGAATTGGAATCGATATTGAACGAAATAGAGACAAGATTTTCGGTCTCTACCAACGATTCCATAACTATCCGGACAGCAAAGGACTTGGTTTATACCTTGTCAAATCACAAGTTGAAACAATGGGAGGGACAATTGATGTTCAAAGCCAAGTAAATAAAGGAACTAAGTTTACATTAACATTCAAAAAGGAATAAAATGCTACATAAGATCTTATGTGTGGATGATGATCCAATTACTCTAATGCTTTACAAAATGGTAATTGCCAAAGCATCTTTTACAGAAGAAATAATTACTGCAAAAAATGGGCAGGAAGCTATGGACTATTATGAAAAGCTAAAAGCTGATAATGATACCCGCTGTCCTGAGCTTATCTTTTTAGACCTCAACATGCCGGTCATGGGTGGTTGGGAATTTCTGGATAATTTTATAAAAAAGGAATATCAGGAATTCAATACGAAGACAAAAGTAATCGTGCTTTCATCGACTATTGACCCAACAGACATTGAAAAGTCCAAAACCTATCCTATTGTGATTGATTTCTTATCGAAACCCATCACCAAAGAAATGCTCGAAGACCTGAAAGACAAATTATAAAAAAAGCTCTCGAAATCGAGAGCTTTTTTATTTGGTAATTTTAAAACTTGGTATCATATTTCGTTAGTGACTCGAAATACAAAAAATAAAAAAGCCCTCTGGTGAGGGCTTTCCATATTTTAGCGGTTCACACTCAAATTAAAGAGCAGAAACGTGTTTAGTCAATTTAGATTTTAAATTGGAAGCTTTATTATTGTGGATAATATTTTTCTTAGCCAATTTATCAATCATAGAGATAACATTTGATAATTTTGCAGAAGCATCAGATTTATCAGTAGCCAAACGCAAAGCTTTGATCGCATTACGAGTAGTTTTGTGTTGGTATCTGTTTAATACTCTTCTTTTTTCGTTACTTCTGATTCTTTTTAGAGCTGACTTATGATTTGCCATTTTCTTACCTTTTTTTCTTTAAATGTTTTTTTTGTAGTCCGTAGGGGAATCGAACCCCTGTTACCAGGATGAAAACCTGGCGTCCTAACCCCTAGACGAACGGACCTTGAATCCTTCTAAGTTAGTTTACTTTCAATAAACTCTGAACTTGTAGCCCGTGGGGGAATCGAACCCCCCTTACCAGGATGAAAACCTGGCGTCCTAACCGATAGACGAACGGGCCTTGCTTCTCTAATGCGGATGCAAAAATACAACTATTTTTTATTCGCACAATAGCTACCTTGATTTTTTTTTATTTTTTTTAATATGCCTTAGCAAAAAGCACTCTTCCAACAGAAGGTTTTCCAGTAAACACACAGCTTCCAACCTCTTCTACTCTATCTAAGGCAATACATCTGATTGTTGCTTTAGTCAGGTCTTTGATTTTTTCTTCTGTCTCAGGAGTTCCATCCCAGTGTGCTGCAATAAAGCCTCCTTTGTTCTCTAAAACATCTTTAAACTCATCAAAAGAATTCACTTCGGTTATATGTGTATCTCTGTATTCCAATGCTTTATTAAACAAACTATCTTGAATTTCTTCTAACAGTCCATTAATATGATTCACAATAGCGTCTTTTAAAACGACTTCTTTAGACAATGTATCTCTTCTTGCCACTTCAAAAGTTCCGTTCTCCAAATCCTTCGGACCAATTGCAACACGAACCGGAACACCTTTTAATTCCCATTCAGCAAATTTAAATCCTGGCTTTTGAGTCGTCCTATCGTCAAATTTCACAGATATTTTTAGTTTTCGCAATTGCGACACTAAAGTATTCGCTGCTTCAGATATGGCAGCAAATTCTTCATCTGTTTTATAGATAGGAACAATAACCACCTGGATAGGTGCCAAATTTGGAGGCAAAACCAATCCGTTATCATCAGAATGCGTCATAACCAAAGCTCCCATCAAGCGTGTTGAAACGCCCCATGAAGTCCCCCAAACGTGTTCTTGTTTTCCTTCTGCATTGGCAAACTTAACATCAAAAGCTTTGGCAAAATTCTGCCCTAAAAAGTGAGACGTACCTGCCTGTAGTGCTTTTCCGTCTTGCATTAAGGCTTCAATACAATAGGTTTCTACAGCTCCTGCAAAACGCTCCGTTTCTGTCTTCACTCCTTTAATTACCGGAATAGCCATAAAATTCTGTGCAAAATCAGCATATACATTCATCATTTGTACTGATTCAGCTATTGCTTCACTTTGTGTAGCATGCGCCGTGTGCCCTTCCTGCCATAAAAATTCAGCGGTTCTCAAAAACAAACGGGTTCTCATTTCCCAACGCACGACATTCGCCCATTGGTTAATCAAAAGCGGCAAATCTCTATAAGATTGCACCCATCCTTTATAAGTAGACCAGATAATAGCTTCACTCGTTGGACGAACAATAAGTTCCTCTTCGAGCTTAGCATTAGGATCTACCATTAATTTTCCAGGCTTGTCCGGATCATTCTTTAATCTATAATGAGTAACGATTGCGCATTCTTTAGCAAAACCTTCGGCATTTTTTTCCTCAGCTTCAAACATACTCTTGGGCACAAACAGCGGGAAATAGGCATTCTGATGTCCTGTCTCTTTGAACATCCTGTCTAACTCTGCCTGCATCTTTTCCCAGATAGCATAACCGTATGGCTTGATAACCATACAGCCTCTAACTCCAGAATTTTCGGCTAAATCTGCTTTTACTACCAGTTCATTATACCATTTGGAATAATCTTCTGATCTTTTTGTAAGGTTCTTACTCATATTGAATAGTTTGGCACAAATATTGTTTAACTTTATTTAACTAGATAATTCAGCAAAACTAATTATTTTTGTATTGTCTTTTGTATTGTCCAACAATAAAATTGCTTCTAGATATGAAAACTTATTACATTTCCCCGAAATCAGCATCCCTCTATTCATTGGTTGGGCTGTTGGCAATTCTTATGACTTCCTGTGGGTCATACCAGAATTCATCTTACTATGACTCCGACGGAGTTTATAACAATAACGAAAGAAGATCGAACACTACTGCTAGCAATGAGCAAAACAGTAATGGATATAGAGAATATTTCAGATCGCTTCAAGACGACCCCGAAATTTTCACAGATTCCAACAGTTATGCTTCACCTGCTTATAACGACACTACTTATGTAGCCAATGCTGCATCGTATCCTGCCTGGGGCAGCAACTCCGACAATGTAACTGTAAATGTTTACGACAATAGTTGGGGCTGGAACAACTGGTACGGACCAGGTTGGGGCTTGGGTCTTGGCTGGGGCGGCTGGTATGGCGGCTGGGGCTGGAATAGCTGGTACGGACCAAGTTGGGGACTCGGCTGGGGCTGGGGCTGGAACAATTGGTATTATCCAAACTACGGCTGGAACCACTGGCATGGCGGTAACTACTACAATAATTACGCTTATGCTAATGGAAGAAGAAGCTACTATGCTAACAACAACTTCGGAAGAAACAATTATTACAGAAGCAACTCTGCAACAAGAAGCTACAGAAGTGATAATGCCTATAATACTTCAAGGAGAGGTGAAGGAACTTATTATTCCAACCGAAACTCAACAAGATACAATACAAGCGGAAATCGCAGTACTGGCACAAGAGATTATAATACCAATGCTACAAGAAGTGATTATAACACGACAAGAAACAGTTATAACACCACAAGAAACAGCAGCAACAACAACAATTATAGCACTCCAAGCCGAAGCAATTCTACAAGAAGCCAAAACGTAGCACCTTCAAGACCATCATACAGCAGCCCAAGCTCAAGTGGCGGCGGAAGATCATCTGGTGGAGGTTCTTATGGCGGCGGCGGAAGATCTGGCGGCGGTGGCGGCGGACGAAGAGGATAATACTTAAATTTAATGATACAGAATGCCTATGTCTAAGCGTAAAAACTATAGCATAGGTATTTTTTTGAACCCCTATGAAAAAATTAATCCTATGAAAAAGTATTTTTTATTTATGATTGCGGGATTTGCTTTAAGTGCACAGGCACAAGAAGTTTCCGATGCCATGAGATATGCTCAGGACAACCTGACAGGCACGGCCCGCTTTAGAGGGATGAGTGGTGCCTTTGGCGCTCTTGGAGGCGATTTTTCGGCAATCGGTGTCAATCCGGCCGGAAGTGCAGTTTTTACGACCAACCAGATTGCCATAACACTTAGCAACTATAGCACTAGTAATAAATCACGTTATTTTGGCACAACTACAAAAGAAAACGACAATAGTTTTGACCTGAACCAGCTGGGAGCTATCTGGGTTTTTGAAAACCAAGACGCTTCAAGCAATTGGAAAAAATTTACAGTTGCCGCAAATTATGAGAACGTTTCCAATTTCGACAACCAGTTCCACGCCAGCGGATTTAATCCAACAAATTCCGTATCTAACTATTTTTCAAGTTATGCCAACGGAATTCCTCTAGGCGATATCACAAATATTCCCTTTGGTTCAATGACATACAGAGAGCAACAGGCCTATTTTGGTTATAATGGCTACCTCATTAACCCTTCCACAAACAGCAACAACAATATAGTTTACACCTCAAACACACCTGCGGGTGGTAATTATTACCAGGAAAACTTTATTGAATCCACAGGATATAATGGGAAACTTTCCTTTAACGGAGGTGTACAATTCACAGACCGATTTTATTTCGGACTTAACCTGAATTCACATTTCACAGACTATACGCGTGTCTCCAACTTCTATGAAGATTATATGGATACTCCGGGGAACAATCCAAACTCAGGACCTCAGGGACTGCGTTTCCGAAATGAATTATATACTTACGGAAACGGATTTTCTTTCCAGGTTGGAGCTATTGCAAAAGTGACGCCTGAGTTACGTGTTGGTGTTGCTTACGAATCACCTACATGGTTCCGTCTGAATGAAGAATTGCGCCAGAGTTTAATTGTAGACTGCCCAGATTGCGGGACACGTAATCCTGTTGTTGTTGATCCGAACCTAACCATGATTTATCCGTCTTATAGATTACAAACCCCTGGAAAATATACAGGGAGCTTAGCCTATGTTTTCGGAAAATACGGACTAATCAGCATTGATTATGCCATGAAAGATTACAGCAATATGCGTTTCAGACCAAGTAACGATTACCGTCAAACGAATGCACAACTAGAATCACTTCTTGACGTAACTTCTGAGGTGCGCATAGGTGCTGAAGCGAAAGCAAAACAATGGAGTTTCAGGGGCGGTTACCGTTTTGAGCAAAGCCCTTATAAAAACGGAAAAACAATTGGAGATCTACAAGGATTTTCAGCGGGTCTTGGTTACAACTTTGGCGGAACAAGATTAGATGCAGCTTATTCTTATGCTAAAAGAGACATGCAGCAGACTTTTTTCTCGCAAGGACTTGTTGACGCAACAACTGTCAAATCTGTCAGCAACAACGTAACACTTACATTATTACTTGACTTATAATATCTACTTTTCATACAAAAAAAGCCTCTGCAATGCAGAGGCTTTTTTATTAAAACTCATAATCTTTTTTATACGATTTCTTTTCCTGCAAGAATTCCAGCCTGTTTCCTTCTGTTCTGAATTTGGTTCGGATCGATCTCCTGCCTTTTTCTATATCCGAAACAAAACTAAAAAAATGCAGATGCGGCCCTGACGACCAACCAATATTACCGCTAAGTCCAATCTTATCTCCTTTTTTAACGACATCCCCTTTTTTGACAAAAGAACCGTCAGTATCAATATGTGTATATTCTGCCAGCGTTCCATCCTCATGATAAATCACAATATAATTATTGAACTCAGCACAGTTTTTAGTCATACATGTTTCGGTATTACTGTCTTGTACATCAACAACAATACCTTCTCTGACAGCCATGATCTCCGTACCGATTGGCATTACAAAATCCAAGGCAAACTCACCTTGATGTGAAACTTTTCCGTTATATCCTTGTCCTATGACATATTCTTCTCCTTGCTTATAAGGCAAGCTGTACGGAAAATCGATATCGTATTTTTTGAGATTGATATCACCTAAGAAAAAGGAACTTTGGTATTTAAAATTAAATTCTTTTTTAAGATTGATTACTGAAATTTCCATTAAAACGAATCTTTTTGCCTTTGCAGGAACCAATACATAAGGTGCTTTAAGGCTACTTTTCATATTAAGAAGCTCTGTCCTTATCAAGACAGAAACCGGACAAAATTCATTATTGTCTGCAAAAACTACCGTCTTACCTTCAACAAACTCCCTATACACCTTAACATCTCGTTGCTGCGCCAAAAGCATCAAAGGAGCCAACAGCAAAAAAAGCATTCCTATTTTCTTCATAAATACTACCATAACAATACTAAATCGCAATATATCAAAACTAATATCGATATAAAAACGGCTTTCCTCCAAATCTATTTTACAACCTATTACTTTTCTTCCTGCGAAAGCCAACTTCATAAAATTTACCCAACCATAGTGCTACTATTCATAAAAAGCTTAATTTTGCACTCCAATTTACAATTCTATGAGAACCAGATCATTAAAGAAAAACAAAATCAATGTAATTACACTGGGATGTTCCAAAAACGTGTATGACAGCGAAGTATTGATGGGCCAGCTCCGTGCCAGCGGCAAAGACGTGACCCATGAAGCACCAGCCCATGAAGAAGGAAACATCATTGTAATCAATACCTGTGGTTTTATTGACAATGCAAAGGAAGAATCTGTAAATATGATCCTAAACTATGTTGACAAAAAAGAACAAGGTTTGGTAGATAAGGTTTTTGTGACCGGATGTCTTTCAGAACGCTACAAACCGGACCTTATTAAAGAAATTCCTGATGTAGACCAATATTTTGGAACTACTGAATTGCCAGGCCTTTTAAAAGCATTAGGAGCCGATTACAGACATGAATTATTAGGCGAGCGTCTTACAACAACTCCTAAAAACTATGCTTATCTTAAAATTGCTGAAGGATGTGACCGTCCTTGTAGTTTTTGTGCCATTCCGTTAATGCGTGGCAAACACGTTTCTCAGCCAATTGAAAAGCTGGTAAATGAAGCTAAAGGATTAGCCAAAAACGGTGTGAAAGAACTGATACTTATTGCACAAGATTTGACTTATTACGGTCTTGATTTATACAAAAAGAGAAATCTGGCTGAATTGCTGGAAAATTTAGCTGCGGTTGAAGGCATTGAATGGATCCGTTTACACTATGCTTTCCCCACAGGATTCCCGATGGATGTGTTGGAACTAATGAAACGAGAGCCAAAGATTTGTAATTATCTTGACATTCCGCTTCAGCATATATCCGACAATATATTAAAATCGATGCGTCGCGGAACAACTCAGTCCAAAACAACAAAACTTATTGAAGATTTTCGCAATACCGTACCTGGAATGACAATCCGAACAACCCTGATTGTAGGATATCCGGGCGAAACTGAAGAAGATTTCCAAATTTTGAAAAACTGGGTTGAAGAAATGCGTTTCGAAAGATTGGGCTGTTTTGCCTACTCTCATGAAGAGAACACACATGCTTACTTATTAGAAGATGATGTTCCTGCCGAAGTAAAACAACAGAGAGCCAACGAAATTATGGAACTACAATCTCAGATTTCATGGGAATTAAATCAGGAAAAAATCGGACAGGTTTACCGTTGCATCATTGACAGAAAAGAAGGCAATCATTTTGTAGGAAGAACGGAATTCGACAGTCCTGATGTAGACAACGAAGTTCTTATTGATGCTTCAAAAGCCTACTTAAAGACCGGAGAGTTTGTAAATGTAAGAATTACAGATGCTGCCGAGTTTGACTTGTATGGTGAAGCTGTACTATAACGAAATAATATCTTTAAAATAAAAAAAGCCCTGATTGACAGGGCTTTTTTGTTATACTACCAGAATTTATTTCAGGAAATAAACCTGATAGGGATAGCGTTCATAAACAACATTATCTTCATTGATTGTATAACCGTTTCTATAATCAGTTATGGCTTTTTGTATCAGCCTCTCTGCTTCATTATTCCTTCCCAACTTAATCATACATAAGGCTTTATAATATTCTGCATCTGAAAATTCCCGATAGGTTCCAATTGAAATATCAAATTGCTCTATGGCCTCTTCATATTTCCCTAGCTCATACTTGGCTATACCCATATAAAATACATCCAGAAAATGAGGTTCCACACTACTCGTGGCTAAATGCGCCTTTCGGTCTGTTTCTAATATCCGTTCTGCTTCTGCAAATTTTCCCAGCTGTAAGTAAGAAAGAGCTATGTAAAAATCATAGGTATGATCCATTACATATGAATTACCGTTAAGTTTCTTGGCGGCTTCAAAATCTTCAATCGCTTCAACATAACGTTTTCCAAAAATACATTTCATAAAAGCCCTGTAATCCATATATTCTTTTGGGTTCAACGCAACTGCCTTGTCTAAAAAAGGCATGGCGAACTCATATTTGCCCTGTTTAAAAAGCGGCATTGCTTTTTGCTGCCAGGCATATGCAGAGTACGGATAATCTTTTAGTATCTTATCCATTTCTGCCTGATAATCTTGTGAAAAATGAAATAGCTTTCGGGCCTCATCAATACGTTTTTCTACAATCTCTTCTTCTTTTTGCGCCCAGACACTAAAGCCTGACACAAAAAACAGCAACATAAAAACAGTTTTCATAAGCTAAGTTGGGTTTGTTGTTCTCGCAAATGTATTATTATATATAAAAAGACGGAGTTAATAGAAACTACTTCTTGGTTAATGGAACGTTAATGCTAAAAAACGTAGTTATGATAAAATTAAAAAACTGAATAACAGACAAATATTTTGTAATTTTAAACAACGCTTGCAAAAACTCATAGGCCATGACTGGGAACAAAAATACAGTGGCTTCATATATAGAAGGCTTCAGGATCTACGACCGCAAAAAAATTCTTTCGTGCCTTACGGAAGATGTTGTCTGGGAAATGCCCGGCTTTTTCCATCTGGCCGGAAAAGAAGCTTTTGACAGGGAAATTAAAAAAAATCATTTTATAGAAAATCCTGAAATCGAAATTGTCAGTTTGACAGAAGAAAACGATATTGTTGTAGCTGAAGGCACTATAAAATGCAACTTCAGGACAGGCGACCTGCTTAATGCGGCATTTTGCGATGTCTTTCAAATGGAAGGGGGAAAGATTAAAAAGCTGACAAGCTATCAGATGGCCCGTTAACATAAAAAGCCCGCAAGTAGTTATATATTGCGGACTTTTTTAAAAATTTAATAACTACTAAAGGCTATTTCTTATCCGGTTGATATTCCAGAATATCAGCCGGTTGGCAGTCTAACGCTTTACATATAGCTTCCAGTGTGCTAAATCGGATAGCTTTGGCTTTTCCTGTTTTTAGGATTGACAGATTGGACAGTGTTATATCTACTTTTTCAGAAAGCTCATTGAGTGACATTTTTCGTTTCGCCATCATTACATCTACGTTTACTATTATCGCCATAAATTATATCGTTAGGTCATTTTCGGATTGGATTTCGATGCCTCTTTTGAAAATTTGCGCTATAATCAAAAGAATTATCCACACAAATAGCCATACATCGGAACCGTCAAAGTGCATATCGTCTAAAGCTGGCATAGCAACACCCTGCTGGATTAGTCCCTTACTGTACTCCGTTCCCCAGGCTGAAAAAAATCCTATTCCTAAAGCCAGATAAGATACTAGTAAAATGAAACGCCCCATTGCAGGATTAAAGGGCTGCGTCATATCCAACTTTTTCTCGTATAGAATTTTTACAATTAAATAAAACATCAGTGCTTTCAATACAGTCACAATAATAATTTGAGACATTATTACTACATAATGTTGAGAACCGTATTTGTACAGATCAGACAAATCAATCAGCATCCATAAACGCTTAGTTTCTGACGGATCCAGCGTCAGTGTCATAAAAGCATTAACTATGAAACCACCCGCTTCAAAACACAATCCGAGGAATATGATCCAGGATAAGATATGCAATACAGTAAGGATTTGCTTAGTACTAATTTTAATTTCCATATCGTTTGATTTAATTATTACGGTACAAATATATTTATTTTTATTGAAAAACAATAAATATATAATGATAAATACAAAATATTTTTTAATTATAAATCAATATATATTGATAATAGATATATAACGCACCATTTTATTGTATTAAATTAAAAGAACACTTAAAATGATAACATAAACTTCGTGCAGATTTTCATAACTTTATATAAAAAATCATGGAAATCAATTGGATAACAATAGGCATAGTGGTTTTGATTGGCTTAATTTTGATTGTAGTATTGGTTAAGCGAAATCTGAAAGATCAAAAAAAGGTCGAGAAATTTTTCAACGAAGAATACAAGACAAAACCAGAAGAAGAGTCTGAAGTTAATGATAACGATCGTTGAACGGTATATGTCTTGTTAAAATATACCATTTTTTTATATTTGGCTTAAAAAATGAGTAAGTTTGGAACTCAAAATTTTTGATTTATGAAAACCGGATTATTTTTTATCGCTATATTTTTTCTAATGCTTTGTCCTGATACAGCTTCTGCACAATATTACAATCCCTATGGAGGCGGTGTTGACAGATCTATAGGTTCTGAAGTAAGACAAAACAAGCCTAAAAAAAATAGCAAAGAAAAAGTCGATATGGGCGAAAGCTGGGCTACTTATCTGGATAAAGAAATAAAGCTGGATGGTTTACAGTTTGCTGCTGTAAAAGCAATTATAAACGACAATAAAAACAGTATTGAAGAGCTTAGTAAAAGTAATTTGCATATTCAGGAAAAAAAAGACAAGATGCGAGAAATAATGGATAAGATTGATGTTGAAATTTTAAAATTATTATCCAAAGACCAGTCGGCCAAATACCTAAAAATGAAAGAAGACAACGAAAAGAAGGCAATGACGTACTAGAGCACTAGCAAGCCTTGTTCTCTTAAAGTATTGATAGGCTTACTATACCAAAACAGTTCAAAATCTTCTAATTCAGAATTATTTTCATAATCAGTTTTGATTTCCTGATAAGTATACGTTTTCAGATTTGAAACCGCTATCTTTTCCAATATATCTCCAAGCCAGATTCCTTGCTCCTTACTGACAGAAACAGCAAAAGCTTCTTTTTTAGCATGAAAATCCAAAGAAGCCATCTCCCATGAATTTCCTTTTTTAGACTTGGTGTAGGTCGAAATTAAAGGCCTGCTGCCCAACCATACTATTTTTGCACTTGGCTTAACACTCCAGTTTTCTTCTTCATGTACCGCATTGTATATATAATCGCCTGGAATTTTAGTTCGGGGCACTCTAAAATCAAACCAGTCCTGAAGCGGGAAATCAAAACAAATGCCGTGCATATAATTGAATAGCGATTTCTTTAAGCCAAAGCTAAAGGCATCGTGATCTGTCCCGGTTTTATCAATGTGTACTATATCGTTATTGGCAAAAGTTCCTACAGTTTCTGTTTCTTTTAATACGCCAAATTTTTCCGGGTACATTCCCACCGGACTATGTGCCGTCATCGCAAATTGATGCCAGAAACCGGATTGCAAAACTCCTATTTCAAACAACTGACGCACCATTTCTAAAGAATCTATTGTTTCCTGAGCTGTCTGAGTTGGAAATCCATACATCAGATAAGCATGTACCATAATACCCGCTTCCGTGAAATTTCGTGTTACCTTTGCTACCTGAGCTACGGTAACACCTTTTTGAATTAATTCCAACAGCCTGTCAGAAGCTACTTCCAATCCTCCGGAAACGGCAATACAGCCCGATGCTTTTAACAAAAGGCATAAATCGCGGGTAAAACTCTTTTCAAAACGAATATTAGTCCACCAGGTAACAGCTAATTTTCTGCGTAAAATTTCCAGTGCAAGAGCCCTCATCAGTGCCGGAGGTGCAGCCTCATCTACAAAATGAAAACCATTCTGCCCAGTTTGCCTGATAAGTTCTTCCATCCTGTCACAAAGCAGTTTGGCAGCTATTGGTTCATACACTTTTATATAATCTAATGAAATATCGCAAAAAGTACATTTTCCCCAATAACAGCCATGCGCCATAGTAAGTTTATTCCAGCGCCCGTCGCTCCACATCCTGTGCATTGGGTTGACAATTTCTATAACCGAAATATAACTGTCTAAAAGCAGATCCGAATAATCCGGAGTTCCTACTTCAGATTGCTTATAATCTCTTTTAGCCGAATTGTTTTTATAGGCAATTTTCCCGTTTTCCAAAAGAAACGTTCTTTTGTAAGAATCATATTCCGGGTTTTCAATACTTAAAATAAGTTCTTCTATAGGAGTTTCGCCATCATCCAATGTGATATAATCAAAAAACTCCATTACCCTGATATCTGATAATGAACGTAGTTCCGTGTTAGGAAATCCGCCCCCCATAGCAATCCTGGTATTGGGATAATGTTTTTTAATAAATTGGGCGCTTTTAAAAGCGCTGTATAAATTTCCAGGAAATGGAACAGAAAAACAGACCAATTTTGGCTGTAACTTCTTCATCTTCTGATCCAGATTCCCAAGCAATAATCTATCTATATAAGTAGATTCCCTGTACAGCATTTCATAAAGCGCATCAAAAGAATTG
Organism: Flavobacterium sp. 28YEA47A; assembly: GCF_041262125.1. Taxonomy (NCBI): domain Bacteria; kingdom Pseudomonadati; phylum Bacteroidota; class Flavobacteriia; order Flavobacteriales; family Flavobacteriaceae; genus Flavobacterium; species Flavobacterium sp. 28YEA47A. The sequence continues at coordinate 525,014 of NZ_JBGCCI010000001.1, forward strand.
GCAGAACGCCCCATTCTTTCCGCATAGCGGCTGAATCCAAAATTTTCATCAACACATTCAATGATAAGATCGGAAATATCTTCAAGGTATAAGGTTGCCAAATGTTTCGCCTTATCCTGAGTTCCCATAGTTCCAAAAGCCCAATCTAATTCTTCAAGTTGTGAGAATCGGGAGGCTTCCGGAAGAAAATCTTCCTGGCAAATGAGGTGCGACAACGTTGGGTTTTTGCCTTGCAGAAAAAGCATTACTGAATCGATAGTTTTGAGATATTCTTCCTGTAATGCCAGAATTCGTTTTGCATTGTCCGATTTATCCGTTGCTTTTTCTGCTTCAGAAAACAAATCGCTCAATCCTTGTTTAGAAAACAGCTCTAGTATAACCTCAATTCCAAGATCAGCTTGAAAAGAAGAAATATTCTTTGTATTTAAAAATCCTTTAATATAAGCCGTTGCCGGATACGGAGTATTCAGCTGGGTAAAAGGCGGCGTAATTAAAAAAACTGTCGGACTCAAAATAGGATATATTAAGCCGCAAAAATATTGCTTATTTGTGAAAGTGTCTGTATAAAACAAAAAAACTCCCAATTCAGGGAGTTTTTAATCAATTATTCTTTTGTAAAAAATTCGTCCAGTGCCTCTTCTCGAATGACTTGCTCTTCTTTATAGAGATTTTTCAGATACTTCTGCATGCCAAAAAACATAATCACCAGCAAAAACACTATAGTCGCCATATAGTAAGCGGTTCCCATACCTATGGTAATCATTCCTCCGCCCATGCCGTCAGCCATAGACGTAACAGCGTTCAGTTCATCGGAACTTTTTATTATGATTCCAAAAATTAGCAACACTAAAAATCCAATAGAAGAAAGAAGGATATGCACCAGACCTTTACGTTTGATTTTGACAAAACTGAAAATCAATCCTGCGATAGCCATAAAAAATGGGATTCCCATCATAATCATCATAACGATTCTGCTATTTCTTTGATCTGGAGTTTCTTGAGAAAGCGGTGAACTTTCTGCTTTTTTTGGATTTCCATCTTCATCAACTTCAAGAGAATCCATATTAGTTCCAGCAGCACCAAACAAATCTTTTCCTAATTGTTTTTCCAGCTTTTTAGAAAATTCATTGTTTTTCGTCTTTTCTTTTATATCCGTTCCTACCACATAGTCAAAACCGGTAACAGAAACCAATTCTGTTGTGCCACATTTGATCGTAATAAAAGGGAAGAAAAAACAAATTAATATTACCGTATAACTTGGAATAGGAAGTAAGTCAGAAATGATTTTGAGTGCTCTCATATAAGGTTTGTCTTTTATTTATATTTCATTTCAAACTTAGTACTTCTTGTTAAATTTAAGAAACTTTTAAGACGCTTTTTTTATGTCTTTTTAATGATTCTTAACGGGAAATTCATCATAACCGGTTAATATTTGAAAATATTCACTTTGTCCATCATTAAGAAAATAGAGCATAAAGGCTGCCAAATAAGACAGCCTTGTGTTGAAATTAATTCAATTTCTTTTTTGCTTTCTTTTTAACCAATTCTATCTTACCCTTGATTCTTTTTTCAACTTCGCGAATTTCAGATTCTGAATCATAGCTTATCGAATGCAGTTTTGCATTTCTGATTTCTTTTATTGCTTTTTTGAACTCATGCTGCACTTCAAAAAGTATGGCTTTCTTTACATAAATGTTAGCCTTGTTTATACCTTTAATTGTAAGTGCAAAATCAATCAGTCTCAATGCTTCTTCATAATCCTCATTTAAGATAAGCGTCTGTATATAATATGGATAGACTTCTAATGCATGGATATTGATCGTAAACGCCTCTTCAAAATAATTTTTCGCAGCTTCATAATTCAACAACTGCTCAGCCTGGATTCTTCCGTAAAGGCAAAGCACCATAGTATTTTTAGCATCATAAGAAAAAGCATAATCTAGTGATTCTATAGTTTCTTCAAGTGAATAGGGATAGCTGTCTAAAGCCTGGAATACATATTTATCAATTGTTTTCATTTCTTAAATCAGTTTTTAATTTTCTCCGTGTTCCCTTATAGCTTTTCTCAATTTTATTCTTCTTAAAATCTGTTCCGGCAAATGTTCTCGTCGGGTTTCCTCGTTGAATGTTCAATTGGTTTTCCCATTGTTTGCCAACATGATCCTTGAGCTGCTGTAAAGTCTCGCTTTCGAGTTTTTTTAATAATCTTTCTGTTGCTAGTTTTTTGTTTTGGTGCTGCGAGCGACTGTCCATCGCCACCACAGCAATTCCTGTGGGCAAATGCGTTGCCCTGATAGCCGAACTTACCTTGTTCACATGCTGCCCTCCTGCTCCTGAACTTCTCATTGCCTGATATTGGATTTCGTTTTCTGAAATCGTCCAGCTTTTCTGTTTTTCAATTTCAAAAATTCCAATAAACCAGTTTTTACGCTTATGCATTTTCCTGAATTGGCTTTGCCCAATCCATTGGATAGTTCCTACCCAGGAATTTACAAACTGTATTGCATCATTTCCTTTTATAGAAACGGTAGCAGTTTCAACCGTTCCATTTTCAGAGCCTGGCTGACGATGCAATAAAATGGTTTCAAGTTGCAGTTCTTGCGCTTCTTCCAATACTTTTTTAAGCACTTGGGCAACTACCCAAGTGCATTCTGCCGGTCCGCGGCCCGCTGTTATCTGAATTATCTTTTCCATTTTTTAATTTTTTATCGGTCCATCCTGACAATTTTCGGAGTGAATGTTCCAAGTACTTCAACCAATTCGCTTTGGTTAGCCATTACTTTCGTAATGTCTTTATAAGCCATAGGTGCTTCATCAATATTGCCGCCAATGAGAGTAACATCATTTGCTTTCAGTACTTTTTTAATTTCGCTCTGCGTAAAAGTACTTTTGCATTTTGCTCTTGAAAATAATCTTCCGGCTCCGTGTGAAGCTGAGTTTAAGCTCTCTGTATTTCCTTTTCCTCTAACAATATAGCCCGGCGCTGTCATCGAACCCGGAATAATTCCTAATTGTCCTTCAGCTGCCGGAGTCGCTCCTTTTCTATGGACGATACATTCGTTGCCGGCAACTATTTCTTTCCATGCAAAATTGTGATGGTTTTCGATCGTTACCACTACTCTTTTTCCAAGTATCTTGGCAATTCTTCTGTGGATATCGTCATGACAGGCTTTGGCATAATCGCCAGCCAAATTCATTGCAAGCCAATATTCCTGACCATCATGCGTGTTAAGATCCAACCAGGCCAAATGCTGTACATTCTTAGGCAGCGGACATTGTTTTGTTGCCAGATAGGTATAATGCTTGGCAATATTAGCACCCAGTCCGCGCGATCCGCTGTGAGAAAGAACGGCAAAGTACTCACCTGCTCCAATTTTCCATTCGTTTAGCGGATTATCAATCTTGACAATTCCGAATTCCACAAAATGGTTACCGCCACCAGAAGTCCCAAGCTGTTTGTAAGCCTTGTCTAAAAGACGTTTCAATAGCGGAATATCCTGAAACTCTCGTCTGTAGAACACATCATGATCTGCTTTAATTGCATGTGTTTCATACATCCCAAACTTGGTATGGTCTTTCAAGATGGCCTCCAATTGATGATCTTTCCCTTTCAGAAATGACGCTGGTAAGTCAAAAATAGAAAGGCTCATGCGGCAACCGATATCAACACCAACTCCGTACGGAATCACAGCATTGTCTGTTGCCAAAACACCTCCAATAGGTAGTCCATAACCTGAGTGTGCATCGGGCATCAAGGCTCCTGCTACCGAAATTGGCAGTTTGAGCGAGTCATACAATTGAAACTTGGCCTGCTCATCGATTTCATTTTCTCCAAAAATCATAAATGGAGCCCTCGTTGTTCTCAATTGATGCATTCTCACTTGTACAGGATTTACCAAACCTTCTGCCACTTTCCCCCAAGTTCCATGTCCATTGAATTTTTCCGGATACATTAAAACTTCTTTCGCTTCTGCCAGAATGGATTCTTTTTTTTCTCTTTTTCTATATCGGTTTATTTGCCCAAGGGCTATATTTATTGAATTATTTTTTGGAAAGCCCAATTTAATCAGGTCTTTTCCGGTTAATTTATTTCCCATAAATTTTATTAATTGTAATTATTCTGTGCCGCTTGCGCCAATTTCTAAATAGCTTAGAAATGAAACATAAGCGCGCTAAATCTTTTATCCTTTTGGATAAATAATGGAACTGTTTTTCGGGAAAATTTTGAAGTGTCTAGAATAAAAAAAGCCCGAATCTAAATTGCTTCGGGCTTTTTTATATATCTAAAAAATTATTTCTAAGATTGAAATAAGCCACGAAGTCGCACAGCACCAAACCCTGTTGGTGAGTAGCTTTGAAATGATGATGTGAATACAGTCATTTTTCTTCGTTTAAAAGTGTTATTAATTTTTCGTGTGCAAATATTTAGAATAGTTTTTGGATTATGCAAATTTTTTTTAAAGTTTCTGAGGTGCTAAGGTGCTAAGGTGCTAAGGTGCTAAGGTGCTAAGGTGCTAAGGTGCTAAGGTGCTAAGGTGCTAAGGTGCTAAGGTGCTAAGGTGCTAAGGTGCT